>NZ_JBXSOU010000004.1:0-499250 GCF_057784395.1 Martinezella sp. CNPSo 3957
GCCGCAGCACCTGGGGAAGATTCAAACGGCACTATTGGGGAGTATTGCTCCGGTACTGACACTGGGCGCTACTTCCTCCGATCGAGAGTCCGCGTGCGAGCCCCCATCCACGCCATTTAGCACCAGAGGTAAGATAACACGGCCGTCCGCATCTGTCGGGGAAGCGACAGCCTACTTCCTCAATTTCAGGGGTCAAGAGCAGGCGTATGCTGAGCAGGTCAGGCCGCGTGAGCGACGATAGTGGACGGTGTCCAATTCCAAGGAAGCAGTTGCTCCAGCTTGGTAATCGGCGCGTCTGCTATACGGGCAAGAATGTCGGCAAGCCATACCTGCAGATCAATGTCGTTGAGCTTCGCCGTCATGATCAGCGTGGCCATGAAGGCTGCACGATCTGCACCGCGGTCTGATCCAGCAAGAGCCACGATTTTCTGCCGAGCGCAAAGCCTCTGAGCGCTCGCTCGGCGGCATTGTTCGTCAGGCAGATTCCGCCATCCTCCAGGAATGACGTAAAGCCATCCCAACGCTTGAGCATGTAGTCGATCGCCTCTGCGACCGGAGAACTGCGTGACAGCTTTAACCGCTCGGTTTGAAGCCAGTCCCTCAGATCGCCGACGAGCGGCAGACTGTCTCTCCGGCGACGCTCCAGGCGTTGATCGGCGGCAAGCCCGTTGATCTCCCGCTCGATATCGAACAGGGCGTCGATCCGTTTGACGGCTTCCAGCGCGATAGGCGAGATCGGCGCAGCGTTTCAACGCCGCGGCACATGCTCCGATCTGGTCGGCCAACGTTGAGAAACTAAGGTCGACGCCCTCGCGGGCATAGCGTTCGCTCTGGCGATTGAGCGGCTGGTGCTGAGCGAACTTCTCGAACAGGATCATCGCGAGCAGGTTTAGCCCGGCAAAGCCGAGTGGCGTCACATAGAAGGGAGCCGGTGGCTGCGTGATCTTCTCACACTCGCGGCAGGTAAACTTCTCCCGCACCGTCTGGATGACCTTCCACTGACGCGTGACGACCTCCAGGGTCTCGGTAACGTCCTCACCAAGCTTCGACAGTTTGGTGGAGCCGCAGCAGGCGCAATTTGCGGGAGCGGCGATAATGACGCGCTCACGCGGCAGGTGTTCCGGGAAGGGCTTGCGTGAAGGACGCTTGCGCTCGAAGGCTTTGACGGCTGAAACTTTGGCTGCGATCTCCTCCGCCGCCAGTTCATCCTCACCGGCGTCCGCTTCCAACTCCTCGAGTTGCAGTTCCATCTGCTCTAGGAGCCGCGCCTTACGCTCTGACCTACTGTTGGCCCCTCGATCCGGCAAAGCTCCTTTCGCCAGCGAAAGAGTTGACTGACATGAATGCCAGCTGCGCGGGCAATCTCAGAGATTACCGCGTCTGGCTCAAAGCAGGCAGCGACGAGGCGCTCTTTATCTTTGAGCGACCACCGCCGACGGCGCTCTACCGACGTGATCACCTCAATCGGATGCTTCATCATATAACTACTCCTAGTATTACCACTAGGACTGGCAATCAGCAGCCCGTCATCGCAAGGCGGCCCTCACCGTGGGCTTACAACCTAATTGAACATGACGTGCTAGCACGCGGAAAGATCGTCATCGATCTTCACGAGACTCTTCCGATGCAGTTTAAATCGCGAAGCTCCCCTCGCTCATCCATGGAAAGCCAATCACAGATCAGCGTGGACGGTACATCGTGGGATGTAGAACATCAGTTACCTATCAACGCAAACCGTTTTATTTGCAATACTCCAACCATTCAAAGCATCTCCACCCCAGTCGTCGTCGTAAAGACACGATAAAGCGACCGCGTTGCCGCAACAAAAAGCTGGTTCCGCTTCGGGCCGCCAAATGTAAGATTGGCGACCGTCTGGGGTATCTTGATCTTGCCGATCAAACCGCCGTCCGGTGCAAAACAATGAACGCCGTCGCCGGCGCTTGTCCATATGTTGCCGTCTATGTCGGCACGGAAGCCGTCCGGAATGCCGGTGTCGATGTTGCAGAAGACCTGGGCGTTTGCGAGTTTCTTGCCGTCTGCGACATCGAAGACACGAATGTGGCGGGGGGCGCTGACGTCGTGGCTTGCGGCGGAGTCGGCGACATAGAGTTTCGTCTCGTCCGGGGAAAAGGCCAAGCCGTTCGGCTGGCGGAAATCGTCCGCCATGACATCCAGTTCGCCGGTGGCCGGATCGAGGCGGTAGACGTTGCAGGTCGGCTGCTCCGGCTCCGCCTTGTAACCCTCGTAATTGGAGAGAATGCCGTAGGTCGGGTCGGTAAACCAGATCGTTCCGTCCGAGCGGACGATCACGTCGTTGGGTGAATTCAGGCGCTTGCCCTTATAACTGTCGGCAAGAACAGTGATGGAGCCATCGATCTCCGTGCGTGTGACACGCCGGCCGCCATGTTCGCAGGATATCAATCGCCCTTGGCGATCGCGCGTATTGCCGTTGGCGAAGTTCGAGGGCGCGCGAAAGATCGAGACATTCCCGCCCGGCACCCAGCGCAGCATGCGCTCGTTGGGAATGTCGCTCCAGATCAGGCATCCGGCATCGGCAAACCAGACCGGCCCCTCGGCCCAACGGCAATCCGAGTAAAGTTCCTCCAGGCCGGCGCTCGGGACGATCAGATTGCGGAAGCACGTGTCGTAGATTTCGTAAATGGAGGCTTCGGTCGGCATCGCAGTTTTCCTGTAGGGGTCTTGGGAGAAAAGTGTCAGCGCCCGCCAGCGGGGCGACCGCCGGCAACGAGAATGACGGCAATAATGATCAGGCCGGTCAGAACAAGCCTTGGGCCTGCGCCGAAACCGTAAGTGTTCAGCATGGAGACGACCAGAAACATGAACAGCGAGGCGCCCCAGATGCCCGGTACGTTGGAATCGCCGCCGGCAACAGCCGTCCCGCCGATGATGACGACGGCAATCGACATCAGCAAATATTCCGCGCCCATGTTGAGGGCCGCACCGCCGGAGAAGCTCGCCAGCAGATAGCCGCAGATCGAGGCGAGGATGGCGCAGAGCACATAGGTCGCAAGACGCGTTCCGTCGACGGGAATGCCGGCCATGCGCGCCGCGAACATGCTCTGGCCGATCGCCGAGATCCAGCGGCCATAGATGGTCTTTTCCAGGAGAACCCACGCAAGCGCCGATAGCAGCAGGGCGACGATGGCGACATTTGGTATGCCAAACACCCCCGATGTCGTGAATTCGGCCAGATATTCGGGCGGCTTGATGCGAAGGCCGCGGTTGCTCCAGATGGCAGTCGACTGAATGATGAAGCTCATGGAGAGTGTTGCGATGATCGGCGGAATGCGCAGCAGCTTGATCAGGGCATAATTGCCGATCCCGATGCCAAGGCCGATGACGACCGACACCAGCAGGCCCGGCACGATCATGCCGTCTTCGACATTCATGAGTTTCAGCGCGAGCGTACCGGCAAGCGTCATCGTTGCCGGCACGGAAAGATCGATATTGCCCGGCCCGAGCGTGATGACGAACATCTGCCCGATGCCGACGATAACAGAGAATGCCGCAAAGGTGAGTGCCGCCTGCGACAGGCCGATGGAACTGGCGCCGCCGGTAAAGAGAACGGTGATGATCCACACCGCGATTGCGGCGACAAAGGACCATATCCAGGGTTTGCGGCCGAGCACGGCAAGCGCGATCATGATTGTTTCTCCCGCTTTTCGAAGCGATTGAGCAAGAGCCTGAGGGCGAGCACAATAATCAGGATTGCGCCCTGCGCACCGATCTGCCAGTCGGGCGATATCCGCAGAAACGATAGGAAGGAGCCCGCCAGGGTCAATGTCAGCGCGCCGATGACGGCCCCCACCGGCGAGACGCGGCCGCCGGTAAACTCTCCACCACCGAGGATGACGCCGGCGATCGACAGCAATGTGTAACGCAGCGCGATATTCGCATCCGCCGAAGTGGTCAGCCCGACCAGCGCAATGCCGGCCAATACGGCAAAGAAGCCCGCCAGCGCATAGGCCGCGGCACGCAGGCTGACGACGGACCAGCCGGCACGCTGCAGCGACCGCTGATTGCCGCCCACACCGCGGATCAGCACCCCGAAGGAAGAGCGCATGACGATCAGATGGGCGAACAGCGCGATAAGGAGGCTGGCTATGATCGCAATGGGGACGAGCGGCGGCTTCGAAGTCATCAGCCAGCGCGCCCAATCGGGCGCAGTGCCGCCCGGCGCCGGCAGCAGCAGGACAGCCAGGCCGCCCCAGACGAAGCTCATGCCGAGCGTCACCACGATCGATGGCAGATCTCTGATATAGATGACAATGCCGATTGCGGCATAGACCGCAATTGCAGCCGCCAGAATGAGGATACCGACGAGCGGAGCAGATTGCAGATAGGTCGCTGCCACACAGGCCGTGAAGCTGACGAAGGTCCCCATCGAGAGATCGAGATCGTTGACCGACATGATCATCATCTGCGCAATCGTCGCCAAAGCAATCGGTACGGCGAGATTGAAGAGCAGATTGAGGCCGATATAGCTCATGGCGCGCGGCTGCAGATAAAAGACCGCAGCGAGCAGGACGGCGAGCGATAGCGCCGGAATGAGCAGGCGCAGGGTAGCGGAGGACGGACGGCTCATGCGCCCTCCCCGGCAAAGGAAGCCGCCAGCACATTTTCCTCCGTGATGTCTTCTCCGACCAGCTCGGCGACGATGGCGCCGTCGCGAAAGACATAAGCGCGGTCGCAGAGCCGGATCTCGTCCATTTCCGTCGAATACCAGATAAATGTCCGGCCGGACGAAGCCTCGTCGCTCAATATCCTGTAAACTTCCTGCTTGGTACCGATGTCGACACCGCGCATCGGATCATCCATCAGCACGATCGGCGCGGTCGTCGCCAAGGCGCGGGCGAAGAGCACCTTCTGCTGATTACCGCCCGACAAGGACAAGATGCCGCTCGCCATCGTCGGCGTACGGATTTCGATACGGCCCTTCCAGTCCGCTCCGAGGCGATCCTCGCGCCCGCGATCGACGACCGACAGACGCGAAAAATCGCTGAGCGAGGCAATACTGAGATTTTTCAGGATGCTCCAAAGCGGAAAGGTGCCGTTCAAGCTGCGGTCGCCGGCGACGAAGGTGATATTGCCTTGCCTACCCGGCAGCCAGTTATGTGAAAGCGAACGATGAAGATCGAGCAGCATGTCGGTCTGGCCATGGCCGGCAAGCCCGGCAAGCCCTATCACCTCGCCCTTCCGAGCATTGAAGCCAAGGCCTCTGCCTCCTCGCGCCGGAAGCGCCAGCAGAGGAGACGATGCGGCGCCTTCCCCGCCCCTGCGCGAGCGGTCCTGCTCCTTGACGACACTACCCATCGCCTGGACCAGGCTATGGACGGTGAAGTCCCGAGCGATGCGATCGGCGACGACGCGGCCGTCCTTCATGACAAGAATTCGGCTTGCAGTCGAAAGGATCTCACCGAGAATATGCGAGATCAGCATGACCGCACCGCCTGCTTGCACGAAGCTGCGCACATAGGCCATCAACTGGGCGGCAAGTCCGGCATCGAGGGATGAGGTCGGCTCATCGAGGATGACCAGCTTCGGCTTCTCGCCAACGGCACAAAAGGTGATCGCGATCTCCACCATCTGCCGCTCGGCGATCGAGAGTTCGCCGACGGTCCGCATGACGTCGATCCTGTGACCGGCGAAAATTTCGTCGAGCTTGGCGCGAACGATTGTGGCCGCCTGCCGACGCCAGCTCCAGCCGGCAAGGCCGCGATGGACCACCCGCATGTTCTCGACGACGGTGAGATTCGGCGCGAGTGACAATTCCTGAAAGACGCAGCGTATGCCGTGGGCGCGCGCCGCATTGATGCCGTGCACGCTGTCGTCTCCCTCATAGGCAACGCTGCCCTCGTGCGGGCTGAGGCCGCCGTTGATGACGTTGACGATCGTCGATTTTCCGGCGCCATTATGGCCAACAAGCCCGATGCACTCGCCGGCAAGAACCGTCAGATCGGCGCCATCGAGCGCTTTTACTGCGCCGAAATGAACCTTGATGCCACGGGCGGAGACGACGGCCTGCGGGCCGGCATCCTGTCTCTTCAAAGTATTGTCTTTGGCTGCAATCATGGATCGTCCGGGTTGGGCGTTTGATCGGCAGGCGCCGCCTTTTCATCGGCGGCACCCGTCTCTATGGCTCGCAGATATCGGTTACTTCGCCGCGGCGATCACCTTCTTTGCGTCGTCGAGCGTATATTCGACATTCGCGACACCGCCGGCCTGCGTGTTGGCAAGATTGGTTTCGAGATTGTCCTGATCGATGCGCAGGAACGGAACGACTAGGTCCTTCTTCACCTCTTTGCCATCAAGAATCTGCTGGGCGACCCAGAAGGCGAGCGTGGAGACGCCGGGTGCGATCGAGACCGACATGGTCTCGTAGCCGCTGGCATCCTTCTCCTTCTTCCACCAGGCAAGTTCATCCTGGCGGTTGCCCATGACGATCGTCGGCATGGGGCGCTTGGCGGCGGCGAAAGCCTGTGCCGCACCATAACCGTCACCGCCCTGGGTCACGACTGCGGCAATATCGGGAAGGCTCGGCAGAATCCCGGCAACGGCGCGCTGGGCGACATCCTGAGCCCAGTCGCCGTGAACCGAACCGACAATCTTGAACTGCGGATATTTGGCGGCAGCCGCATGGATACCCGCGGAAATCTCGTCATCGACGGAGACGCCGGCAAGCCCGCGGATTTCGAGCACATTGCCACCCTTCGGCATCTTCTTGGCGAGATATTCGATCTGGCTGGCACCCATGCCCTTGAAATCGACCGCGATGCGCCAGGCGCAGGGTTCGGTCACGATGCCGTCGAAGGAAACGACGACGATCTTGGCATCGCAGGCTTCCTTGATCGCGCCGTTCAGCGCCGTCGGCGAGGCAGCATCGATGACGATCGCATCATAGCCCTGCAGGATCATGTTCTGGATCTGGGCGGCTTGCTCGGTTGCCTGATTTTCTGCCGTCGTGAACGGATCGGCCGCGGCAACGACACCGGTCTTGACCGCTTCCCCCGTTACCTTCTGCCAGCTCGTCAACATGGCCTGGCGCCAGGAGTTGCCGGCATAATTGTTCGACAAGGCAATTTTCTTGGATGACGTATCTGCAAAGGCAGCACCCGGCGCGGCAACGCAAGCGATAACGGCGGATGCCATAAGCATCTTGGCAATATTCATTTTTTCCTCCCAAAGTGCCTGTACTTCATCTTCCAGGCCAAGATTTCCGAGCGCGCTCCTCAACGAACGATCGAAAATAATATTTGCACTGAAGGTTGCCCTGTCAGTAGAAACAGGATGTCCGAGATTGTGACGCTTGTACAGGCGCTTAAAGGGCGGGACCTTGCGGGATCCCGCAGAAAAGATGCGCAAGTCCGCAAGACGGATCGCTCGGATCGGCGCTTAATAGCGTCGGAAATTTGCATGCTGCGCGGCCGGAGGAGCAGAGGTCGGCGCATTGCCTGGGAGGGCTTGTCCTTGCGCGATCTGGCGCCGCAATCGGTCTTTGACCATTATCTCAACATATCGAGGCTTCTTGCCGGCCAGCTCGACTTTCACTCGGTCATCCAGGCTGTCGCTGCCGAGATCAGCCATGTTATCCCGCATGACCATCTCGACGTCTGCATCATCCTTATGGACGAACAATTTCATACTGCCTACGAGAGCGGCCTGGAAACGGATTGGGGTCGCCGCTTTCCCGCACCCGTGAGCAACAGCCCCATCCGCACGCTTCTCTGGGGCGAGACCGATTACCTCTTAACCGACGATGCCTGGAGCGATCCCCAATTCCATTTTCAGGGTTCTTTCTCGCACCCGATCTTTCACCAATCGCTGCATAGCCGTCTGCACGTGCCCCTTAAAGTTCAGGGTCATATCATCGGCGCCCTGTCCTGCTCCAGTCACCAGAGCGGCCTCTACACGATGCGAGATATCGAAAGTGCCCGCGTGATTGCCGATCTCCTCGCACCCCACTTCTTTGCAATCCGCGCCGCCGACCAGGCCAAACGATCGGCGATCGTCGAGGCCGAGGCTCGGGCCCGCGAAGAGGGTCTGCGTCTCGGTGCCCTGAAGCTGACCGAGGCGCTGGAAGCGGAACGCCAGCGCATCGGCATGGATCTGCACGACCAGATTCTCGCCGATCTGACCCGTCTCTCCCGACGGCTGGAACGGCTTGCCCGCCAGCCCGATGTCACCGGTGAAGCGCTTGAGCCGCTCTTTCGCGGGTTGCAACACAGCATGCACGATCTTCGCCAGATCATCGAGGAGGCCAAGCCCTCTGTCCTTCAACTGTTCGGTTTTGCGCAGGCGATCGAGAACCATCTCGAACGATCGATCCAGGAAAGCGGCGCGACTTTGTCCTGGACACTGAATGACGAGACCGGCGGCGCGATCGACTGCCTTGAACAATCGGTGTCGATTGCCCTGTTCCGCATCGCGCAGGAGGCCATCAACAACGCCATTCGCCATGCCCAGGCTGAGAGCATCGCTGTTCATCTGAAAGCGGCCGAGGGTGCGGTCACCATTGATGTCGTCGATGACGGTGTCGGACTGGGAAACACCCGCAGATTATCTGGCGGCGGCATCGAAAACATGCGCACGCGAGCGCGGCTGATTTCAGCGCGTTTCGCGATCAAGGCCGCTGCGACGTCCGGTGGAACGATTGTCAGTGTCAGCCTGCCTGCCATCGCGCAAACGGCCGGAGGAGCTGCCGCATGAAGGTTCTGATTATCGAGGACGATCCGCTCCATCGCTCCTATCTCAATGAAGCGATCCGCGCTGCACTTCCCGAATGCGATGGCGTGCTGGAAGCGGAAAATGGCAATACGGGCGAGCGGCTGGCGCGGGATTTGAGGTCCTCTCATATCGTCATGGATCTGCAGATGAGCCAGCGCAATGGCATCGAGGCTGCCCGCACGATCTGGAAGGAGCGACCGGAGACGCGCATTCTTTTCTGGTCGAACTATTCGGACGAGGCCTACGTTCGCGGCGTTTCGCGCATCGTGCCTGCCGGCGCCGTCTATGGCTACGTCCTGAAATCGGCCTCGGACGACCGCCTGAAGCTCGCGCTTCGCAGCATCTTCATCGAAAGTCAGTGCGTGATTGACCGCGAAGTGCGCGGCATGCAGCAAAAGAGCCTCGGCAATGTCAACGGGTTCACCGAGGCCGAATATGAGATCCTGATCGATATCGCTCTTGGATTGACCGATCGTGCGATCGCCCAGCGGCGCAATCTCTCGGTCCGCAGCGTCCAGAACCGATTGCAGCAGCTCTATGTGAAACTCGGCGTCTATCAGCCGCTCGGCGGTCAGGATGATGATGGTCGTTTCAATCTGAGAGCGCGCGCGGTGGCCGTGGCCTTCTTAAGAAAACTCCTCAACCATAGCGCGCTCGAACGTGCGGAAGCCGATCTTTCCGCTTGGCTGGCGCGCCAACCCCGAGACTGAAAGCAAGCCCTGCCCGCTACGTCGATCTTGCTTGACGTCTTCCCTCGAATAATTGTCTATTGCTAGCAATAGACATTAATCCAACCATACGGAACTTCCCATGTCCGCCGTTTCGCCTGTCATCCTTCTCAACCCCATTGACGATGTTGCGGTCGCTCGCGTGATGATCCGCGCCGGCAGCCCGACCGGCATCGATGGCTTGATTACCGCAGACCAGATCCCGCGGGGCCATAAGGTCGCGGTTCGCGACATCCAGGCAGGTCAGGAGATCCGCAAATTCGGCCAGCCGATCGGCGTCGCGACACAGTTCATTCCGGCCGGCGGCCACGTCCATCTGCAGAACCTGGCTGTGATCGAATCCGACCATCCCTACCAGTTCAGCGTCGATATCGAAGAGACCGGTATGCTGCCGCGCGAGGAATGTCGGACCTTCATGGGCTTTGACCGCGGTGCCGGCGGCGTCGGCACGCGCAATTTCATCGGCATCATCACGACGGTCAATTGCTCGGCAACCGTCTCGAAATACATCGCCGAACATTTCAATCGCACCGGCGGGCTCGAGGGCTTCGACAATGTCGATGGCGTCGTGGCGCTGACCCACGGCGGCGGCTGTGCCGTCAGCACGCAGTCGGAGGGCTACCGGTATCTGGCCCGTACCCTCCAGGGCTATGCGCGGCATCCGAATTTCGGCGGTATCCTCATGATCGGGCTTGGCTGCGAAACCAATCAGATCGCGCCCATTCTGGAGCATTACAAGCTGGAGGAAGGAAACCGGCTGCGCACCATGACGATCCAGGATCTCGGCGGTACCCGCAAGACGATCGCTGCCGCATCCGAAATGATCAAGGACATGCTGCCGGAGGTCAATTCCGCCACCCGCACTGTCCAGCCGCTTTCCGGCATCAAGCTCGCCCTGGAATGCGGTGGCTCCGATGGCTATTCGGGCATTTCGGCCAATCCGGCGCTCGGCTATGCCTCCGATCTCCTCGTGCGCAATGGCGGCACCTCGGTTCTGGCGGAAACGCCGGAGATCTATGGTGCGGAACACCTGCTGACGCGCAGGGCGGTCACGCCCGCGGTCGCCGAAAAGCTGCTCTCCAGAATCGACTGGTGGCGCGATTATACCCGACGCAACGGAGCGGAACTCAACAACAATCCGTCCTATGGCAACAAGCTCGGCGGATTGACGACCATCCTTGAAAAGTCGCTCGGCGCGGTCGCCAAGGGCGGCTCCATGCCGCTCAAAGCCGTCTATGAATATTCTGAGATCGTCGACGAACCCGGCTTCGTCTTCATGGACACGCCCGGCTACGATCCCGTCGCCGTCACCGGCCAGGTTGCGGGCGGCTGCAATGTGATCTGCTTCACGACGGGCCGAGGGTCCGTCTCCGGCTTCAAGCCGGCACCCTGCGTCAAGATCGCCACCAATACAGAGATGTATAACCATATGCGCGAGGATATGGACATCAATTGCGGTGACATCGTCAGCGGCGACGATACGATCGAAGCGGCGGGTGAACGGATTTTCGAGGAGATCATCGCTGTCGCCTCCGGCAAGAAGACTCTGAGTGAGACCTTCGACTACGGCGACAATGAATTCGTCCCCTGGCAGGTCGGCGCCATCACCTGATGGTGCCGCGCATCAGACGATGAATGGGTATTCGTCCGGCTGGTATTGCTCGCGGATATAGGCGGCGCGTGCCTGTACACTCGGTTGCGAGTTGTGAATATGATCTCGCATGGCTTTGCGCAGCCCCTCCCCGTCTCGGTTTTGCACCATTTTAAAGACACCGATGTGCTCCGACAGGAAGGGCTCGTATTCCGGCCTCTTGATGCGACTGCCGACGATATGCTTGCTGAGCGTAAGGATGCAGTGCGTCCGCTTCAGGATGCTCAGGAACTCCTTGTTCGGGCAAGCCTGAAGGCTGCGCAGATGAAGATCGAGCTCCAGTTCATACATGGTCGAGGCCGAGACATCGGGATAATCCGCAAGCGCCTGCGACAGCCGCGCGAGCATTGTGTCGACGTGGTCTCTGGAAAGCCCGCCCAAGGCGCTTGCGAGCGCCACAGGCTCGATCTGTTCGCGCACCTCATAGAGGTCACGGATACGCTGGCTGTCGAGCGGGACGATCGACCAGCGAAAATTGTCGTCCTTTTCGGTGATACCAAGCGTCTCGAGCCTCAGCAGCACATCGCGCGCCACGGCGCGCCCGACGCCGAAATGCCGTGCCAACTCGTTTTCATTGATGCGATAACGGCCGAAAAAGGAGCGATGGACGACGATGCGTTCGACATCCTCGTAAAGCGCCTGCCATGCGAATACCGGCCTATCGCCATCTTCATCGAACAATTTACCGAGATAATCGCCGAGCTTGATCCGCTTCGGTGGTGTCCCCGCCCTACCAACGATAAAGCCCCGCCCTTCGAGACGCGCGATCAGGCCGCCATCGAACAACATCTGCAATGCCTGACGAACCGGCGCCCGGCTGCTGCCGACCAGATCGGCAAGGGCGGCCTCGGTCAAGACAACACCTTCAGGCACCGCTCCAGCGAGAATCTCTGCCCTCAATCGCTCGTGAAGCTGCTCATAGAGCCTAATTTTTCTAAGGCCGCTGCTTTCGACTTGGGATGGGCTCATCTCGTTCCATATTTCATCAAAGGGTCAGCATCTTCGCCGTCCTCATTACCACATCCAGTTCAAAACCTCCTCCATGTCCTACCGCAAGGCCTTTTTCGCAAGAAATCGACGTGAGCCGACAATTCGCACCATCGAAATCGTTGATCACGACAGGCTATCGTCCCACTTCCGCGGCGCAATGGCGGTTCGCGCCACGCCCCTGGCGACAACCCTAGCCGCTAATCGGACGATTTCAGGTTGAGCTTTAGCGGCCCTTTTCCGCGCTGCTTTTGGCAAGACAATTGCTGTCGCCGCTCATTTCAAAATTGTCGACGTGTTGTCTAGCGCAGCTTGCCGGTTACAGAACCACGCCGTCACCGCGGACAAGGGTCGAGAGCATAGTTTCAAGCCCCGCAATCTCTTGGGGCGAGACCTCGTGCGCGCGGTCGGGCAGAACGTCGCAACGTAAACTCGCCCGTGCCCGTGCAAGACTTTCGGCAGCGTCGGCAAAAGCATCGACAGGAATCCAAGGATCCTTGTCGGATCCGGTCAAATAAACCGGCATGCGATCAAGGTCCGCAAAGGGTCTGTCGCACTCCGAAGTGCCGACGCGGCAGCCAGTAAGATTGACCATGGCACCCCGCCATGGCCCGCATTTCATTGCATATTCCAGAGCCAGGCACGCGCCCTGGCTGAAGCCGCCGATCAGCAGAGGCGTGGCGTGACGGCGACAGGTCAATTCGTCGGTAACTCCGCGAATATAAGCCAGCGAGGATTCCAGTTCCTCTCGCGTTGCCGACGTCAACCGTTCCGTAGCTCGCGCGCCGTACCAGCTTCTACCGGCAGCGCGCGGCAGTACAAAAGCCACGCCCAACGTCTTAAGCCGACCGATCACCTGCTCGTGCATGTCTTCAGGCGACTGGGTACGCCCATGGATGAAGACGCAGTGGACTTTGGCCTCCTCGGGTGCAGCGCCGAGCAGGAGAGGTTCATGATGCATCGCCATCTCCCAGCTTAGAAGTTCGCCGGTTCCAGGCCAGCGATCAGCTCTTCGCGACGGTTCTCGAACCACGGCGGGAAGACTAGGGTGGTGCCGATCTGGTCGGCCGGTTCGTCAAGCGCCCAGCCGCCCTCGACCGACCAGGCGATCTCGAACAGCGCGCCGCCCGGCGAACGGACGTAGCAGGACTTGAAGTAGTTGCGGTCCTTCTGGTCGGAAACGTCGGTGAATCCCAGTCCCTCCAGATGCGCCTTCAGCTGCAGCTGGTTCTGCTCGTCGCCAGTGTTGAGCGCAAGATGATGAATAGTGCCGCCGGCAAGCGTCCACGTGCCCTGCGGGCTATTTGCTTCGTGCAGGATTTCTACCATGCTGTTGGGACCGTTTGCGTTTGGGACGGAGAACATCAGTCCCTCGTTGCTGTCGGCTTCCTTCGTCATCGACAGGCCGACAGTCAGGAAGTCATCCATGGCGGTGCGGTCAAACACGGCAATCGCCGCGCCGTAGATACCCTTGATACCATGCTCGGCCTTAACCCCTTGCGCCTCGTTGACGATGGGCGGTCGGTTGTCGGAAGGGCTTTCCACCAATTCATGCGGAATGCCGCAGGGATGTTTGAAGGCTACGCGCGCGATGCCGAAGCGAGATATCTTCGCAGCCTCGATGCCACGGGCATTGAGCCGCTCGACCCAGTAGCCGCACGCACCGGCGGGGATCGCCTGCTGGATAATCTTCGACTGGTTCGTACCACGCCTGCCGAAAACGGCGGGTTTGCGGAACGGAAAGGTGGTGATGATCGTCGAAGCCTCGCCACTGCGAGACCCGTAATAGAGATGATAGACAGGGATGGTGCCATCGAACAGCACGGTACGTTTGACCGAATAAAGGCCCAACGCTTTGGTGTAGAAATC
The DNA here is from genome assembly GCF_057784395.1 of Martinezella sp. CNPSo 3957. Taxonomy (NCBI): domain Bacteria; kingdom Pseudomonadati; phylum Pseudomonadota; class Alphaproteobacteria; order Hyphomicrobiales; family Rhizobiaceae; genus Martinezella; species Martinezella sp. CNPSo 3957. The sequence goes on from NZ_JBXSOU010000004.1 coordinate 13,981, forward strand.
ATAGTCCTCTTGCACACCGTCGGTGCAAAGGGTCAAGTGATGATAGCCGCTGACAAGTGCCATCGTTCTCCTCCTTCTGTAGAACAATCGATCGTCCCCGGGGAGCGGCTCCTCCTCCGCATTCCTCCCCATCGGTTCGCAATCAGCTCTTAGCCACTCGCCAACCACTGCAAATATAGCCTATCTAAAACGGCCGTTGATGAGATTGTTCATAAATACTATAGCATTTTGCTATGAAAATCGTGGAACATCACCTTGTTCAGCTCGCCGCCGTCATCGAGACTGGAGGCGTAACGGAAGCCGCCGCCATGCTCGGCATGACGCAGTCGGCCGTATCGCGAACCATCTCCATCCTGGAGAAGCGGGTGGGTGAACCGCTATTCGTCTCAGGGCGACGGCCAATGCAGCCGACACCGCTCGGCGAACAGCTCGGCCTGCAGGGCAAGGCGATCCTCGCGTCCTCGCGCAAGGCGATGGAAATCATCCGCAGTTTCAAGTCGGGTTCGTTCGGCCGCGTGCGGATTGGCGGCGTGCCTTTCTTCATGGATGCGGTTGTCTCGCCGATGATCGCCTCGTTCCAACGCGACGAGCCGGGGATCATGGTGCACCAGTCCTACGGCAACTATTCCGACCTGGTAAGCGAGCTCGAATCCGGTCAAATCGATGTCGCGGTCACACCGACGGGCTCCGCCGATCTTCGGGCCGACCAGCAGTTCGAACCACTGCTGCCTGCCCGAAACGTGCTGGCCTGTGGCGCTGGCCATCCGCTGATGCGCAAGCGCAATCTGGCAACCGAGGACATCCTCAACTACCCTTGGGTCGCTCCCCTGCCCGGCTCGCCGCTGGTACTGGACTTGCACAATATTCTGCTCACGCTCGGCATAGAGGAGGTTTCGATCCGTTATGCCGGAGGCTCTCTGATGAGCGTCTTGAATTATCTGATCGGAACGGACGCTCTGGCAATCCTGCCGCTTTCCGTCGCTTACTCGTTGCGCCGGGAAAACAGGATCAGCGTCATTCCGCTTGATATCCCGCAGCCGGAACGGGCACTGGGGATCATGACGAGAACGAAGCCCTATTCAAATCCGGCCGGACGCAAGCTTGTTGGACATCTGCGGCGCGAATTCTCCGAGCTGCGTCGATCAGTCGAAAAGCACGAGCGCGAAATCCATTGGGCTCACGGGCCTTTCATGGCCGAGCGCGAACGAAAGGGCCCGGGCTGAGCCGAGCATGAGCACACAGACAGCTCAAGATGCAAGAGAGTCGAAACGCGAGTTGTCGCGTCCCGGTCCTTCGCATCGTCCGCAGGGCTTAGCTCTTCTTCGAAGGTGCCAGCACGAAATCGTACTCGACCTCCCAGAACCAGCCCGGAAACTCCAGCTCGTGAGCCCGCACCGCATCGTCGACTCGTTTGAATTCGGCCAGCAGGCTTTCCTTGACGCCGAAGACGGCGTCGGAATTGATATAGGGATCGTGAGGGTCGAATATGTGTGTCGTCAGAGTCTCGAACCCGTCGGCCTTGAGGATGAAATGCAGGTGGGCCGGGCGGTACGGATGGCGGCCGAGCCCCGCCAGGAGCTTGCCGACCGTGCCGTCGTCGGGGATCGGATAGAACTTCGGCTTGACCGCTCGGAACCAGTAGCGACCGTCCTCGCCGGTGCGGAACACGCCGCGCAGATTGAAGTCGGGCTGAATACCCTTCTGTTGGACGTCATAGAATCCTTCGTCATTAGCCTGCCAGACATCGAGCACGGCATTGGCAACCGGCCGGCCGTCGATATCGAGAATGCGGCCATGAATGACCATATCCTCGCCTTTCTGATCGAGGCAGATGTTTGCCCCCATCGGCAGTTCGGGCGCGTCCGCTACATGGAACGGTCCGAGCACGGTCGATTCCGACGCACCCGAAGGCTTGCGGTTGTTGATCGCATCGACAAGCATCGACACGCCGAGCACGTCCGAAAGCAGAATGAACTCCTGCCGCCACTCGTTGCAGAGATGACCGGTCTGGGTCAGGTACATGATCGCTTTGAACCATTCATCCTGCGTCGGCTCGATTTCCTTGACCGCCTCATGCAACTTGCGCGTGATGACCTCCATCACCTGCTTCAGACGCGGATCACGTGCATTGGCGTTGCGCCCGGTGACGACCTCGACGGAGTTCTCCTCCGTGAAAAATCCCTTTTCATGCGTTTCCATAGTGAAATCTCACAGAGCTAGAACAAAGGACAGTGCGCGGCGGAGCTCCGCCACCGGGTCTTCCGCGATGGTTTCGCGACGCCAGCAGACATGTTGGTCGGGTCGCACGAGAATGATGCCGCTGTCGCGGACCTCACGCAGATTGGCCCAGTCGCCGGTCAGATCCTGCCAATGCTGGCGCGGCCCGATGACATGAGCTTCGATGTCGAAGCCAAGTTCACGGCCGAGCTGCTTTGCTGCCTCGACCCAGCCGCGGCCGCCAATGCCGGTGAGCACCGTAAAGCGGCCCTTGCCGCAAAGATCGAGCGTCGAGGCCTTGGTTCCGTTGTCGGCAAAGATCCAGGCATGCGGCAGCCGCGCACCCGGCCAGGTGGTCGGCTGGTAATGCAGCTCCGCATCCTTCTCGAAGGCCGGCTCGGGCTGACCGTCGGTGAGAACGGCGTCCGACCGATAACGTTGGTTCATCTCGACGCCGTGAGCATCGAATTCATAGACCTTGGCTGCGATCGCCTTACGGATGGCAGCACGCTGCGTTTCGGCTGCCGACGTATCGTCGCAGCGCGCATCCATGTTCTGCTGCATTTTCACGGGGTCGATGGAATCGAGCAGGCCAAGCGCCTTGAAGATCGGCCCGAACTCCTCGATCGACTTGTTGGCTCGGGTCACGATCTGCTTGGCGATCGGCGCGCGCTCGCGTTGGTAGCTGTCGAGCAAGGCGGGACCCGCCTTGCCTTTCAACACGTGACTGAGTTTCCACGCGAGATTGAAAGCATCCTGGATCGACGTATTGGAGCCCAGTCCGTTCGACGGCGGATGCCGATGGGTAGCATCCCCCATGCAAAAGACACGGCCGTTCTGCATCGTCGTTGCGTAGAGGTTATTGACAGTCCACGTCGAAACCGACTGGATTTCCACCGCCAGCTCGTGGTCACCGACGAGGTCACGCACCACTTTGGTGGCGAAGGCCGTGTCTACGTCCGGCGCTGGCTGATTGATGTCGTATCCCCAGACGATCAGCCATTCATTCCACGGCCGAACCATGCGCACCAGACCCATGCCTATGCCGCCGACGTCTGCGCCTGGCTGGACGACCCAGTAGAGCACCGAGGGGCGATGGGCGACGTATTTCGAAAGGTCGGCCTTGAAGAGGATGTTCATTGATCCGCCGACGCCCATACGGCCCTCGAATGTGAGCCCCGCATCTTCAGCCACCTTGGAATTGCCGCCATCGGCGCCAATCAGGTACTTGGACCGGACCGTGAGTTCCGCGCCGGTGAGCCTGTCGCGGCAGGTCGTCGTTACGCCGTCCGCGTCCTGCTCGTGGCGAATATATTCGGTCGACATGCGCGCCTGCGCGCCGCGCGAGCATGCCGTCTTGAAGAGCAACGGCTCCATGAAGGTCTGGGGCAGGTCGTTCATGTGCGAGGGCGACGACAGCTGATGCTCGGCCCGGCTGACCGGATGCGTGCCCCAGCTGCGCATCCGGCCGATCTCTTCGCCGGCAAGCGAGGTGCAAAAGACGTTCTGCCCCATCAAATCTTGCCCGGTGGCAAAGAGATAGGCCTCGTCCTCGACATCCTTTCCCAGATCGCGCAAAACCTCCATCGTACGTTGGTTGGTGATGTGCGCACGCGGCGTGTTGGCCAACCAGCGGTAGCGGTTGATGACCATGGTTTCGACGCCGTAGCTGGCAAGCAGCGCCGCTGAGGCCGAGCCGGCAGGGCCTGTCCCTATGATCAAAACGTCAGTGTTGATGTCAGCCATGCGGCCCTCCTTTGATAGTCTTGGTCAATGGTCCGCCGGCAAGGATGCGGCGAACGGGGAAAAGTTGAAGTGCGGTGCGCTCGGTAAAGAGGCCCCACAGTCCGCGCGGGGCAAACAGCATGACGGCAATGCCGAGAAGGCCGAGAACGAGCAGATACCAAGAGCCGTAATCGGCAAAAAGCTTCTGTAGAATGAAGAAGACGATGACGCCAACGATCGGTCCCTCGATCGTGCCGATGCCGCCGATGACGACGATGAAGATCACATAGGCGGTCCAGTCGGTGACCGAGAAGGCGGCGTCGGGCGAGATGCGCGCCTTTTGCAGGTAAATGAGCGCGCCGGTCAGGCCCGTGACGAAGGCCGCGGCGAGATAGACGGCAAATTTAATGCGGTTTGGATCGATGCCGACCGATCTTGCCGCCTCGCGGTTGTCACGCACGGCGGCAAGCCCCAGTCCCTGCTTGGAACGCAACAGCCGATAGGCAAAGCCAATGGCGGCAAACGCCAGCAAAAGCGCCAGCCAATAGCACACCATATCCGCGGCCTGGGCAGGCCGCACGCCGAACCATTCGGCGACGAGGCGGGCGCCCGGCAGATCGCGCGTGATGCCGGAAGGCAACGACGTTCCCGTGCCACCGCCGAGCGCCTTCCATTGCGCCAGAGACAGCCGCACTACCTCGGCGATCACCCAGGTCCCGATCGCGAAATAGGCACCGTGTAACCGGAAGACGAAGAAGGCCGTCGGCACGGAAAGCATCATGGCGGCAAGCCCGCCGAGCATGATCGCAATAACAGGATTGAGCCCGCTGAGGATGACGGCGGCGGACATAGCGTAGGCCCCGAAGCCGACGAAGGTCTGCTGACCAACCGAAACGAGCCCCGCATAGCCGGCAAGCAGGTTCCAGCATTGCGCGAGCGTCAGCATCGTCAGGATGAAGAAGAGATCCTGCAGCACAGCGCGTGGCGCGAAAAACGGAGCGGCAACGCCTGCCGCAATCATCGCAACGACGAGAAGCACTGCAAACGACGAGGCGCGGTCGCGCGTCGATACGGTCCAGCCGGGCGGCGGCGCGGGCGAAGCGGAGTCCGAGGAAAGCGTATCGTGCACCATGTCAATCCACCGCCCTTGGAAAAAGTCCGCGCGGCCGGAGCAGCAGCACGAGAAGAAACGCCACATGCCCCGCGAGGATCTGCCACTCGGGGTTGACGGCTGCGCCCATCGTTTGTGCGACGCCGATGATCACGCCGCCTGCGAGCGTACCCCAGAAGGAGCCGAGTCCACCGATGATGACCGCCTCGAAGGCGTAGATCAGCCGCGCCGGCCCCATCGTTGGGTCGAAATTGGCGCGTGTGCCGAGAAAGAGGGCGGCGATCGTTACCACAACCATCGCAAGGCCCGTCGCGGTCGCGAAGATGCGGTCGGAGCGGATGCCCATCAGACCCGCCGTGGCGCGATCGTCCGAGGTGGCGCGGAAGGCGCGGCCAAGGCTTGTCTTGTAGAAGACGAGGTTGAGGCCGACGATGACGGCAATCGCCGCCAGGAAAGTCAGCAGCGGCATGGTGCCGACGCTGATCGGCCCGATCTTGAGAGACGCGGTTTCCAGCGTGCCCACCGAAACGCGGCGGCTATCGGCAGAAAAGCCTTCCAACAGCGCGTTCTGAATAACGACCGAAAGGCCGAAGGTGACAAGCAGCGGCGGCAGTATGTCGTCTCCGATGGTGCGATTGAGCACGAGGAACTGCATGCCCCAGCCGACCGCATACATCACCGGAACGGCGACGAGTGCCGCGGCGAAGGGATTGAGCCCGAGCGCGCTGACCAGCACCAGAAGCAAGAAGGCCGCCAGGACGATAAGATCGCCATGCGCGAGATTGACCAGCCGCATAATGCCGAAAACGAGGCTCAGGCCGGCCGCGAACAGCGCGTAAAGACCGCCAAGCAGAACGCCTTGTATGATCGTGTCGAGCCAGTTCATCCCGCATGCACTCCGAAATAGGCAGAATGGATGTCGGCGCGGCTAATTGAGTCCGGCGTTCCGGTCAGCGTCACGCGTCCCTCCATCATGCAGTAGAAGCGGTCTGCTACCTTGAGCGCCTGGCCGATATCCTGCTCGACAATTACGATGGCAGCGCCCGCGGCGCGGATTTTGGGAAAGGCCGCGTAAATATCGCGGATCACCACCGGTGCCAGGCCGAGGCTGATTTCGTCGCAGAGCAACACCCTTGGATTGGACATCAGCGCCCGGCCGATCGCGACCATCTGCTGTTGGCCGCCCGATAGCACCGTGCCGGGATTGTTGCGCCTCTCCCTCAAGACCGGAAAGAGCTCGTATATTGTCTCAAGCGTCCATGTCCCTTTGACGCTGCGTCCATATTTACCAATCAGCAGATTTTCCTCCACCGACAGAGACGGGAAGAGCTTGCGACCTTCCGGCACCATGGCGACGCCGAGCGCCATGACCTCGGGGGCTGGCAGCGCGCCGATGGGCCTTCCATCGAAGCTGATCTGGTCGGGCTCATTGGCGAGCATGCCCGAAATCGAGCGCATCAGCGTGGATTTGCCGGCGCCATTCGCGCCGATGATTGCCAAAGTCTCACCGGCATCAAGCGTGATGTCGACTCCGAAGAGCGCCTGGAAGTCGCCGTAGAAAGCCGTTAAGCCCTGTGTTTCAAGAAGAGCCATCAGACGTCAATCCCAAGATAGATCTGGCGGACCGCCTTCGATTCCATGATCTCGGCCGGCCTGCCGAGGCCGACCACCTTGCCGAAATTCAGCACGAGAAGACGGCTCACCACGGAGTTGAGGGCATGAAGCACGTGCTCGACCCAGATGATGGCGACACCGGCTGCGTGGATCGTCCGGATTGTCTCCACCAGCTCGCCACACTCGCCCTCCGTGAGGCCACCGGCGATCTCATCCAGCAGCAGCACCTTGGGCTCGGTCGCCAGCGCCCGCGCAAGTTCGAGGCGTTTGCGTTGAAGCAGGCCGAGACTACCGGCGGCCTGATTGGCGCGCGCGATCAGGCCGGTGTTCACCAGAATATCCGCGCAGCGCGCCGACACCTCCCGCTCGGTCTTTCGCGAACCGTAGGCTGCGGCGACCAGAAGGTTTTCGAAAACGGTCAGCTGCTGGAAGGGCTGCGGGATCTGGAATGTGCGGCCGATCCCCGCCAGGCATCGCGCCATCGGCGGCTGGCGCGTCACGTCTTCGTTGCGATAGATAATCCGCCCCTCATCGACGCGCAGATTGCCGCCGATGAGATTGAACAGGGAAGATTTTCCGGCACCGTTCGGCCCGATGATGCCGAGCGCCTCTCCGCTCTCCAGCGCAAACGACACCTCATCCGCGACCTTTAGGGCGCCGAAGCTCTTCGAAACGTTTTCGAGGGCAAGTATGACCATCTTCTTCCTGATCGGTGTCTGTTTCGTCCATTCGCCGAATCCGGCGCATGACCGCCTCCGGCGCACCCTCCGGCAGCGCATCACGCCGAGGCGATCGGCTCCATCTTGCCGCCCGTGGGAATATTGGGAGCGGTCTTGTTGTCGGTGATGACGAGATCGTAGCCACCGCCGTCCTTCAATCTCCACTGACCGCCAACGAGCGGTGTCTTGGCCACGTTCTTCGCGGCAAAAGGCGGAACATTGGCACCGTCCCAGGCGACCGGGCCGACGATCGTGTCCAGCTTGGTCGCCGCGATCGCCTTGATTACAGCCGCGCTGTCCGTCGGGTCCGCCCGCTTCATGACATCCGCAGCAACCTCGAAGAGCGCATGAACGAAGCCGATCGGCTGCGTCCAGGGCCGGCTGGTGGCTTTCGTAAAGCCTGCTGCGAGTTCGGCGGCGCTCTCTCCCGTCAGCGAAGACTTGAATGGATGACTGGCCGACCACCAGACCTCGCAGGACAGATTGTGACCGCTTTTGCCCAGGGCCTCGACCGCCTGAGGGAACAAGATGGCCTTGCCGATGGAGGCGATTTTCGGATGGAAGCCCTGCTGTTTGGCCTGGTTCCAGAAGGTGGTGAAATCCGGCGGGATCATGACGCCAGTGATGACCTCACAGTTGCCGGACTTGAAGGCATTGATCTGTGCGGAAAAATCATCGGTCAGGTTCTGGTAGCGGCCGGGATCGGCAAGGGTGTAGCCGCCTTTTTCGAGAACCGGCGGGAAACCGACCACTTTATCGCCCCAAGCATTTCCATCCCCATCGTTCGGGAAGAGGCCGCCCACCTTCTTGTTAGTTTCCAGCTGTTGCCACATGTTTGTGTAGACAGCGATCACATCCTCCAGGCCCCAGAAGAAATGAAAAGTGCTGTTGAAGGGCTTCCACGATGAGGGATCGCCTGGATTGGCTTGCTGACCGATGAACCAGGGCTGCCAGGGCGCGGCCGTCGAGATGCAGGGCATCTCTTCCGCCTCGCAGGTGGTGGCGACCGGATTGGTGGTTTCCGGCGTCGATGCGACGAGGACCAGATTGACCTCGTCCTTGACGATCAGCTCCTTGGCCACTTCGGCGGCGCGGTTCGGGTTGGACTGGCTATCCTTGACGATGATTTCGTAATCAAGCCCGGCGGCCTTGGTCTTGGCCAGGAAGCCATCGAGGATGAACTTGTCGGCCTCGGCGAAGGCGGCAAGCGGCCCGGTCTGCGGGCTGACATAGCCGAGCTTGATCGCCGCGCCCTTGGCGATCGCGGGCATGGACAGGCTGGATGTCGCGGCAAGCGCGCTGGTCGCTGCTGCGGTTTTCAGCAGATCACGTCTCGTAAACATTTTGGTTTCCTCCTCCCAAAGTAAACACAAGCGTTTTAGAGTGGCGGGCGTTCTCCCCCCCAGGCGTTCTGAAGCAGTGTGCGGATCGAGGCCCGGTCGATCGGCCGCGGATTGGCATAAGGGTTGCGCGTGGCGATTTCGGCGGCGCGGTCGAGATCGCTCTCGGTGAGGCCGAAATCCTTCAGCGCCAGCGGCGAGCCAACGGATCTGGCGAAATCGTAGAGCCCCTGGCCCGGCGTGCCACCGAAAATGTCCCCAATTGGTGCAAGCAGCTCCGGCACCGCCGCAGCATTGAAGCCGATCGTGTGCGGCAGCATGATCGCATGCGTCTCAGCATGCGGCGTATCGAAACTACCGCCCAGCGTGTGGCAGATCTTGTGATGCAGCGACATGGAAATTTGCCCAAGCACGGTGCCGCAGAGCCAGGCGCCGTAGAGTGCCTTTTCCCGCGCCTCGGCATCCCGCGGCGTCTTGACAATCACCGGTAGCGCCTCGGCAAATGCGCGCATACCCTCGATCGCCATCATGGTGGTGATGGGGTTGCGGTCGTCGGCATAGAGACCTTCGGCGGCGTGCGCGATGGCATTTAGCCCGCTCGTGACGCTCATGGCGACCGGCAGGCCAAGCGTCAGTTCGGGGTCGTAGACGACCACTTCGGGCACGATCTTCGGATTGCGAACCGTCGTTTTGATGCCGCCTTCCGTCTGACCGAGGATCGGCGTTACTTCCGAACCGGCATAGGTGGTCGGCACGACGATCTGGTGAATGTCGGTACGGTAGGCCATTGCCTTGCCAAGACCGGTGGTCGAGCCGCCGCCGAGCGACACGACGCAATCGGCCTGAAGCGCGGCCGCGCGCGCCAGAGCCTCCTCGGTGACATCGACCGGGGTGTGCATCGTCGCACCCGCGAACGTGCCCACGGCAAGCGCGCCAAGACGAGCGGCCAGCGCCTCGCCGTCAGCGGCTTGCTGCGGCGTCGTCAGCACCAGCGCGCGGCGGCAACCCAGCGTCTCGATCCATTGGGCAACGCCAGCGCTCGCTCCGGAAGCAAAGACGACGCGTGTCGAATGCGGCTGATAGGAAAAATCGAGTGTCATGCTGACCTGCGCTCCTCTCGCGCCCGCACCATTACGAAGGTGAAATCGAGCGACCAACCATTGTCCCTGGCCGGCGCCGGCGCATCGAGGCTGCCAATGGGCAGGAAGGTGCCAACCAGCTCCTGCTTGACGCCAAACAGTGCGTCCTGCGACAGATGCGGATCACGCCCGTCATAGACGTGAGTGCTGATCGTCTGGAAGCCGGGCGCAGTGATAGTGAAATGGAGATGCGCAGGGCGGCGCAACGGATAGCCGATCGCATGCAGTGTCCGTCCGACCGGTCCGTCGCAGGGCACGGTATAACCGCCCGGTCGAACCGTCCTGTAGGAAAAGCCGCCATCCGCGTCGGTGCTGAAAACGCCACGCAGATTGAACTCCGGCTGGAGATCCGGCTGCTGGTTCTCGTAAAATCCCTGCGCATTCGCCTGCCATGTCTCGACCTTCGCGCCGGCGACGGGATTTCCGTCGAGATCGGTAACGCGAGCATTGACAGCCAGCGGCTCGCCGATGCCGTCGAGCGATATGTCCGCACCCGACATAAGCCGCGGTGCATCGGCGCGATAGAACGGGCCGCGCACGGTGTTGGGCGTTGCGCCCTTCGGACGGCGGGTGTTGATCTCCTCCACCAGCGCCGTCACACCCAGAAGATCGGAGAGCAGCACCCATTCTTGCCGCTTATGATCGCTTGCGTGACCAACTTCGGTCAGAAATTCGATGGCGTGTCGCCAGTCCGCATGGGTCGGCCGTGTTTCCTTGACGGCCTGGTGGATATGTCCGACCAGCGCGGTAAGGAAGGCCGGCAGCGGTCCGGCGCACTGCGCCAGTCGCTCTGCCACAAGGGCAGCCGAATCCGCTTCTGTAAAAGACGTGATCCCCATGCTTCCTCCTCAACGGCACGCTATCAGTTCCAAACGTAGCAGTTGATGATTTTTCTCCTATTTAATATACCTGATTGCTATGAAGCTCGATGAACGACACCTGATTCAGCTTGCCGCCGTCGTACAGGCCGGTGGTGTGACGGAGGGCGCGGCCCTGCTCGGGCTCACCCAGCCGGCGGTGTCGCGTACCCTTGCCATGCTGGAAAAGCGGCTCGGCGAACCGCTGTTCGTTAAGGGGCGTCGGCCGTTGCAGCCGACCCCGCTTGGCAGGGCGCTCGCCGACCACGGTCAAGCCATGCTGGTGGCTGCGCGCAAGGCCTCGTCGCTTGTCGACGGCTTCCGACACGGCCGGACTGGCGTGGTTCGCGTCGGCGGCACGCCCTTCTTCATGGATGCGCTGATCTCCGGCATGATCGCCGAGTTCCAGAATGCCATACCGGACGTGCGCATCGAGCAGAGCTACGGTTACCTTCCGGATCTGCGGGCGGCGATCGACGCCGATCGCATCGACCTTGCCATTTGCCCGATCGACGTGCTGGACGAGGGCTCGGGCATGCGCTTCCAGGAGTTGCTTCCCGGCCGCAACGTCGTCGCCTGCCGTGTAACGCACCCTCTGCTTCTGAGACGCAAGCTCTCGCCCACGGAACTCCTCGACTATCCTTGGATTGCTCCGCCCACCGGTAGCCCGCTGTTTGCCGATCTGCACAGTCTCGTCCTCTCGCTCGGCGCCACCGAGGCGAAAATCCGCTATTCCGGCGGCTCGCTGGTGAGCGCAATCAACTATCTGAAGGCGAGCGATGCTCTCACCATCCTGCCGCACAGCGTCGTCTTCGCCTATCGCAACGACAAGTCGATCACAGCGCTACCCGTCAAGATTCCTCATCCCGAGCGAGCGCTCGGTCTCCTGCGGCGCACCGAGGAAATCCGCGTGCCGGCAGTCGAGGCCTTCTGCGCCCACATTCGCAAGAGCTTCGAAGACCTCAGACACCTGATCAAGCGCCATGAGCAGGCGGTGATCTGGAGCCTCTGACAGCTTACGGCGCCCTTCAGAAGGTCGCCGAATCGTCAGGCCACAGGAACAACGGTGCCAAGCCGGCGTCGGCGATCGAGCGCAGTCCATGCCAGGCGCGATTGGCATAGACCAGCGCGTCATCCGCCAGCCCCTCTTCTGCCCCGGGTGAAGCTTCAAGAAGTTCGGCCGAGACAAGGCAGGCTCCGGGAACCGGAAACAGTCCGCGAACCGCCGCCCGGAACCAGAGGCCGACATCCGGATAATACGGCTCGCCGCTTTCGAGCCTTGCCCAACGGATGTCAGGCCCGAAACGGTCCTTACCACGGGTGGCGCAGAGCCGGGCAAGCTCCATGTCGCTGCGGCGCACGAAATGCACGACCACCGTCTCAGCCCGGCGCACTGCGTGCGCACTGGAGGAATTATCCGACAGGGAGAAGGCAACAGTCGGCGGCGAGGCGCTGATCGAGATCAGCGAGCTTACCGTCAGAGCCACTGGCCCGTCTCCCGGATCGGCGGTGATGATGGCGACACCCGCCGGATGGTGGCGGAAGGCCACCATAAACGCCTCCGTCACGCCGGCGCCGGCCGTCGGCTGAGCTGCCCGCTCCTGCTTTTCGGACCGCGCCGTCATTTCTTCTCGACCAGATCGTAGAACTGCCAGACGCGATCGCTCCATAGCCCTCCGATCTCGCGGCCGGCGGCACCGACAATGTTGGTGTTGATCGTAAAATGGTTGGCCGCCACCAGCATCTCGCGGTAGGTGCGTTGCATGACGCCATCGCGCAGCGACGCACCACCGGCAGCGCGGTAGACGAAGTGGCAGGCATCGACGCCCGCTTCGTGCACTTCCGACTTGGCGAGATGCACGAGGGTGATCTGGCGCGTGGACACCCGGTTCCCGGCCTCGATGGAGGCTTCCACATCGCGCCAGACCTCGAACAAAAAGGCGCGGGCGGCGCGGACACGGGCTTCCGCCCGGCCGAAGTCGAACCAGAACTTGTCGCTTTCGCCCAGCAGGCCGGCACGCCCGGTCTTGGTCACGGCGAACTTGGCCATCTCATCCAGAATGCGGCGGGAGGCGCCGATCGCCCAGCCCGAATGGCCGATTGCCGCAAGGCCGACGACACCGAGGCTGAAGAATTCCTTCTGGCGCTGCGGCTCGGCGGTCATGATCGGGAAAACCATGTCGTCGGCGATGAAGACGTCCTTGGCGTCGTAGTCGATGCTGCCGGTTCCCTGCAGGCCGAGCACATTCCAATTGCCGAGCAGTCCATGCTCGCCGACCGGTGCGTGGGCGCAAAGCACTACCACGTTACCATTCTCATCCTTGGCCGGATGACCATTGCCGTCGTCCAGCAGGGCGGCGGTATGGGTGAATGTGGCGTGGTGAATGCCGCTTGCATAGGACCATTTGCCGTTCAACAGATAGCCGCCATCGACCTTCTTCAGCATGCCGGTCGGCGTGCCCTGCCCCGAAAAACGGTTGTCGGTGCCGCCGCCGAAGAGCCGCGAGATCGCGGTGTCGGGCAAGAAGGCGGCAGACATCGCCCCGATGCAGGCATGCACCATCGACACCCAGCCGGCAGCGCCACTGTGATAGGTGATGGCTTCGATCAACTGCAGGCCTTGCGTCGGCGAAAGCTGTGCGCCGCCGAGCTCTTCGGTCGCGAAGATATGCGACATACGCAGCGGCTTCAGCGCCTCGAAAGTGGGCTCGTTCAGCTTGCCGAGCTTTTCGGTGGCCACGGCGTTTTCTTCAAGAACCGGCCCGATCTTGCTGATTTGCTCGAGAAGGCTGGCGAAGTTTGTCTTGGTGCCCCAATATCCGGCACTATGTTTCAAAGGTGCGTTCATCTGTTCCTCCTGACAATCTGGTGTGTTCTCGCGGCAAGCTGTCTCAGCCGGCGAGGAAATCGCCGATGGCGGTCACCACGCGCGGGTCCTCCTGCATGGCAAAATGGCCGACCTCCGGCACCATGAGGGTGCGGGCATTCGGGATGCGTTTCTCCCAGAGCGGCGCCTGCGAAGCGGGCAGCATTTTGTCCTTCTCGCCCCAGACGATCAGCGTCTCGTTCGGGATACGGGAAAGCCAGCGGCCGAGGTTGGGATGACCCATGCCGTGAGCTTTAACGATATTGCCGACCGCCCGCGCCTCTTTCTCGCGGGCGGCAAGGAAGGCGTCGAGCGGCGGGCATTCGGCGCCGCCCGGAAAATAGCGCAGGGCAACGTCGACATTATGCGAGAGATAGCCGGGTAGCGCCTCAGGCCCTATCGCCGACAGGTCGGCGCCGGGGTGATCTGGATCGTTGAGGCCAGCGGGCGCATTCAGCACCAGCTTGCCGAAACGCTCGCCGGCGACGGCGGCCATTTCGGCAGCCATCCAGCCGCCCATGGAGTGGCCGACGAGATGCGGCCGATCGAGGCCGAAGGCGGCGACCAGATGCAGGTTATGGACAATGATATCCTGCATGCCGGTGACATGCGGCGCCTCGCCGCTGTCGCCAAAGCCAGGATGGTAGGGTAAGTAGACGCGGAAGCGATCGGCGAGGCCCCGCGCCCATTCCGTGCCTTCGATGGTGGCGGCGCCATGCAGCGCGAGCACGGCCGGGCCTTTGCCGATAACGCGGACAGCGGTCGAAACACCCTCGATGTCGTAGCGCACCGTTTCGAAATCCATTCCAATCCTCCTCCAATGCCGTTTCAGCCGACTGTCGGCGTAATCAGCACCTTGCATTGCATTGTACGCCGCCTGAGCGCCTCGAATGCGTCTGGCACGGCGGCAAGACCGATCCGGCCGGTCACCAGTGCCTGCGGCCGATGGCGGCCGGGGCCGAGCGCCTGCAGCGCCATGTCGAACTCCGCCATGGTAAAGAACACGGCGAAGATCACCTGTATTTCCTTGGAAATCGCGGCAAACGGATCCCATGTGTCGCCGCCGACGCAGAGGCCGACCGCGACCACCGTGCCATGCACACGCACCAGCCGGCAGGCAGCATCGATCAACCCGCGTTTGCCGACGCATTCAAAGACGATGTCCGGTGCGCCTCCGGTCAATGCGCGAAACTCCTCCGCCAGCCCCTCACCCGAGAAAGCAAAGGCGGTAGCGCCTATTTCTGCCGCGCGCTCTGCCTGATGGCGGTTCAGATCGGCAACGACGACATGAGCCGCCCCCAGCCGCCTCGCCCAGAAGGCGGCGAGCAGGCCGATCGGGCCTGCACCGAGGACCAGCACACGGTTGCCCGGCTTCAGCCCCGAACGCACGACCGCATGCAGGCCGACTGCAACCGGCTCGGCCAGAGCCCCCTCCTCGGTCGGCAAATCGTCCGGCAGCCGACGGCACTGACGGGCGGCAACGGTGACGAATTCAGCATAGCCGCCGCCGATCAGTCGCATCTCGGCACACCACGCGGGTTCGCCGCGCGAACAGCTATCGCAATGACCGCAGCCGCGCATCGGCGCGATGGCAACCCGGTCGCCGGATTTGAAATTCGCGACCTTAGCGCCACAGGCGACCACTTCGCCGGAAATCTCATGGCCGAGGATGCCACCTCTTTTGAGCGCAAAGGTTTCGGGATCTTCCGTCATGTGCAGGTCGGAGCCGCAAATGCCGCAGGCGGCAACGCGGAGCAATATCTCTTCGGCGTCAGGCTCCGGCGTTTCGATCGTTTTGACATCGAGCGGTCGTCCGACTGCCTCGAATAACGCCGCCCTCATCGCGGGTCCTCCAGAAGCGTGCGCCTCGTCGGGAACCAGGAGGCGTTTGTGGCCTTCTGGATCAATCCCCAGAGGCCACCGCGAGCAAAAAGCGCCATGATTAGGGTGAGTAGCCCGAGGACGACGAGATAGGTGGCGCCGTACTGTCCGAATAGACGGTCGGCGACAAAATAGACAAGCGCGCCGATCAGCACCCCTTCGAGCGAGCCGAGCCCGCCGACCATGACGATGAAGATCGACACGTTCGCCCAGGTCGGGCTGTAGGCAGCCGGCGGCGTGATGCGTAGCTGCGCCATGAAGTAGATGGCACCGGCAAGGCCGGTACCGACGGCGGCTGCCACCCAGATCAGGAATTTCAGGAGGCCGACGTTGACGCCCTGGCTTGCCGCGGCAATCGGATTGTCGCGAACGGCGACCAGCGCCAAGCCATAGCGCGAACGCAGCAGCACATAGCTGCCACCAACGGCGACAAGCAGCATCAGTGCCGCCAGTATCGAAATGCCGATTGCGCGTTCGCCAGGCGTATAGCTAGACATGACACGCAGGCTCATGCCGGCGCCGGCATTGACATAGCTGAAGACGGACGTGGCAAGGCGCATGACTTCCGCCACCACCCAGGTACCGATGGCGAAATATGGACCGTCGAGCCGATGCAGCAGGCCATAGGTGAGCGCCGCCAGTATCGCTGGTGCGATGATCGACAAAGGCACGGCGAGGAACGGGCTTAGGCCCCAAAGCTGCGCCATGATGAACATCGCATAGGCGGCCGCACCGACGAAAGCCTGCTGGCCCACGGAGACAAGGCCACCATAACCGGCGAGCAGGTTCCACATCTGCGCGACGGTGATGTAGCAGCACAGTTCGACGACGTCGCGGATGAGGCCCTGGCTTGCCCAGAGCGGCATCGAAGCGACGGCCGCGAGCAGCGCGACGCTGATAACGAGCGCAATCAGGCTCGAGCGCGTCTGGCGCTGTACGCGCACGGCGGGGCGCGGGATGGCATCGGTCAAACGGGCGGCGAACGCATTGGTCACGGCTTCAACCCCTTCCTAGGAAGCCCTGGGGACGCAGGGCAAGGATGATCAAAAAAACGAGGTGGCCGGCGAGGATGCCGAAGCCGGGGTCGATGCGGAAACCGACGGACTGACTGACCCCGAGCGCCATCGCCCCGAAAAAGGCGCCCCAGATCGAGCCCATGCCGCCGATGATGACAGCCTCGAAGGCGTAGATCAGCTGGAACGCCCCGTCGGCAGGCGCCACGGTCGAACGCAACGACTGGAAGACCGCGGCAAAGCCGAGGATCGCGACAGCGATTGCCGTTGCCCCGGTGTAGACCGTCTTCGGGTTGACACCGGTCAGCGCCGCAGCTTCTACATCGGCCGAAGCTGCGCGCAGGGCACGGCCAAAGCGTGTCGAGCGCAACGCCACGTCGAGGCCGCCGGTCAGCACGGTCGCCGTCAGAAGCACGATCACTGGCAAGACGCCGACAAAGAGCGGCCCGAGTTGGAAGGAGGCATGCACTATGTCGCCGCCGCCCAGCGAGCGGGTGTCGGCCGACCATATCTGCAGCATGGCGTTCTGCAGGGCGATGGAGAGCCCGAAAGTGGCAATCAGCGACGGAAGCGGATCGGCGCCGACGACGCGGTTGAGGATGAGCCGCTGCAGGATGACGCCGATGACAGCCCCAAGCACCACGAGGATCACCAGTACCGACCACGGGCCGAACGAGAAAGTGGTGGCCAGGCTGATGCCGATCAGCGCCAGGAGGATCACCAGGTCGCCATGGGTGATGTTGACGACACGCATGACGCCGAACATCAGCGCCATGCCGAGCGCGTATTGGGCATAGAGGCCGCCGAGAAGAATGCCCTGGATGAGCCCGTCAAGCCACTGCATGAGCCCCTCCGAAATAAGCTTCGCCAATCGCTTCGCGCGAGACGTCAGCCGATCGGCCGGTGAGGCTGACGTGTCCCTCAAGCATGCAGTAGAGCCGGTTCGACGAGGAGCGGGCGAGCCCGACGTCCTGCTCCACCAGCACGATCGCCGTACCGGTTTCGCAGATCGACGGCAGCGCCTGGTAGATTTCCTTCACCACCTTCGGTGCCAGGCCGAGGCTGATTTCGTCACACAGAAGTACGCGCGGCTGGCTGAGCAGCGCCCTGCCGATCGCCACCATCTGCTGCTGCCCGCCGGACAGGGATTCTACAGGCACGGCCTGCTTTTCCTTCAGGAGCGGAAAGAGTGCGAACAAGCGCTCCAGCGTCCACCCATTGGCAGCGGATTTGCCGGCGTGGTCGATGGCGACGCGCAGATTGTCGATTACCGACATGCCGACAAAGAGGCGACGGCCCTCGGGCACGATCGCTACGCCGTCGGCTACCATCCGATGCGGCTTGGCGCCTCCGACCGGCCGGCCATCGAGCTGTACCATGCCTGGCGCAACGCTCAGAAGGCCCATGATCGATTTCAGAAGCGTCGACTTGCCGGCACCATTGGCCCCGATCAGGGCGACGACCTCGCCCGCGGCAATCTCGAAGTCGATACCGTAAAGAGCCTGAAAATCGCCGTAGCGGGCGACCAGTCCGTGTGTGGAAAGCAGTGCTGCACTCATGCCTCGACCCCCATATAGACCCTTCGAACCTCCGGACTTTGGATGACTTCGGCCGGCACACCTTCCGCGATCTTTTCCCCGAAATTCAGCACCAGCATGCGGTCGGCAACGGCGAGCAGCGCGTGCAGCACATGTTCGATCCAGACGATGGTGACGCCACTGTCGCGGATGCGGCGAATAAGCGAGACAAGCGCCCTTCCCTCCTCGTCGGTGAGCCCACCGGCAATCTCGTCGAGCAACAGGAGCTTCGGCGACGAGGCGAGCGCACGCGCGAGTTCCAGCCGCTTACGGTCGAGCAGCGTCAGCGAGCCGGCTGAACGGTTCGCCTTGTCGGACAGCTCGCAGGCCCTGAGGATATCAGCGCAACGCCGATAGCTCTCGGCATCCTTGGCGCCGCCGCCGAAAAAGGCGGCGACGAGCAGGTTCTCGAAGGTCGTCATACCGACATAGGGACGCGGGATCTGGTAGGTCCGGCCGATGCCGATTTTGCAACGGCGATAGGGCGGCTGGCCAACGAGTTTCTGCCCGTCAAAGATCAACTCGCCGCCATCGACACGCATGTCGCCGCTGATCAGGTTGAATAGGGTTGTCTTGCCGGCTCCATTCGGCCCGACGATGCCCAGAACCTCGCCAGAGCTGACCGTAAAACTCACCTCGTGCAAGACCTTGAGGGCGCCGAACGATTTGCTGAGGTCGCGTGCCTCGAGTAGTACGCCGTTTTCCATGCTCCTCCACCCCGGCTTTTTGCCGCCGGCGGCGCGTTTGGGCGCGCCCTTCCGATCCTCCATCCAATCCGCCCCGGCCCGATCGCATCGAGCAGGAGCGGCATCTCGCTTTGCCTTGGCTTCACGCCCCGCTCAGGCAGTCCGCCAGGGCAGCGGCACGATCTTGCGTTCCGGCTGGAAGAGCTTGTTGACGGTATTGTCGACGATCTTCAGGTCGTAGGGCCACTTGTCGCCCTTGACCCATTGCCCGCCGAAAATCGGTGAGGTCGCCACATTTTGGTGCGGTCCCTTGGCAAAATTGACCGGGCCGATCAGTGTCTGCATGTTGGTGGCAACAACCGCCTCGAGGTTGGCGGCGCGGTCGAGCGGATTCTTGGACCGCTTGAGAACGTCGACCGCCACTTCGAGGATAGCGTGGCTGTAGCCGAGCGGCTGCGTCCACTGCTTCTTCTTTTCCGCTTCCCACTGGTCTGCGAGATCCCGGCTCACCTGACCGGTCAACGTCGACTTGAAGGGAAAGGCCGGTGTCCACCAGACTTCCGAGGACATGCCCTCACCGAGCGAGCCCATGGCTTCCACGCCCGAGGCGAAGAGCAACGCGGCCGCGACCGTAATCGCCTTCGGCTTATAGCCCTGCTGAGCGCACTGGTTGACGAAGGTCTTCAAATCGGCCGGATAGGCGATACCGCCGATGATATCGCAGTTCGCTTGCTTGAAAGCCGATATCTGCGCCGAAAAATCGTTGGTGCGTGGCTGGAAGAAGCCGGGAACGACGATTTCGAAGCCGGCTTTCTTGGTAGGGGCAGGCAGGCCGTAATCCATGTTGCCCCATGTTTCACCATCCGCGTTCTGCGGAAAAAGCATGCCGACCTTGCGGTTGCTTTCCAGCGTGTTCCAGAGGCCGACATAGGTGTTCAGCGCTTCGTCCAGGCCCCAGAAGAAGTGATAGGTCCACTTGAACGGCTTGTCCTTGCCTCCACGCGGGAAGATGATCGCCTGCCAGGGCGCGCCCGTCGAGATGCAGGGGCATTCATTGAGTTCAGCCTGATCGGCAGCAGGACTTACCGTATCGGTCGTCGAGGCCGGCAGCAGCAGGTGAACGCCCTCATTGAGGATGAGATCGCCGGCAACTTCCGCGGATTTGTTGGGGTCCGACTGGCTGTCGCGGATCAGGAATTCGACATTGAAGTGGCCGGCCGCCGTATCCAGCCCACCCTTGAGTTGCTCCTTGATCTTTTCCAGCGCCCAGCCGTCGGTCTCACCGAAAAGGGCGAGAGGCCCGGTCGCTGGCGTGATGAAGCCGACCTTGATGGTGCCGGCCGATTGCGCGCGGGCAATCATCGGCGCAGCGAGCGCCGAGGCGGCGAGGCCAGCGCCTATTCCCTTCAGCACCGTGCGGCGCGAAGGCATCGACAAACTGCTTTTCGATTCCATTATTTTATCCTCCCTCTGAATCTCATTCGCCGGCTGCGATTTCCTCCTCCGCATCCGGCAAAGTTCATTTATTTGATGCGATGCATCGAACCTCCGTCGATGACAATCTGGCTGCCTGTGACGTAGGACGAGCAGGGCGACGCCAGATAGAGAGCAAGTCCCTTGATGTCCTCGGGATCGCCGATCCGCCCGATCAGGGACTGCTGTTCGAACGCCTTGCGGTCCGCCGGTATTCGCAACCTGCCGCCGGCAATGTTGGTCATGAAGGGACCAGGCGAGATACAGTTGACGAGAATACCGAACTGCCCCAATTCCATCGCCATCTGGCGTACAAAATGGTCGACGCCTGCCTTGGCTGGCATATAGGGCGTACCGACGATTGCCTCATTGATCTGGGCGGCGATGGACGAGGTGACGATGATACGACCGCCTCCCGTCGCCTTCATATGGCGGGCCGAATGCTTGACGGTTGTGTAGACCGAGGAGAGATTGACCTCGATCACTCGATCCCAGTGATGATCGTCGAGAACATCGATGGCTCCGTCCTTGAGCCGCTCGCCTGTCGTAGACAGAAAGCCAGGCCCGGCATCGATTCCTGCATTTGCAAAGACGACGTCGATCCGTCCATGACGCTCGGCTACGGCATCGAAAGCAGCCGTCATGGTCGCCCGATCCGAGACATCGATCTCCAGACCGGAGACTTCAGCGCCATCTCGGGCGATTTCCGCCACCACACGGTCGAGATTGTCCGCATCCATATCGAAAATGCAGACACGCGCTCCATTGTCCGCCATTACCTCCGCATAGGCCCGTCCTATGCCACTCGCACCGCCGGTCACAATGACCGATTTGCCGCGAACGTCGAACATATCCTGCAAGCTCGTCATTTTTCCTCCCGTGCCGCCAGGGGCGGCATGCCCGAGCCTTGGCTCGAACTCCTCCATTCTGCCTTGCCCTCCCCGACGCAGCAGAATTGGTTCATTAGGACGAGAAATCTGAGCGGCCTGTCAAATAACGCTGACAGCGAATGCGGAGAAGTTCTCCCGGTAAACTCCAATGACTTGAAACAGAACGATATTCTTTAAAAGAACTCACCTCGCTAGGTGGACTTGTCAAGGCGACCACTTGCTGAAATGGTGAAGTGACTTCATCATTTCATAAAGCGGCAATCCTAAAAGGGATCGCCGAACCGCTCGCTGCGCAGAAGAGGTATCAATGCAGGGATTGATCGAATCTTCCAGGATGCTGGATCGAGGCGGTAATCCGACCGTCCGGCAGCTTCTCTCCAGCCTGGTCTTCAATCCGAATGACGGAACGATCCAGCTGAATGGCGCGCGCATCGTTATGCAGCGCGCATCCGCCCTTTCCGATCTGAGGCGGGAACTCGTGCGCTTGCTCGGAGAGAAGGAGGCGCGCGTCTTCCTTTTGCGCCTGGGCTTCATGTCCGGCCGCTCGGATGCACGCTTCGTGCGCGCCGGCTGGCCAAATCTCGACATAGGCGATGCCTTCACGGCCGGAACGCGGCTGCACACTTTCAGCGGCGTTGTGCGTGTCGAGACGGTCTTCAACTCATACGACTTCCGCAAGAAGCGATTTTCTGCCGAATTCCTTTGGCGCGATAGCGTCGAAGCCGCCGAATTCAGTAAGACGCGACTGGCATCTGAACCCGTTTGCTGGACTCAGCTTGGCTACGCGTCAGGTTATGCCAGTGAGTTTTTCGACACCCTGATCGTTTACAAGGAGATCGAATGCGCGGCGCAGGGCCACAGCCATTGCCGGGTGGTCGGAAAGCCAGCCGATAGCTGGGGCCTCAACGATCCAGAGGTGATGCTTTTCCGCGAGCGCATCGATGTTGCCGACGACATCAGCACTGCTTCGCGCAGCAGCGCCGCGCGCGCTGCCAGCACGCCTCTCTCCAGGCTCGACAGCCTGATACTTATGCCGGTGCGCGACCGACTCGACCGCCTCGCGGCCACAACCCTGCCCGTACTGATAACCGGTGCGCCGGGGACGGGACGCGGCATTGCCGCGCGCTATCTGCATCGCGAATCTGCTACCACTGCGACCAATCTACGGCGGGTAGTAGGGATGCAAGTCGATCTTGCGCTTTGCGCCGAGGTCGCACGACCGGTTAAGGCAACCCGCCGGTCGCCTCAGCGCGAGACGATCGTGATCGACGCTGTTGAAACCATACCCGCCGACATTCAACCGCATTTTGCTCGGGCCGTCGAGGAAGGCATGGCGGAAGGAGGCCCGCGCATTCTTGCGATTGCGGACGAATGCCAGGAATCGGAGATGCCGGCCTTTTCAACCGAGCTTCACTCGGTCTTATCGCCGCTGCGCGTTCGTATGCCACCGTTGGCCGAGCGGGAAGGCGAGCGGCTGGCACTCGCCAACACCATGTTACAGGAACTTGCGGTTCGCATGGGGCTAGAGCCTCCAAGCTTTGAGGCAGGCGCCAAAAAGCTGATTGAGACGCAACTTTGGCCGGGCAATCTGCGCCAGATGCGTGGCGTCCTTATCGCCGTGCTCAATTCGCTGATCACCGGCGCGACGATTTCCGCCGCTCAGATCGAAATCGCATTGGCGCATCTTGCTCCCAATCCACGCAATAGCGCCACCGGATCCGGAAAAAGCGCAATCGATCCGAACCAGCTATTGGGATCCGACGGATTTTCGCTCAACGCTCTCGAGCACTCTTTGTATGAGATCGCCATGGAGCAGGCACAAGGGAACCTTTCGGCGGCCGCTCGCATGCTTGGCCTGACACGAGCGCAGCTCGCCTATCGTATCGACAACGCGCGGCGCAGCAAGTAACGGCATTCTAGCTCGAGAGTTAGCTATGCCGCAGCCTACGATGACTCGGGCAACGTCGCGGCATTTTCGATCAAGCCAGCAAGTTCACAATCAACTTTTCCATCGAGAAGTCCCGCGTCAAACTCACCCATGGTAGGCGCTTCATTGTCGATAGCCAGCCGGCGATGCGCTGGCCGGTCGCTTGTCCAGTGCGTGCTGTCCAGATAGATCGCTGCGACCTGCCAGATATTCAAACAACCGAGCGACCGCTTCCGCGCCGGGATCGATGTGGCCCTCAAGTTGCTTGGCATTGATGTAGGCGGCGCGTCCGGCCTTGGCATGGACGAGCGTGGCAGTCATGTCCGCGCCGGCGCGAGCTGCATGCGCCGCTGCTGCCAAACCGCCGTTGAGCGCATCCAGGGCCGGCAAGAGAGCATCGACCATGGTTCGGTCTCCCAGACGAGCGCCGCCGATCTCCTGCATGCGGTAAAGCCCGGCCTGCAGCGCCTCGCGAATGGCGAGCCCACTCGACGCTCCGTCGCCGGCAGCTGCAAAGAAGATCGCTAGAAGCACCCCCGACGATCCGCCCATGGTCTGACTGAGTTCCTGCCCCATAGCCCGGAAGAGTTGCGTATAGTCTGAAAGAGGCAGGCGGTCGAGCGCGTCGATAAGCGCGCGTGCCGCGCCGGCTAAGGTCGACCCCGTATCACCGTCTCCCGACTTCGCGTCAAGCGCGTTCAGATCCATCTCTGAGAGGATGAGAAGATTGCAGCAATCCGTCAAAAACTGACGGGTAGGTTCGTGCCTCGATGCGAGAGGAGCAATCGGCGTCAGCCCATCTGGGAGTGCAAGCGCCGCGACCGGTTTGATCGCTGCCAAGCCTGGCCAAGCCGGTAGCGCGACCGGCTTGGCCAACAGCGCCAGTTCTTTCTTGTCGGCAGGAAAGACCGAGATAGAGAAACCGTGCATGTCAAGCGACGTCATCATCGCAGCAGGTCCGATCACGTGCGAGATCTTTCCCGAAATAGCCGATCGGGCAATTTCGTGGACAATGACCGACATTTCCAGCATCGATGCCCCGCCCAGATTATTCACGAGCACGACATGGGGCCTATCATCCATGGTTGCCGCAAGACGCTCAACCATGGCGGCGACCGCAGTTCGAACGCCGGTATACTCTACCAGCTCGACACCGGCCTCGCCGTGGATGCCGAGCCCGAGTTCGGCGCGGCCTTCCGGAATCCTATGTTCCTTCGGCGAACCAGGCACGGTGCATGTGTCGAGCGACATTCCGATCGACCGCGTGCCCGCAATGACATGGCGCGCGGCTTCAGTGATAGTCTCCAGATCAGCATCGTTCTCCGACAAGGCTCCCGCGATCTTGTGGACAAAGAGCGTGCCCGCCACCCCGCGAGATTGCGGGAGATGCGGTAACGCGATGTCATCATCCACAATGACCATGCTGACATTCAAGCCAAAGGCGCGAGCACGCTCCGCCGCCAAACCGAAGTTGAGGCGGTCGCCCGTATAGTTCTTGACGATCAGGAGGCAGCCGGCCGGCCCTGTGACGGACAGGATACCGGCGAGGATTGCATCGACGCTGGGAGACGCAAAAATATCTCCGCAGACGGCTGCGGTGAGCATCCCCCTGCCGACGAAGCCCGCGTGAGCCGGCTCATGGCCCGATCCGCCTCCAGAGACGATCGCGACCTTGCTCTTATCCCAATCCGAACGCACGACGACACGGATATGCGGAAAACCATCGAGGCGGCTCAGGGCGCCGCCCGATGCAACGAGAAGGCCCTCGATTGCTTCGGTGACCGCCTTTTCCCTGCTGTTGAGGAACTGTGACATTCTCGCCTCCCTTAAACCAAGCGCATGCCGGCCGCGTCGAAATAAAGCGGCTTGTTCGGCTGGATCTTAATAATCTCGCCACCTCTGAGGGCGGTATGAGCCTCGGTGACGGTGATCAAATTGTGTTTCTTGAACGAAAGATGCAGGCGCGTCTGATCGCCCAGATGCTCGACACGGGTAACAGTCGCCTCCTGGCCATCGCCTTGAGCGATATGCTCGGGACGCAGGCCTATCGATTTGGCGTTTGGCGGGGCACCGGGGAAAAGCTCGGCAGGCAGCACGTTGATGCGCGGTTGTCCGAGGCGAGTGGCGGCGTAGACGCTCACCGGCTGTTCATAAATTTCGCGCGGAGAACCGAACTGGGCGAGCCTACCCTCGTGAAGGACGCCGACATGTGTTGCCATCGTCATTGCCTCGACCTGATCGTGGGTGACGTAAAGCAAGGTTGCACCGGATTTGGCCTGAATGCTCTTGAGCTCGATACGCAGATCGGCGCGCAGCTTGGCGTCAAGGGAGCTCAGCGGTTCATCCATGAGATAGATCTGCGGGTTTCTCACCAGTGCGCGCCCGATGGACACGCGTTGCATTTCACCGCCGGAAAGAGCCGTCGCCTTATTGTCGAGCTTGTGGGAGATCTGGAGAATTTCGGCGACTGCATTCACCTTCTCGTCAATCGTGCGCTGCGGCGTCTTCAGCAAGGGCGACTTCAGCGGAAATTCAAGGTTCTGGCGTACCGAAAGGTGCGGGTAGAGCGAATATTGCTGAAACACCATCGCGACGTTGCGCTGCGCCGGTGTCAGCCCGCGCATGGATCGTCCACCGATCATGATCTCGCCAACATCAGGGTTATCGAGGCCCGACACCATCCGCAAAGTCGTCGTCTTGCCCGCACCCGTCGGCCCCAGAAGAACGACGAACGAACCGTCGGGAACGATCACGGACAGCTCATCGAGTGCCCGGTGACCGGCGAAAGATTTCGTAATATTCTTCAAGATGACCTCAGCCACGGCGCAACACTCCCTCGTTGGCCTCGGAAACAAGCGCCGCTCCGGTCGCAGAGTTGAAGACCGTCAGGCTTCTGGAATCGAAGTCCAGTCCGATCAGTTCTTCGACATGTGCGACCTGGTGGGATGGTGTACGAACCTTGACCTCGCCATGCGGCGTTTCGATCGTGACGATCTGCGTCGTACCCAAATATTCCACGGCTATGACCCGCCCTCTGTAAGCAGAATCGTCGTTGAAGCGGATGTGTTCGGGCCTGACGCCCAGCGCCAGCTTGCCGGCATGTTCTTCGCGAGACATCGGCACCCTCACCATGTGTCCGGCCAGGCTGACATGAGTTCCGCCGGTTCCGACCGAACCATCGAACTCCAGGAAATTCATGGGCGGCGAGCCGATGAACTTTGCCACGAATTTCGTCGCCGGCCAGTCATAGATCTCCTGCGGCTTGCCGAACTGCTCGACGACCCCGTGGTTCATCACCACGATCTTGTCGCCCATCTGCATGGCTTCCAACTGATCATGGGTGACATAGACGGTGGTGGCGCCCATGCGGTCGTGCAGTGCCCGCAGCTCTTGCGCCATGTGTTCGCGGAATTCGGCGTCAAGGGCGCCTAGCGGTTCGTCCATGAAGAAGGCTTTCGGGTTGCGGACAATGGCGCGACCTACCGCCACACGCTGCCGGTCGCCGCCGGAAAGTCCGCCGATCGGCTTGTCGAGAATATTTTCGATCCGCAGGATCTTAGCTACTTCCGCGACGCGCTTTGCAACCTCAGCCTTTCTCATGCCCTGGCTGACCAACGGATAGGAAATATTTCTTCGGACATTCATATGCGGATAAAGAGCAAACATCTGGAAAACGAATGCGATATCGCGCTCGCTTGCCCTCTTCATCCCAACCTCTTCGCCACCGATATAGATTTCACCGCTGGTTGGCAGCTCGAGACCGGCCATCATCCGCAAGGTGGTAGTCTTCCCGCAGCCGGAAGGCCCAAGCAGCATAAAGAACTCCCCGTCTTCCACGGTGAAGGTGGAAGACTTCACCGCGTTGAAAGCTCCAAAGTCCTTGCGCACATTGTGAATTCTGATTTGCGCCATGATTCACTCCGGGAAATGGCTGACGATGATGAACATGACTGTTCCTGTCAGCGTCACGAGGAAGGAATAGGAGTAAAGCGACAGCCACAACGGCTGCATCAGCATGACGACGCCGAGTGCGATCAGGACCGAAGCGAGAATTTCCCACGCACCGCGACGCAGGCGTATCAAGCGATTGAGAAACGTCGTCATTTGCGTACCGCTCCGAAGGTGATGCCGCGCAGCAGATGTTTGCGAAGCAGGATCGTGAAGACCATGACGGGAACCAGGAAGATCGTTGCGCCGGCGGCAACCGCTGGCCAGTCCTGGCCGCTGACGCCGATGATGGTCGGGATGAAGGGCGGCGCCGTCTGGGCATTTCCCGATGTGAGCAATACGGCAAACGCATATTCATTCCAGGCGAAGATCAGACAGAAGATTGCCGTTGACGCGATGCCGGTAACGGCCTGGGGCAGCACGACCTTGTAGAAGGCCTGGAACCGCGTATAGCCGTCGATCAACGCGGCCTCCTCGTATTCAATCGGGATTTCGTCGATAAAGCCCTTGAGGAGCCACACCGAGAGCGACAGGTTGACGGCGGTGTAGAGCAGGATCATGCCCGCATGCGTGTCGCTGAGGCCAAGCGATCGGAACATCAGGAAGATCGGAATTGCAACGGCGATCGGCGGCATCATGCGGGTCGAAAGAATGAAGAACAGCAGGTCATCCTTCAACGGAACCTTGAAGCGGGAAAAAGCATACGCCGCCGTCGTGCCAAGCACGATGCAAAGAACCGTCGAACCAAACCCGATGATGACGGAATTATAGAAGCGCTCGGCGAAGCGCGAGGCACCGGTGATGATCAGCCCGTCCTTGCGCACCAGCTTGTCGTACCACGTCGTAGGTTCACCAAGCGCCCTGAGTTGATCCTCAGGCACACGAGTCCGGGTGGTAAAAAGATTGACATAGCCCTCCATCGTCGGCTGGAAGACCAGTTTCGGCGGATAGGAAATCGCATCGGCTGGTGATTTGAAGCCGGTCGCGATGATCCACAGCAGCGGGAGGAGGGTTATGACGGAATAGAGGACAACCAGAATACCGGCAAACCATTTCTGACGCGCGGAGGGCTCGGTTACGGAATAGCTGCTCATCGTTGTTTGACCCTATTTAGAGCTTTGACGTAGATCGATGCCAAGCCGAATACGGTGACGAAAAGAATGACGGCGTAGGCGGATGCGTAACCGGTTCGCCATTGTTCGAAAGCGGCGCGCTTCAAGTTGATGGATGTCAGCTCTGTGATCGATCCCGGGCCGCCGCCGGTCAACTGTACGACGAGATCGAACATCTTGAAGTTCTCGATGCCACGGAAGAGGACCGCCAGCATCAGGAACGGCAGCACCATCGGGATGGTAATGGTCCAGAACTGACGCCATTTACTGGCACGGTCGCATTCGGCAGCCTCGTAAATGCTGCTGGGAATGGAACGCAATCCCGCCAGGCAGATCAGCATCACGAAGGGCGTCCACATCCAGGTATCCACGATGACGATGGCCCATGGTGCCAACGTGGTGCTCGCAATCATCGAGAAGCTGGAAGGATCGTTCCCGGTCAGGAAAGCGATCACATAGTTGAAGAGGCCGATTTGCGGCTGGTACAGGAAGGTCCAGAAGTTGCCGACAACAGCCGGACTAAGCATCATCGGAAGCACGATGATCGTCGTCCACAGATCATTGCCGCGAAACTTCTTGTTGATCAGATAGGCAAGCAAGAAGCCGATCAGAACCTGCAGGATGATGGTCCAGATCAAGAAATGGGCGGTTGCCTGCATGCTCCGCCATACATCGCCATCCGTCAGGATATTGATGTAATTCCTCAGGCCGACAAACCGTATCGGCTCGTTGGGTCGGTTCACCCGGAAGTTCGTGAAGCTGAGGCGGATCGTCCAAATCAATGGAAAGATGTTGATGGCAAGCAGCAACACGATCGAGGGCGCGACGAAAAGCCAGGCTATGGCGCGATCAGAAAGACCTTTGACGCGCGCTGCGATCGCGGGCGGCGTCGCACCGGCAATCCGATCGATCGGTGAGTGGAGCATGTCCGTCTCCTTGGCATGAAATTGGTGGTGGGCAGAGCCAGCCTGGTCGGCACGGCTGACCCTGCGTGACGCCACTATCGGGGAATACCCCTATGCCGGCGTCAATATTTTCCGTCGTCCTGGAAGACACCCTTCCAGTCCCTGACAAGTCCGTCGAGCGCGTCCTTCGCGCTACCTTGGTTTGCGACCACATAGTCATGAAACCGCTTCTGCGATGCCTGCAGGAGGGAGGCGTAGGAAGGCTCGGCCCAGAAATCTTCGACGATTGCCATCGAATCGAGGAACGGCTTTGCATAGGGCTGGCTTGACGCAAAGCCCGGATCGTCCACGACAGCCTTCAGTGCCGAATAGCCGCCAAGCGCCCACCATTTCCGCTGGATCTCAGGTTGCGCGAACCATTTGATGTAATCGAGCGCCTCGGTCTTTTTATCGGAGTTGGCAACCACGGAGATGCCCTGCCCTCCGAGCTGGGCGAACTGTGCACCCTTCGGCCCGGCGGGGTTTGGGAAATAGCCGGTCTTTTTGCCACCGACATTGGCATCGGCATTGATGCCCGGCCAAGTGAAGGTGAAGTTCATCTGCAAGGCGACCTGCCCTGACTTATAGGCATCGACGTCTTCGGTCATATAGGCATCGGAATGACCGGGAGGCGTGCAGCATTCATAGAGCTTCTTGTATTTCTCCAGGCCCGCAACTGCTTCCGCCGAGTTTACGAAGCCTTCCAGATCATAAGGTTTGTTCGGATTCTGATATTGGAAGCCGTAGCTATAAAGGGCATTCATCGCCCCCATGGTGATGCCTTCAGAGCCACGCTCGGTGTAGATTGCCGCGCCATAGACTTTCTTGCCGTCGATTTCGCGCCCCTGGAAGAAGGCAGCGATGTCCGTCAGCTCGTCCCAGGTCTTCGGAACGGCAAGGTCGCGGCCGTACTTCTTCTTGAACTCCGCCTGAAGCTCTGGGCGGGAGAACCAGTCCGCGCGATAGGTCCACCCGACGACGTCGGCGAATGCCGGCAGCGCCCAGTAATTCGGTGTATTCTTTGGCCATTCGGCGTATCCGACCACAGTCGCGGGGATGAAATCGTCCATCTTGATTCCTTCCTTATCGAAGAAATCGTTGAGCTTGACGTATTGACCGTTTTCCGCCGCGCCGCCGATCCACTGGCTGTCGCCGATCATCAGGTCGCAAAGCTTGCCGCTGGAATTCAGTTCATTGAGCATACGGTCTGCGAAATTCGGCCAAGGCACAAATTCATAGTGCATCTTATTGCCGCTCTTCTTCTCGAAATCCTTGCTCAGCTCCACCAAAGCGTTGGCGGGATCCCACGCCGCCCAGCACAGCGTCAGATCGGCGGCTTGAGCGTGCGACATCGCGGCCGCGGATACGGCAACATACATCCCGGCAGCAACCGCCGGGCTCAGCAAAAGAGACCTCATGGCTTCAATCCTCCCGTTGAACCTCTCGACCTCCATCGAGAAGATAAGTGAAAGCGTGACAGCCGGCATGTTGCGAAACGCACTCCAAACCCGGCCTATCTCCCTTCGATCCGACCCAATGGCCGGATAATAAAGAAATAACTGAGGTGCGCACCTCAATGCAAGCAGTTTTTGAGGTCCGCACATCAATTCTTGCCTTTCTCTCGTTTTTGAGGGAAATGTCTGCTGTCTGTAATTCAAATGGAGCTATCATGCGGCCAACAGCAAAGGACCTTGCGGAAGCCGCCGGCGTAAGCCTTGCTACAGTCGACCGGGTTTTGAACAATCGCCCCAATGTGAGCAAAAAAGCCGCCCACAGCGTTCAAGAAGCCATTGAACGCATTGGTTTTATTCGAAACCCTGCCGCCGTCAGCCTCGCACGCAACAAGAGCTATAAGTTTCGGTTCATCCTGCCAAAGTCGGGGGATCTTTATCTTGGCGAGCTGTTGCGTCGGGTGGAGAATCTGGGAGCGGCACTCAAAAGCGACCTGACCGATATAGACTGCGTTCAGATCCCCACCGAAGACGCCCACGGTATTGCGAAATATCTCACCGGCATCAGCGAGGACACCGTCGACGGCATAGCCGTGATGGCGCCGGAATCGCCCCAAGTACGCGATGCCTTGATGCGGCTTCTGGAAAGGAACATTAAGGTCGTCCAATTTCTGTCCGGTCAGGAAAAGCTTCCTGCCGCGGATTTCGTGGGCGTTGACAACTTCGCGGCAGGTGCAACGGCAGGACGATTGATCGGCACGTTTGTCCGTCAGACACGGGGCAAGGTGATGATCGTCGCAGAGACCATGCAGTCACTGGACAGTATTCAGCGGCGTCACGGCTTCGATACCATAATCAATGAGCAGTTTGCGAACCTCACCTGCCTTCCATCGATCGAGACACACGCTGACGAGAAGCGGGCAAGCCAGATTATCGGCCGCGTACTTGAGAGCAACAAAGATGTTGTTGCCGCCTACATACTGAGCTCAGAGGCGCGCATCCCCCTCTTGGCAGCCGCGGCGACAAGCGATCTGCGCAATCTTTCGGTCGTGGTCCACGAGCGCACCCCCTTTACTGAAGAAGGATTGCGCGACGGCAGCATCAATGCGGTCATCGCGCTGGATCCGGGTCATGCTGTGCGCAGCGCGGTTCGCATCATGCGCGCTCGTGCCGACGCACGCGAGCTGTTGGCCGAACAAGAGCGGTTACGCATTGAGATCCTCCTGAAAGAAAATCTCTAGGCTTCCTCCGCTCAGAACGCCCGCGCCCCGAGTTCCTGATGTGCGTAGCTCATATGGTTCTACGATGCCTAGAAGAATGAGGCGGACATTTCCGGTGGGCCTTCGAGCGCATGCGCCATGAAATCGAGCGCGCCTTTCAGTCGGTCGCGGCCGATCGGCCCGCCAAGGCAGATGCGCACGGCCTCACTGACCGCACCATCGACGGCAAAGGCGTCGCTCGCCACTACGCCGATGCCGGAGGAGCGCATGTGACTGCTGAAAGTCGATCGGGTCCAGCCGTTGGTTAGCGGCATCCAGATGTTGAAGCTGATCGGATCGGCCTTGTAGCTGCCTTTGGGCAGAATATCGGCCACCATCTGCTGGCGGGCAGCCGCCTCGGTGCGGATGAAGCGCAGGATCGAATCCGCCGTGCCATCCTCGATCCAGCGCGTGGCGAGCGCAACCGTCATCTGCGAGGCCATGACATTGTTTGTGCGCATGGCGCTGACGAAGGGCCAGATCGCCTTGGTGTCCGGAGCAACCACATAGGCAAGGCGCAGGCCGGCGCCAATGCATTTTGCAAGACCACCAATATGCCATGTCAAGTCTGGCGCGATGGCGCCAAGCGGCGGCGGCCCGTGCAAAGGAATGAAGCCGTAGGCATCATCCTCAATGATGGGCACATGATATTTACGGGCGACGGCGGCGATCTCCTCGCGACGCTTTTCGGGAATGGTCAGCGTCAACGGGTTCTGCAGCGTCGGATTGAGATAGAGCGCTTTCGGCTGCAGCCGCTCGCAAGCCTCGGCAAACGCATCGGGCAATATACCCTCATCATCCATCTGCAAGCCTGAGAGATTGAGGCGCAGTTGGGCAGCGATCGAGCGCATACCCGGATAGGTAATGATTTCCGACAGGACTGTCTCGCCAGGCTTTGCCAGAAGACCGAAGATCGCCAGCAGCGCCGGATGCGCGCCTGGCGTTACGAAGATACGCTCCTGCGAAGGCACCAGGCCGCGACGGCTGAGCCAGGCGGCAGCGGCATCCTTATCCATGCCTGATCCGCCGAAGGCCTGG
The DNA here is from genome assembly GCF_057784395.1 of Martinezella sp. CNPSo 3957. Lineage (NCBI taxonomy): Bacteria > Pseudomonadati > Pseudomonadota > Alphaproteobacteria > Hyphomicrobiales > Rhizobiaceae > Martinezella > Martinezella sp. CNPSo 3957. The sequence goes on from NZ_JBXSOU010000004.1 coordinate 46,768, forward strand.
TATCGCAGCAGCGGAACCAGATTGCTTGCCACGGCTGACAGGCCTTCGCGCATGCTGGCAACCAAATCCGCATCGTCAGGCTCCGGTGGAAGGTTCATCGACAAGTCCACCAACGAAGCGCGACGTGGATCGGGCGCGGCATCGGACACGAAACCACGCCTTTCGCGATCTTGCCCGCCTGTGACGAAGGTGCCCCTGCCGACGTGCGAATCCACCAGGCCGCGCTTCTGCGCCTCGACATAACCGCGAGCCACCGTGGTGAAATCGATGTTCAGCCGCTTGGCCATCTCTCTTTGCGGCGGCAAACGGTCTCCCACCGCCAGCACGCCACTTCTCAGATCCATTTCGATCAGGTCGGCGATAGCCATATAGCGAGGGCTGGAGGAGCGACTAAGGTCAGGATGCCAGTCTTTCATGTCGTGATCCGCAATGTGTGAGGCGCGTGGGCGAGTCACCATTGACCATATATTGTTGCAAAATTCCCTGTCACGGGAAAACGCCTGCGCATAAGTGCGATGCTTCACGAACAGCTGTTGGTGGTCATCATCACAATGGCAAATTGCCTCCAAATTGATCTCTTAATTGAATGTCTCTTTGAAGAAATTGGATGCAAATTATGCAGCATCAATTTGGCGCGGCGCTTGTTATTTCATGGCACACCGCCACACGAGCTCTTCTTGGGGGCGTCATAATCCGATGCGCTCTCACCTGATTGGCAGTGGCCATCGCCGAAGCCACGCTCGCCAGGACGGACTAGCCGGTGATAGGGGTCAATCGAACGGGTTATCGAGATATACCCGATCTACGAGCTTCAGGCTGCGGTCGGGCTGCAGGATGTAGGTCTCGCGCACTCGTTCGCCCCACTGATCTGTGAATGTGTGAGGAACAATGCTGCCGACCGGTGATTTTTGTAACCGTTGGCTCGGCTGCCCGCCGTAGGTGATGCTTCCGGGAATAGGCTTCAACCCTTCTTGGCTGGCTTGGCAGGCCGCAAGCATTCCCGCCAGAATTCCCGCTGCGACTATTCTTTTCATCGCCTGCTCCAATCTTGCTTCGATATACCAAACCAAATGTCGGCATGGAGGTTCCACCAAGTGGATCATAGATCAGCGAAGAGCATCAAGCCCGAATGTTCGCCCTGCCACTGGAGGTTCCTCCAATGACAGGGCAGACCGCCGACGGGTGATAATAGTGTCGGCGACCGGGGGCGGTCATCCACTATCCGAATAGATCTGCGTTGAACACGGACCTTAGTCTGATGACCAGCGACACTCTTGCCAAGATGAGCCGGAATTCGGTGGGTATCAGACCATCGCAACGGCCAGATGCCGATCACCGGCCCCGCGTCTGATCGACTTCGACCGTTTCGGGAGGCGAAAAACCGTGACCATTACTCTTCCAGCTGAGCAGACAAGATCGCACGGGTGATTATTTGCGCTGCGGCTTAAAGTTGACGAGCAATGATTTAAGCTCGATTTCGCGCACGCGGCGCGCCGCTTCGTCGGGGCTGACCCAATCAATCCGGCGCTGTCCTCGCTCCTTGAACTCCGCCCCGACTTCCTTCACCTCGATTTGGAACATGTCGACGACGCAGGGAGCGACTTTTCCGTCAGGGAGTTCTTTAAGATAGGTGTACCGGCCAAACGGCGCCTTCCTCACCTTGCCACGAACGCCCGCCTCCTCCCAGGCTTCGATCGCAGCCGCCTCGTGAGGCTCCCTGCCTTTCATTGGCCAACCTTTCGGTACAATCCAACGGCCGCTCTCGCGTGACGTAATCACCAATATCTCGATTTCGCCTTCATCACCCTTGTAGCGGAAACAAAGTGCGCCATACTGGTTGCGGAAAGCACTTGAAAACAGCTTCTCCGGCGTCCGAGCAAGCTGCTGCAATAAGTGTTTCGGTTTGGGTGATGCAGGCTTTCCGCCTTGCTTTTTCGACTTCATACCGTCCAGCTTGTCAGATTTTCACCCGTGCCTCAATTACGCTAGCGGCGTTTTGAACCCGAAGAACTGCTGGCGCCTACCTGATATGACGGGCAGGCGGCGCAAGTCGTTCCACCTGGCCCGCTCAAACATTGCGCGATCCATCAACCAAGATCCCCAAACGTCGGCAATCGCCATCGCGGAAACCGGTGCAGTAGCGGCATCGCGGACGCAATTTAATAATAATTGCGTTTTGCAAGTAAATGGTCGACATTACGCTTTGAGCCCTGTGCACCTTGTGCTGAACTCGCCGCTTGCCTGGATTACCGTCTGGCCACGAAGGATGTGAGATGACCGCAGCCCTGTTTCTCGCGACTGTACTTTTTTGGGGCTCGGGCGCCATTGTGACGTCCCTGCAGGCAAGCGTTTCCGCACCTGAGCTATCGGTCGCCATTCGCATGTTTCTCGTTGGGTCAGGCATGCTCGGCTTTTCGATCGCAACCGGCAAACCGATCACAATTATGCGCGGCGACCGTTCTTGGGTGGCAATGCAGGGCATATTGTTTTTCGGGCTTGCTTTCATCGCCTTTTACAAGGCAACGCAAGGTATACCGAGCGGGATCGCAGCTCTGGTGCTGTCGAGTTCCTCGCTTTTCGCCGCGGTAGCCAGCCGGTTTCTGCTGGATCTACGAATAAGCCGCCGCGCCGCGATCGGCATAATCTTTGGTCTACTGGGCCTCGGCATCGTGGCCGCCCCACAGATCTTTGCCTTGCATCTCAACCCGCAAACCATGAAAGGCTTCATATGGGCCGCCATTGCCGCGATAGCGACCGGCGCAGGGACGGCGATCGCTGCGCGCAACCAGCGGCGCGGCCTGCCCATCCCAGTCCTCATGGGTTGGGGCGCATTGTGCGGATGCGGCTTCGGGTTCGCCTGGGCTGTGGTTGTCGGCACGTCCCTGACAATACCTGTAACAACCGGCTATCTGGCACAGCTTGCCTATCTCGCAATTGTCGCCTCGTGCGTCACCTTTCTCATGTATTTCACGCTGATTGAAAAGGTCGGCCCAGCCCGCGCCGCTTATGCGCTAACCGTTGTTCCCATCGTTGCTATGACAATTTCCGTCATATTCGAAGGGCTGCACGTCGATACACGTCTCGCCCTCGGTGGCGCAACGATCATTCTGGGCAATATCCTGATCCTTAATGCCTGAAACCGGGCCGTTAACAATCATTTGAGATCAGGATCGTACCCGGCTGTGCGTTAGCAAGCATTGGGATCATGACCGGCTATAGCTTAGCGGCCCCCGCGAAATCCGGGATAGGGCTATCCCAATCAGGGAGAATGTCCTCTTCAGACAGCAATTGTCTCGGGTAAAACTGCCTCCAAAAAGATCGATTGCACAAAGCTTATGCATGTCTAAATTACTTGCAAATAGCAATTGATTTCCTATCAAATCTATGTTGTAGTTTTAATCATAAGAGGTAAATCGCATCGCGATTACCCGCATAACTAGAATCTAGGGAGATGTCCGAACCGCAACAATTTTGGAAGGCATATGTTCATGTATATGTCCTCGACACCGATTGAATCTGAGGTCGTCTTTTCGGGCCGCCGCTCGGCGACCTACCGCGATGCACTCCACCTCTTTCCCGATGCCTGGCTTGACGATATTGCCGCCATGCGCCGCTTCCTGCAGCCGGTCGACGGCCGACGAGTCTTGGAAATCGGCGCCGGCAACGGTCATTTCAGCCGAGCGATCGCCGAAGATGTAGGCCCTACAGGCTTACTGGTCGCAACCGATCCGTCCACCGAACAACTTGAGGATCTCGAAATCGAAAGTGGCGGCCGGATCAGGGTCTTCGGTCAGGCAGCGCACATGCTTGACCTGCCGATCCGCGATTTTGACATGGCCTGGTCGCGCGGCGCCGTCCACCATATTTCCGACAAGACAGCGGCTTGGACGGCTATCGCAGCCCATATGCGCCCCGGCGGCAAGCTGGTAGTTGCCGACATCTTCGCCGGAACGCGGCTTGCGGCCTATTTCGACGATTTTATCGCCCTGAGTTGCTGTACCGGCCACGAGGTCTCTTTCCTCTCGCGGGAATTTGCCACCAGCCTGTGCGCTTTGACGGGATGGGACAAGCCCCAATTTACCGATGTCACCACCCGCTGGCGCTTCGACACCAAGGCAGATCTTGGACACTTTCTGCGATTGCTGTTCTCGGCAACCGAGATCTTCACCGACGACGACTGCCTTGTTGCAGCGGAACGCCATCTTGACATCGTTTCCGACGGCAACGGCATAGCTCTGCTGTGGCCGATGACAGTGATGGAAACGACAAGGCTGCCGACCGCAAATTAATCATGGATGAGCGATCACAGGCGCTCGACGCGGGACGGGACAATCCTGCCCGCGGCGTGACCTGGCATGCGCAAATTTCCTTCGGAGTTCGCCTATGACATCGACCGCCGCAAACCGTGGATCCACGGCCCCTCGCCTCGCGATCCCTTTCGATACAGGTCCATTGGTTCCGGGCGCCAGGAAACCCGGTTCGGAGACCACAGTCCATAAAGTCGGCTATAATGGTCGGCCCGGCGCATTTGCGGATGTTGCCTGCAGGATGGCGTTCCCATCCGCCGACCGCGTCGCCCTGCCGAGCCTCGAGACGACGATTTCCAGCACCGTCCGCGGTGAAGTCGACCGGATCCTCCTGCCATGCGAAAACAGCCTGGTCGGGCGGGTGCCGGATGTGCATAGAATCGTGCCCGACAGTGGTTTGCACATCGTCGGTGAGCATTTTCAGCGCGTCGAACATTGCCTCATGGCGCCGCCAGGCGCTTCGCTTGCAAGCATCAGGCGCGTGCGTTCGCACCCCGTCGCACTTGGTCAGGTCAGCCGGCTAATTGCGGCGCTCGACTTGGAGGCCATTGCCGCTCCTACGACATCGCACGCCGCCGAGCTGGTGGCATCTTGCAAGGATCCGAGCGAGGCCGCGATTGCCTCGGATGTCGCAGCCGAGCTTTATGGATTGGATATCCTCAAACGCAATGTCGAAGACGATCCGCATAACACGACACGATTCTACGTGCTGTCTGCCGAACCTCAAGCGGTCGAGCAAAAAACACAGCTTCTGACGACGATCGTCTTCCGCACCCAGAACCGGCCGGGCTGCCTCTACCATGCCATTGCAGGATTTGCCGAAAACGGCATCAACATGACCAAGATCGAAAGCTACCTTGTCGGCGGACAGTTCGTGCCATCCCGCTTCCTTTGCGAGTTCGAGGGCGATCCAGCCACACCGGAGGTGGCCGATGCGCTCGATATTCTCGCCCACCATGCTCGCGAGCTGGTCGTGCTTGGGACATTCCCGATGGCAAGCCGCCACCTGCGCAACCGCAGTGAGGAAAATCTCTCGTCATGGGGGACCAAGCCTCCAGCCGCCTTTCGATGGTCCGATGGCCAGCAGGAGCCCGAGCGATGACGACGGCGGTAAACCACTACGGACGCCACGGCGATCTTGTCGATGCGGCGATCGCTAAATTGAAGCTGCATTTCGGCGAGCGGCTGACAACGGCGACGGCCGTGCGTGATCAGCATGGCCATGACGTGAGCTGGCATCCCTCCTATCCGCCGGACGCAGTCGTTTTCCCGGATACGGCGGATGAGGTATCACGCATCGTCGCGACCTGCCACGCCTTCGATGTGCCGGTGATCCCGTTTGGAACCGGCACTTCCTGTGAGGGTCATGTTGCCGCCCTTATGGGCGGAATATGCATCGATCTCTCGCGGCTGGATCGAATTTTGACGATTCAACCGGACGATATGACGGCGACGGTTGAGGCAGGCGTAACCCGCAAGCGCCTGAACGCCGAACTGCGCGATACCGGACTGTTCTTTCCCGTCGATCCCGGCGCGGATGCCTCGCTTGGCGGAATGGCCTCGACGCGTGCCTCCGGTACGAACGCCATGCGGTATGGCACGATGAAAGACAATGTCGTTTCACTCGGTGTCGTTCTGCCCAATGGCGATAGGATCCGCACCGCAAGCCATGCCCGCAAATCGGCCGCCGGCTATGATCTGACACGTCTCTGGGTGGGATCGGAAGGCACGCTCGGCATCGTGACCGACGTGACTGTCAAATTGCATCCAATTCCGGACCACGTCGTTGCGATTTCGGCGAGTTTCTCCACGCTGGAACAAGCGGTCGGCTTCGTGCTTGTTGCGACCAAGCTCACCGACACTTTGGCACGTATCGAACTGCTCGACGAACTGCAGGTCGAGGCCGTCAACAACTATTCAAAACTCTCCTTGCCGGTCGAGCCGACGCTTTTTATCGAACTGCACGACAGTCGCGCGGCAGTCGAGGCCGCCTTGCCGCTCATAGAGACGGAGGCAAATGCTGCTGGCGCCAGTCGATTTGACACGGCCGTATCGGCGGAGGCTCGAGGCAGGCTCTGGCAGGCACGCCATGATATCTGGTGGGCCAACCTTGCGCTGCGCCCGGGCGCAAGCGCCCTACCTACAGATAGTTGCGTGCCGGTATCCCGGCTTGTCGAGGCCATACTTGCCGCCAAAGATGACGTGCGGGATCTCGGTCTCCTCGCACCGATCTGCGGCCATGTGGGTGACGGCAATTTCCATCTTTGTGTCCTTTTCGATCCCGCCGATCCCGATGAGCGTCAGCGCGTCGAAACCCTGACCAAACGCCTTGCGGCCCGCGCAATCGCGCTGCAGGGGACATCGACCGGCGAGCATGGGATCGGCCACGGCAAGATGGCCGCACTCGTCGCAGAGCATGGTCCCGCCATTCGGGTGATGGCCGCGATCAAACGCGCCGTCGATCCTCACAACATCATGAATCCAGGCAAGATTTTCAATCTCGCCGAGGCACCGCCGTTCAATTGAGCAAGATCCATAAACCAGGGAGGGAATAGAATATTCATGTCCAGCCAGCATGGTCCGGCCTCCATCGCCGACTTCAGAATCGCCGCGCAACGCGCATTGCCGAAAATGGTTTTTGATTTCTTCGACGGCGGCGCCGGCTCGGAACTCACATTGCGCGAAAACAGGGCTGCATTGGATCGGATCCGTCTCGTCGGCTCTGCGCCGGTCGATGTCGGCCACCGCTCGGCGGCCATCTCGCTCTTCGGCAAGCCGCTCTCAATGCCGATCATCATCGGACCGACCGGGCTGGCGGGTGCCGCATGGCCCGCGGGCGACCAGGCATTGGCCCGGGCAGCCGCACAAGCAGGAATCCCCTTTGTCATGAGTTCGGCGGCCAGCGCGTCCATGGAAGCCGTGGCAGCTGCCGGTGAAGGCAGGAAGTGGTTTCAGCTCTACCTGTTCCGGGACCGCGAGGTGAGCCTCAGACTATTGCAGCACGCCCAGGCCTTGGGTTTCGAAGTAATCGAGATCACCGTCGACAACGCCATTCCCGGCAGACGGCTGCGCGACGCCCGCAATGGCTTTTCACTACCGTTCCGCTGGACGCCAAAGAAGCTCCTGAGCCTTGCCACCCATCCCGGCTGGGCATTGCGGATGGCGCGTGCCGGTGCACCGAGGCTGGAGGTCATGGCGGCCGAGTTCGACCTCAGGTCCGCCGCCACCATCGCCGAGGTGATGGAACAGCAGCTCGATCCGACCGTATCCTGGGACGATATCGCCTTCATACGCGACCGCTGGAAAGGCCCTTTGATCCTTAAGGGGCTACTCGATCCAGTGCAGGGGGCAAGGGCAGCCGAATTGGGACTGGACGGTATCGTAGTCAGCAATCATGGCGGCCGGCAGCTCGATGGAGCCGTTGCAAGTATCGATATGCTGCCGGAATTCGCCGCCGCGGTGGCCGGTCGGCTGGCCATTCTCGTCGACAGCGGATTTCGCAGCGGCACCGACATCATCAAGGCCCTTGCCCTCGGCGCCACGGCTGTGCAGCTCGGCCGCGCAACGCTCTATGCGCTTGCGAGCGGCGGAGAGGAAGCGGTCTCCCGCGCTTTGAGCATCCTCGCTGCAGAACTCGATGTCGCCCAGGCGATGACGGGTTCACCGACCATCGCCGATATCGGCCCTGCAAAGCTCCGACTGCCGCCACCTCTGATCCGAGCCGAAAGGGTGGCGACACCTAGTGAGCCCACTTCATCTCGCCCGCAAACCTTCGCAGCCGCTTGAACGAATTTTCCGAAAACCCTTCCGAGGAGATCATTCCCATGCGCCGTAGAACTGCTCTGTTTCACGCCCTCGCCCTCTCAGCATTGCTGATGCCATTACCCACAGCGACCGCATTTGCGGCCGACAAGACGGTTGCCCTGACCTATATCGTCGAACACCCGGCCATCGATGCGGCCCGCAAAGGGATCGTCGATGCGCTGGCGGATGCCGGCTTCGTTGACGGCAAAACCATCACGCTCGATGTCGCCAGCGCTCAAGGGAGCATGCCGACGCAAACGCAGATCGCAAAAACATTCGCCGGTAAATCGCCCGACCTGATCGTCGCCATTTCCACCCCCTCCGCCCAGGCTTGCCAGGCCGCGGCCAAAGGAGCGATCCCGATCGTGTTTTCTGCGGTAACAGATCCCGTTGCGGCAAAATTGGTCAAAAGCTTCACGCAGCCCGACGGCACGCTGACCGGAACCAGCGACAGGCAGCCTTTGAACCTGACCTTTGAACTGATCCACAAACTGACGCCAACGGCAACGAAGGTCGGCGTTCTCTATAATGCCGGCGAAGCCAACTCCGTCGCACAGGTGGCGGACATGAAGGCGGCAGCGGCGAAATTCGGCATAAGTATCGTCGAGGCGACGGCCGCGCAGTCGGCCGCCGTGCCGGATGCTGCACGCAGCCTGGTCGGCAAGGCCGACGTCATCCTGCTGCCGACCGACAGCACAGTGGTTTCGGCGGTTGAAAGCGTGGTCAAGGTCGGTGTCGACGCAAAGATCCCGGTCTATGCCAGCGACACCAACTCCGTCGAACGCGGCGCAATGGCTGCGCTTGGCTTCAATTACTATAAGCTCGGACGGCTGACGGGCGAGATCGCCGCCAAAGTGCTGAACGGCGCGAAGCCCGCCGACATCCCGGTTGGAACTCTGGACAGCGAGGATCTCTATCTCAATCTCGTCTCGGCCAAGAAGATGGGCGTCACTCTGTCCGAGGCCACGACGCAAAGCGCAGCAAAGGTGATCGCACAATGAGCCTGATTGCCCTTTCCGGCGCCTGCGAGGCAGGCCTGCTGTTTGCCCTCGTTGCCCTTGGCGTCTATCTTTCGTTTCGGGTGCTCGATTTTCCCGATCTGACTGTCGATGGCAGCTTTCCGCTGGGCGCCGCAGTCGCAGCATCCGCGATTATGGCCGGCGTGCCGCCCATCGCCGCAACGCTCCTCGGATTTGCGGCGGGTGCGGTCGCCGGCTTCGTAACAGCATTTCTGTCGGTTCGATTGAAGATCATGAACCTGCTGGCGGGTATCCTGACCATGGTTGCGCTGTTTTCGATCAACCTGCGCATCATGGGCAAACCGAATATATCGCTCTACGGCACCGACACCATATTTTCCTGGATCGGTACGGTCGCCGCACTCGGTGTGTGGGGCAATACAATATTGCTCCTCTGCATCGTGGTGGCCGCAAAGGTTCTGGTTGACTGGTTCCTCGCGACACACATGGGACTTGCCTTGCGTGCAACCGGTGCGAATCCGAAGATGGCCGAGGCGCAGGCCGTCGACAACGGCCGTATGGTCATGCTTGGCATGGCTCTCGCCAACGGCCTCGTTGGCCTTGCCGGAGCGCTGTATGCCGAAAGCCAGGGTGTTGCCGATGTCTCCATGGGTATCGGCACCATCGTCACCGGTCTTGCCGCCGTCATTATCGGCGAGACAATCGTCGGCACCGGGTCGGTTGCACGCGCCACTCTGGGCTGCATCCTCGGCGCATTGATCTATCGGCTGGTCATCGCCCTGGCACTCGATGGGGGCGTGATCGGGATCCAGGCGCAGGATCTCAATCTGGTAACCGCACTGGTGGTCGCCGTTGCCGTGATGATTTCAAAAACGCGGCTGAAGAAGCTGCCCACCATCAGGCGTACCCGGCTGTCGGAGCCGTCGAAAGCAGAAGGAGCAGCCTCATGATGCTGAAACTCGATACGATCTCGGTCACGTTCAATCCTGGTACCGCTCTCGAAGTAGCCGCGCTCCGTGGCGCTTCGCTGGCTATTCCCCATGGCCAGTTCGTAACCGTGATCGGCAGCAATGGTGCAGGAAAATCCACGCTGCTTTCGGCCATTGCCGGCGCAATTTCGCCCGACAAAGGCCGGATCGTGATTGATGGCGTAGACGTCACACGACTGTCTGCACAGGCCCGGGCGCGATTCATCGGCCGCGTATTTCAGGACCCACGGATCGGAACCTGTGAGGCTCTGACCGTCGAGGAAAATCTTGCGCTTGCCTCCGCACGCGCCGGGCGACGTGGATTTTCCCTTGCGCTTGGCGGGAGACGTGGCCGCTCGCGATTTGAGGAACAGCTCGCCAGCCTTGGGCTCGGACTTGAAACGAAGCTTAGAGCGCGAATTGGCACACTTTCCGGCGGTCAGCGACAGGCGGTAAGCCTGCTGATGGCAACGTTGCTGCCAATGAAGATACTTCTTCTCGACGAACATACAGCCGCGCTGGACCCCAAGGCGGCAGCGCGCATCCTGGCACTTTCGGCGAAGATCAGCGAGCGCCAGCATCTCACCACGCTGATGGTGACGCATAGCATGCGACATGCTCTCGATTATGGCCAGCGCACCATCATGATGAGTGGCGGACGCATCGTGCTTGATGTTGCAGGCGATGAACGGGCAGGTTACGACGTTCCCGACCTGATCGCCCTGTTCGGGGCAGTGAGCGGCGGCGAGATCGCCGAGGACAGGCTTCTGCTTGCTTGATCGCTGCGCGGAGTGGCCGCTTGTTTTCACAGTTGCGCTGGAATATATCTGCAATATGCAATTAAAAAATGATCAACCTGAAAATGGGCTGGTGGAGGAACGCGAGGATGGGACGGCATTAAAGCCGGCCTTCCGGCTCGATCGCTGGATACCCTATCGAATGTTTCTGGTCGCAAGCAGCACCGCTGAGCTGCTCGCGTCCTATTACGGACCAAGATACGGTCTGTCGCAAGCCTCGTGGCGAATTCTCGCCATCGCCGGTGGCCGCCCCGGGCTTTCGAGCAAGGAAATCTGCCACGCAGGCGCGCTCGATCAATTTGCCGTCAGCCGCGGTATCGCGCAACTGGTTTCGCTGGGCTTTGCCCGACGCAACGCCGGCGCAGGCGACCGACGGTTTTCGGCCGTCGAACTCACATCCGAGGGCTACAAGGTGCTCGACGAGATCGTGTCGATCGGTCAGGCGATGGAGGCACGCATCCTCGAAAGCCTGTCTGAACACGAGCGCGAGATGCTCCATGCCATGCTCGATCGCATCGAGGATGCTTGCGCCGGAGCTGTCGCTCGTGGGTGGCAGGCCGTGGTTGGCGACGTCAGATCTGGAGGCTGATCCAATTCGGCATGCAAGCGGCCCGGCACATGGCTGAAACCAGCCGCTTGTTCTTCCCGACGTTTGCGGCATGCGCCGATGGCGAGTTCAGCCTTAGTTCGAGACTCGATCGGCTCCTTTTTCCACGTCCTCTACCGCTAACCTGGCGAGAGCAAGTATAGCTTCTCGCGTTTTGGCGGCGGCAATAAAACGGCCGTTATGGCAGAAGCTGGCTCCCTGGACCCCCGTTGCCACTTCCAAATCGCGCCCGCTCAACCCCGCCCAAGCCGCCGGAAGGTCTGCGCGCAGCTCGAACCCTTCCTCCGCGCGGCGAATTCCCGTCAGGCACCAATCGGCCTCGCGCGGATGGACCACGAACAGGAGGTGATCGGCACCTGCCTTCATGATGGCCGGACGAAACGGCATGCCCATCGGCAGCTCGAGAACACGGCCCTCCCCCGCGGACGCAATCGCCTTCAGAACCAGGGTTTCAGCGCGCAGTTTCGCGTGGATCCCGGCAATCTTTGCTTCGACAAAACTGCGGGCGATCGCAACCGCAGCATGGAAGGCCCGATCGGTCGCCTCCGGATCCGGATCGTCGAAGACGGGCTTCAATGTTTCGAGCAGGGACGGCAGGGTCAATCCCGCCAGCAGACCGACGCTATCCGGGCTGAGGGCGCCATTGTCGACCAGGTCGATCGGCAAGACGAAGCTGGCATCGAAGGCGGCATGCATCGTCTCGACGAAGGCGCCCGGAACAGAGAGAGCGGCCAGATAATCACGACCGAAATGTTTCCAGATCAAGCCGAACGAGCTGAAGGGCTGACCATCGTTGCGCTGCGGGGCGCCGCGCTGGTGATGATCGAAAATCCCGGCAGCGGCATCATAGGCGCCGCCGACATCATAGACGATGCGATCGGCGCCGGGGGTGATCCATTCCGGCGCCCTGCTGCGAACAAGCCGTGCTTCAGGGAAAATCTGCGTGAGAATGACGCTGGACAACACTTCGTCGGCATGAAAGCCGCCGGAATGCGTGACGAGGAAATTTGGAGCCATACGGCCATAGCCTTACTGTTCGCGAATTGGACAGCCCGGCAGATAACCAGTTCCGGCCGTTATCTCAACTGCTTATCGCGAAAGTGAAGGGATACCGGCAGGTGCTGCCATGTTGAACCGCAGAACCATGTGCAAGCGTGGATCGACACTTCAGGCAGCGCGAACCCGGTCGCGGCCGCTGAGCTTGGCAGCGTAGAGAGCCTGATCGGCGCGCCGATACAAATCTGGCGCACTGTCGGTTTCCAGGCAGGCAGCAATGCCGGCCGAGCAAGTGTAACCGAAATCCGGCGAGGCTGTGAGCGGTCGGGAAAACCGGATCGTCGTCAACATCCGTTCGATGAGCTCGATCGCATCTTGTTGCGCTGTTCCCGGCATCACGAGCACGAACTCCTCGCCGCCAACGCGCCCGAAACAGTCGGTCCGCCGCACATATTGATGAAGCCTATGCGCAAAATCCCGCAGGACGAGATCTCCGGCGTCGTGACCGTGCTTATCGTTGATCAGTTTGAAATTGTCGATATCGAATACGGCAAGGCATCCGATATCGCCACCCCTGGCGCCGGCCAGCATATCGTCTATTCGCGCCATGACGAAACGGCGATTGGCGATCCCTGTGAGCTCGTCTGTTTGAGAAGCTTTGATGGCCTGGTCGCGATCTTGCCGGACGCTTCGGCCTTCGGCACGCAATGTTGTTATATCGCTCGCAATACACAGCATCCAGCCATTCTTCTGCATGGTTTCGGTCATCCAAAGCCAGCGACCGTCCACCAAATCCGTCTCGAAGGCTCGATAGCCGATCTTGCCGCGACGTGACTGCGTCGACCGTAGCCATCCGTCGAAGTCGACTGTGCGAATGACCGTACCGCGCCCAAGTGTGAAGTTGCGCCGCATCAGATCCGGCCATAGCGGTGCTTCATCGGGATCGATAAAATAGGCTGATCGAAAGGCAGGGTTCGCATATCGCAACCGATCCTCGGCGTCATAAACCGCCATAAGCGTCGAACTGGTCGCACAAAGGTGCAGAAGCTGTTCGATCATTTCATCCATATCGGTTCCCGCTAATTCAGTAGCACAATACTTACCGCAGAATTGCCACGAGAAAAGGGGGAGACAGCTGGACGGAATTGGCTTGCCCTTCCATTGCTTTAGCACGCCGATCGATTGGTTGCTCGAAATCGCCGAATCATTGGAAGTACTTATGCGATTTCCGCACCAAGCATCTTTAAACCTATAGGCGCAATCCCTACGTGGTCTACCGTTATGTCTATCAAGGCAACACCGATGTGAGATTACTCACGACCACGCAGTTCCCCAGTGGGGACTGGCGATGCGTGGTCATTTTTCCAGACAATAAGCAGCCCAAACCTTCGACACGCCCTTGGCGCGTCGAGTGCTTAGGCGCGCAATCTCCCCGTCTTATCAATCAATACCAACCGGGCGGCTGTCGGGTGGATGAACCCGTGCGCCCATAGGAGAGAAGAGATGGAAGCCCTCACCAATCTCAGTCCGATGGAATGGCTGGCGATCGAGATCGCCGGCGCAGCAATCGTGCTCGCGATAGTTTTCCGATGGAGCGGCGTGATCCGCTATATTCCCAACGATAGGCTCGGCATCCTCGAAAAGCTGTGGAGTTTTCGCGGTTCCGTGAAGAACGGTTTCATTGCTTTGAATGGCGAGGCCGGTTTCCAGCCTGACGTCGTGCGCGGCGGCCTGCATTTTTTCATGCCGTTTCAGTATTCCCTGCATCGCGCCAATCTCGTGACCATTCCACAGGGTCAGATCGGTTACGTCTTTGCCCGTGACGGCAAGCCGCTGCCGCCCACCCAGACGCTTGCCTCAAACATGGAAGCCGATGACTTCCAGGACGTGCGCGACTTTCTCCTCAAAGGTGGACAGAAAGGCCCGCAGCGTAAAATCCTGCGCGAAGGCACCTATGCCATCAATCTTGCGCAGTTCATCGTGCTGACCGCACAATCGATCTATGCCGTCAACCTCAGTTCGTCGGAACAGAAACTGTTTGCCGACATGTCGACACAGATCACCGAGCGAGAGGGCTTCGAGCCCGTCGTCATTCATGACGCAGAGGACATGATCGGCATCGTGACCATCCATGACGGTCCGGCCCTGCCCGACGGCGAGATCATCGCACCGACGGTTGCCAACGATCCGACGGATGCGAACTTCCATAACAATTTCCAGGATCCGGAGAAATTTCTCAATGCCGGCGGCTATCGCGGCCGTCAATTGCAGGTGCTTGCCGACGGCAGCTACTTCCTAAACCGCATTTTCGCGACCGTCGAACTGGTCGACAAGACGATTATAGATGTTGGCACGGTCGGTGTTGTTGTCTCTTATACCGGCCGCCGCGGCGCGGACATTTCCGGCCAGTCCTATCGCCATGGCGAACTGGTGGAGACCGGCGCGCGCGGCGTCTGGTCGGCACCGCTTCTGCCCGGCAAATATGCATTCAACACCTATGCCGGTAGTATCGTCATCGTACCGACCACCAACTTCGTACTCAAATGGACAAAGGAACAATTCGGCGAGCACAGGCTGGATGAGAATCTGTCCGAAGTATCGCTGATCACCAAGGACGCGTTCGAACCCGTGCTGCCGCTCTCGGTCGTCGTACATATCGACTATATGAAGGCACCGCTCGTCGTGCAGCGCTTCGGCGATATCAAGCGCCTGGTGGAGCAGACGCTCGATCCCATGGTCTCGGCCTATTTCAAGAATATTGCCCAGACCAAGACCCTGATCGAGCTCCTGCAGGAACGCAGCGAAATCCAGCGCAAATCCGGGGAGGAAATGCGCGAGAAGTTCGCCTCCTACAGTCTCGAGCTGCAGGAAGTTCTGATCGGCACCCCGCGCGCCAGCAACGGCCAGAACAGCATAGAGCAAATCCTGATCCAGCTGCGCGAACGCCAGATCGCCGTTGAAAAGGTCGAGACCTATAAGCTGCAAGAAGTCGCGGCCGTCCAGGAGCGCACATTGCGCGAGAAGGAAGCGCTTGCCGAACAACAGGCTAAGATCACCACTTCTGCACTGACCATCGAGATCAGTGAAAACGAAGGTAAGGCGCAGCTCGCCCGCACCCGCCAGCAGGCGGAAACCATCCAGGTCACTGCCAAGGCTGAGGCCGAGAAGGTACGCCTTGCGGGCCTCGGCGAGGCCGACCGCATCAAGGCGATTGCGCTTGCCGATGCCGAGCGCATTAAGGCCACAGGCCTTGCCGATGCCGAAAAGGTGCGCGCCGTCGGTCTGGCGGAAGCAGAAGCCACCGAAAAGAAGGTCGCAGCCTTCGGCGGGCCGGATTATCAGCTGAATTCGCAGGTTCTTATGCGCTTCGCTGAAGCGATCGAGAACGGCAGGCTGCCTCTCGTGCCGCAGATCCAGGTCGGTGGTGGCGCCGGGGAAAAGGGTGCCGCCAACGGTCTTGTCGAAATGATGTTGTCGATGCTGGTCGCCGACCGGCTTGGGCGGCAGGAAGCGCCGGCTGCTGCCCCCACAGCGATCGCCCATGATTGATTGCGGATGGGCCGGCTATGCCGGCCCATCTTGTCCAGTGGCTTGCTCCCAGCCGCAACTCACTGCGGCTCGACCTCGCGTTAGCCGATTTCCCGGAAGGTAATCGAATAGCGAAGCCGATCAACCGGCGGGATGGAATGCTCCCATTCGCTTCGCGCAGGACCGGACAGCACGTAAGCGGAACCGGGTTCGCAGATTAGCGTGGCGCGCTGCCATTTATCCCCGGCACGGCGCCTCAGCCTGAACGTACAAGGCGATAGCAGGGAAATGCCGACAACCCGCCCGAACACCTTCTTGTCCCTATGCCAGCCGATCGGCGCACCCGGCGCGTATTCGCTGACAAGGGCTTGCTGCAGATCATCAGGCTCTATTCCCGCAAACTCAGCCGCGATGCTGCGCACGGGCAGAAGGAACGACGGAATTTCGCCGGTGCGCCTCGCACGCTGCGCCTCGTAATCGTATTTCCAGCCATAGGAGACGACGCGTCGTCTACCTTCGAAGCCATGAAAGTCGAACGGCTTCAGCGGCAATTGCGGTATCTCGCGAAGCAGATCCAACTGGATAGACTCCGGAACGATATCGGCTTGGTAGCGGAAACCCTCCGGCAACGGCGGTTCTACTGCCGCAAAAAGGTCTCCTTGCGCTGAAATGCCCATGGCCGCTCCTTCTGTTTAATGGACACTTGGAACTTTCGCGACCGCGGCGAAATCCTCCGCGACCAGTTCGCTGATCGCAATCAGGACCTCTTCGGCCGAGAAACCGGAGACAATCGTGCTCCGGATCAGCTCCTGCAGATCGAACTCGATAGCATCGCGGCAGTCTTCCAGCCGCTGCTCCGAAACCGTAATACTGTGCAGTTCTTCCATCATGTGATCCTTTCCTAGATGCTTGCGGTTGCTGCCGATGATTTACCGAGCAGCCGCCCGGCGCCTGGTGGAAGGAAGAAGCCCTTCGCGCTGCATCCTCTTGCGGACCGCCTTGCGCTGGCGGGCAATCGCTTGCGCCCTTTCGCGTACACGCCGCTCGGACGGCTTTTCGTAGGCTCGATGTTCCTTCATTTCCCGGAACAGACCTTCACGCTGCATCTTCTTTTTCAGTACCCGAATGGCCTGTTCGACATTGTTGTCTCTGACGATGACTTGCATTCTCATTCTCCTTGTTTTCGTTGATAATTTCGCTCAACCGAGCTGCTCGGCTATGATCGCCTTCAATTCGGCGCGCGTGAGCAGGCAGGGATATGGCTTCTGGTTTTTGTCCGGTCGTTCGATGCGTTCGCCGCGGTCGCGCGGCTCCATCGCCGCCGGAGCGACGGGGATATTTGCTTTGTTCAATTGAAATTCCTTACCGACCATTCGGCGAAATGACGGTCCGGCGCTATTGCGCACGGGAGCGCCGACGACTTCAGCCGTCCGCTGTGGCCAATTATGTGAGTGATGTCGGAAATATAAGGAGTGGCATATCGCATTACAAGGCGATATCCAGGCTGTGAAAGGCCTGGATCCAACACCATTGGAGCCGGAACATCGCACGCCGGGTCGAAGGGTGGATTAATCAGCTATTGACGTGCTTGATCGAGCCCGGTGTGAGAGGCCTGAATTTCGCCGGCTCGGCAACGAGGACGCAAACCTAGGTTGGTAGCCGAGAAAGCAAGAAGGCATGACCAAGTTCTGAAGACCGCCCTTCTATCGCTCACCAAGTGAAACGAGGACCGAAAGAGCCGTAGTAGCCCGGTGTCGAGCCGCTTGGAGCAAGCTCATTATCTCGTTGGACTCTCTCTGCCCATCGCCGACGCTCAGCCGCTTTTTTGGCAGCGGCAGGATCTGTCGATTTGCTTGCGGCTACGGAACCCGATTGACCGCCACTTTTATCTCCCGTCGAGCAGGACGCACAGAAAACAGCCGGAAAAATAATCAGAATGCCTAGGGCTATTGCCCTTTTGAGCCTGTAGTAGATCGGCTGCATAGACATTCTCAATACTCTCTGACCATTCGCGATAAGAAGAGACATTATTCGATTCCACATTGCATGGGAACTAAAGGCTATTCGCGTTTCCGCTACGACGATAACGGCCGTTCCTCCATCCGCGCATGGGAAAACGCCGAGTAACCTCAACTGTATCGGCGGATTTTCAGTCTTGCCATGCTGGTGCCGGATTCTTCTGATGTTTGGCTGCGCCGACATTAGAAGGGCTCACCATGGAATTGCTCAATCGCTACATCGATCTTCCGCTGCTTCGCGGCGGATCGGCAGCCATGCGGCTGTGGCACAAACAAACCGGTCTTTCTCCGCAGACGCTAAGCCCGTCATGGAGCCTTATCGTTGTTCTCGCCCTTATGGCGGCAAGCGGCCTGTTGCTGAATGGCCCGATTTACTCCTTCTCCATCGGCACGCTCTTCATGCTTTCCGTTCCGTCACTGCGATTTTTGATGCCTGGTCGAATGGGGCGCAATTACGATATACGATCCTATCAAGCGCTGGCGGCTACAGCCACGCGCAAGCGTGAGAGCGAATGGGCGACCCGACTGACCGTTTTGCTTACCGGCGTCATTTTCCCCTTCTGTGTCTACGCCGGCGACGAGGCAGCGGGCACCTTCCTGCTTGGCGCCAGCCTGTGGTTTGTGCTCACGGCTCCGGTAAAGATGTATCTGGATGCCGCCGAACCGCCGCCGCCGGACGCCGGCGGTAAGCAGGTTTGGTTGAAACAAGCCGTGACAACGGAGTAACGCCAGCCCTCATTCAAGGAACAAAGTGCACTTTGCTCCGTTCTTCATCCAGCAACCAATGGAGAGCGAAATGCTTTATTATGCACTGGTATTTCTCGTCGTAGCCTTGATTGCAGGAGCCCTCGGCTTCGGCGGCATAGCAGGCGCCTCTGCGTCTATCGCACAGGTCCTGTTCTTTATCTTTCTTATCTTCTTCGTCGTTTCGCTCGTCATGAATGTGATGAGACGCTGAAGGCGAAGATGAATGAGACCACGATCCGGATGCCGGCCCACCCGATCAACCATGACGGTGGGTCGGGCCGGCGCTCTTCCTTAATCAATTACGACAAATACTTTCCGTGACGGTCTCTTCCCGTTAGAGTTCGTAGCTGCGGCGAGAACTCGGAAGAGGTTCATTGGCAGGAGCGGCCTCAACCCTTTAGCACCCCTATTTCTCAGATCGCTGGAGAAGAATTCGCATCTCCTCGAAATGTCGCTTGCGATCTGCATCCCCGTCATTGGGCACATAGCATGTGCTGGAGACGCAAAACTTGACGAGGTTGTGAGGCTTGTCCGCCTTTTCGAACTCGCATTCGAAAGTGTCGCTCATCTCGGCTGCCGCAGTGCCGGGCCGGGTGGAGTAGGTCATACGAACGCCAGGCGGCTTGAGCTCCGGAAAGGACTGCACCGTTCCAATCGCAAGCCCGTCCGATAAAAAGAAATTCTTGGCGACGGTCTTGCATGTTGCTTCCAGATCGGGGGACTGGGCAAGAACGGCTGTTGGAAAGAGGATAATGCTGAATAAAACAGGAAATTTAAACACGATAGCCTCCTGTAAAGATCTCCCAGATCGAAGAGATCGCGATCAGCAAACGTCGGTGGAAACATAGAGTTCCATGAAGCTATGCCACGCCGTTCCCACGACTGGCATCAATGCGGGAAAGCCTTTCACTTCAACAGCACGGACGACGCGGGTGTACTGTTTTCCGTCGCTATATATCTACTCCGCGAACCTGATCTTCTGCCCATCAAGATAGCCATGCTCGTAAGCTTTCGCCTGTTCGCTATCCTCGGAATAGGGGTTCTTTTTATTTTCGGCATCGCATTTTCCATCCTTCACCCCCTTCTCGTAAGCCTCCTTTTCGCTCTCCGAAGCCGGAAGGCGAGGCGATGGCTCGGGGAAATATTGTATGGGGTTCGGGAGTCCAAGCGCAGGTGCGAAGACTGAGGCCGTAATCGGCGTTTGCGGGCACATAGTGAATTCCTCCTCTCATTGAAACGTCCTTTGCGATCGACGGTTCCCTCAAGCCTTTGAACCCTCGCGCTGCTTCTGTGGAGCATGTCCTCCAGGCGGCTGCATGCATGCTCATGATCAAGGGTGAAACTTTTTGAATTTTCGGCCGTTGTCCCGCTTATGACCGACGCAAAATCCAGTCCGAAATCGGTCGATGATGCCGGGCCGGCTGACGCCGAAAAATTGCATCAAGGGAAGAGTTCGACTGTCGAGGCCGAGCAGCCGCCTGATTTAGTAGAACCCGATCCGGATTTGACCCCCGAGCAAACAGAGCAGGCACGAAAGCGTTATCTACTTAGCCGTTTCTGGATCAGCGCCCGCGGTTATTGGAGCCGTCGCGGAGACCGTTTTGCCTGGCCATGCTCGATTGGCCTCCTTGCCCTGATTGGCCTGAATGTCTGTTTCCAGTATGGGATCAATATCTGGAACCGGTCGATTTTTGACGCGATCGAGCAACGCAACGCTCATGCCGTCTACGTCCTGACCGCGGTGTTTCCCCCGCTCGTGCTCGGCAGCGTCGCCCTCGTCACCATACAAGTCTATGTTCGTATGATGATCCAAAGACGCTGGCGCTTCTGGCTCACAACCGCTTTGATCGCCCGGTGGCTCGCCAACGGCCGCTATTATCAACTAAATCTGATCGGCGGCGACGACCACAAAAACCCCGAGGCCCGTCTCTCGGAGGATTTGCGGATCGCCACGGAATCCCCGGTCGATTTCATCGCTGGCGTCATTTCAGCATTTCTCTCGGCCTCGACCTTCATCGTGGTCCTCTGGACGATCGGCGGCGCCCTGACTTTCGAGATCGCCGGTTCAATCATTACGATTCCCGGCTTTCTCGTCGTCACGGCGGTCCTTTACGCCGTGATCACGTCTACCTCGATGGCGGTCATCGGCCGCCATTTCGTGAGGGTTTCCGAGGTCAAAAACCAGGTGGAAGCGGAGTTTCGCTACACGCTGACGCATGTCCGCGAAAACGGTGAGAGCATCGCATTGCTGGGCGGTGAAGAGGAAGAGCGCAACGACCTCGAGCGGACGTTCGGAAACGTGCTGAAACAGTGGGCGTTGCTTGCCCATCAATATATGCGCACGACCCTCGTGTCACAGGTCTCCATGTTGATTGCGCCTGTCGTGCCGGTCCTGCTTTGTGCGCCGAAATTTCTGGAAGGCAGCATGACGCTCGGTCAGGTCATGCAGGCTGCCTCTGCCTTCGCCATCGTTCAAAGCGCATTCGGATGGCTGGTCGACAACTATCCGCGCCTTGCCGACTGGAACGCCTCGGCGCATCGTGTCGCCTCGCTCATGACCTCGCTTGATGGGCTCGAGCGGGCCGAAAAGAACGATACGCTCGGACGAATCAAGCATGGAGAAACCGAAGACGAGACGATGTTGTCGCTCAACGACCTCTCCGTGACGCTCGACGACGGCACGTCCGTAGTCAAGGAAACGGAGGTGGAAATCGATCCGGGGGAACGCGTCTTGGTCGCCGGCGAATCCGGTTCGGGCAAAAGCACGCTGATACGGGCAATTTCCGGTCTGTGGCCTTGGGGTCATGGCGGTGTCAACGTCCACCCCGATAGCCGGTTGTTCATGTTGCCGCAGCGGCCTTACATACCGTCGGGCACGCTTCGCCGCGCCGTCGCCTATCCCCGCGCGGCCGACGACTGGACGCCGGACGAGATCAAGGCCGCCCTTGAAAAGGTCGGTCTCGGCTATCTCAACGAAAAGATCGAGGAGGACGCACCCTGGGACCAGACGTTGTCAGGCGGCGAAAAGCAGAGGCTCGCCTTCGCGCGTCTTCTGCTGCACGATCCCGATATCATCGTGCTGGATGAGGCAACCTCAGCCCTTGATGAGAAGAGCCAGGACAAGATGATGGAGATGATCATTCGCGAATTGCCGAAGGTCACCATTATCAGCGTCGCGCACAGAGCCGAGCTGGAAGCCTTCCACAGCCGCAAGATTACCCTGGAGCGGCGCCAAGGTGGCGCACGGCTGGTCAGCGACATCGAACTCACTCACCGCCACAGAAAAGGGAATCTGATTTTGCGCCTCTTGGACGACCGAAGACCTATATTCAAAGATAATTCGAACTCGGATCAGGGCGCACGATCCCCGCGCCGATAGCGGTTAGTGCAATTGCCGCGCACGCTTCGAACACACGCAAAGTGAAGCAAAAGCAAATGCACCACGTCTGCGCCATTCGACATTGAGATGTATTCCCTTATGCTGGAACGTGACATACTCAACGATTAGATGCAGTTGGAGCATGTTCGATGCAACGAGAAGCGATCTGGTCGCTGGTCTTGCTTATCCTTCTTGTCCTGGGCGCTTTCGTCGGCTCGATACTGCGCGCCAAATTGCCTGAGCCGCATCGCGGCAACGAGACAATGGACTTTCTTCGGGTGGTAACCGCACTGCTCGTGACTTTTGCAGCCCTTGTCATGAGTTTGTTGCTGGCATCGGAACTCAATGCCTTCACTGCCGCCTCCCACGATCGCAATCGTTATGCTGCGGGTCTCGCCGAGATGGACGGTTGCCTGAAAAATTACGGCTCGGCCCTCGACAATGAGAGGCAGCTATTGCGCAGCTATACCGCAGCCGTCATTGCCAGCACCTGGCCCGATGAAGCGCCTCCGCAGGGCGAGAAATATCCTGACATCTCGGACTTGCCTTTGACCGGCGAGGCGCCGGCCCTAGGATCGATGTTGAATAATGTCGGGCTTAACATTGACCGCCTGCAGCCCGCCGACCCCTTGCATCAGGCCCTTGCGACCCGCTGCAGTCAGCTTTTCAGCAATGTCATGGCCGCGCGATGGACCGTCATCGAAGATGCACATGGCTCGCTTTCTGCGCCATTTCTTGGCGTTCTCATCTTCTGGCTTATGCTGGTATTTTTGAGTTTCGGGCTTCAGGCTCCCAAAAACCCGCTCGCCGGCGCGATTGTCCTTGTGGCCATCGTCTCCGTCGCAAGCGTCATGTTCGTCATCCTGGATCTCGACCTTCCCTATGGCGGCTTTTTCGGTATTTCGAGCACATCCATGCGACACGCGCTGACCGACATGCAGCGCAACTAGAAATCGCAGTCTAGCATATATGTGGATCGTAGCGCTCCTGCGATGACCTCCCCTGGAGCAACACCCTCAGTCGCTTCACCTTCTGCTCAATTGCTGACATGATGGAAGGAGCTGTTTGCTGTCGTGGGCTTATCATGAACGGATCAACACCGGAAGGAAGCGGGATGCGCGCGCCGGCAGGCTCGGTTACCGGGCTTTGCTCGGCATCGGCAACCATGTTCGCAGTTGGGATGGCGTTCCTTGGCTACTGGGGCGTTTATGAGCAAGGGCGCTGGCATGTCTCGGATTATTTTGTGGTAGCCCTGGCACTCAGCGGCTTTGCGGCGCTGGGTTCCGTTCCTTGGATCGTAACGACTCCGGTGGCGCGCGAGGATGAAGAGAAGGTGGTCGGCGCACGGCGAGCGCTGGCGCTTGGAACTGCCTTGCTCTGGCTGTCGGTCTGTATCGCAGTATTTGCCTGAAAGCTCTAAATGCCCTGGTGACAGCCACGGTTGAACGCCCGGCGCGCGCTCAGGCGTTCTACACATTCCACCCTCTGACGTTTTCATTGGAGAAGCATCATGAATCTCGAACTCGACGGCAAATTAGCTCTGGTCACCGGCAGCACCGCCGGCATCGGTCACGCAATCGCGACAACTCTCTTGCGCGAGGGTGCCCACGTTATTGTCAATGGGCGGACCGAAGAAGCGGTCGATCGTGCGGTTGCCGAACTTGCTGCGATTGGAAGCGGCCGCGTGGAGGGATTTGCCGGCGATCTCGCAACCGAGCAGGCCGCTGATGAAATCGTAAGGCGCTTTCCGAATGTCGAGATCCTCGTCAACAATCTTGGGATATTCGAACCCAAGCCGTTCGAAGAGATCCCGGACGCTGACTGGCGTCGGTTCTTCGATGTCAACGTAATTTCTGGCGTTCGTCTTGCCCGCCTTTATCTGCCCTCGATGCGCCAGCGTAACTGGGGTCGTATCATCTTCATTTCGAGCGAAAGCGGCGTGCATATTCCCGCCGAGATGGTGCATTACGGCGTGACCAAGACGGCCCAGATTGCGGTGGCGCGCGGTATTGCGGAATCCGTTGCGGGCACCGGAATCACGGTCAACAGCGTCTTGCCAGGCCCAACGAAATCGCGCGGCGTCGTCGATTTCGTCGCCGCGCTGCCCGGCTCGGAAGGAAAGACTTTCGCGCAATTCGAGACCGAATTCTTCGAGAAAATCCGGCCGACTTCCCTGATCAAGCGCTTCACGCAGCCTGAGGAAATCGCGACCATGGTCGCCTATGTCGCAAGCCCGCTGTCTTCGGCTACCAATGGCGCAGCGCTTCGGGTCGATGGCGGAGTGGTGAAGAGCGCGTTCTGACCAGCGCGACCAAACGAACGAACTCCGGCGGCAAGATGCGCCAAGCGCAACCCATAAATGTCGCCGGATGCCACCAGATTACTCTTTTCCCACGGCGATGAGATGGGCCAGATTAAAATCATCGCCAACTCGCGGATTGAGCTCATGAACACAGAAGCATTCTTCACCAAAATCCGGACCTACACCCCTCTGTCTGAAAAAGCCGAGCTCGCCTGGTCATCACTCCTGCGGCCGAGACAGTACCGTAAGGAGGAGCCCTTCATTCGGGCGGGCGACGTACCGACGACCTATGCCTTCGTCGTCAAAGGCCTGCTGTGTCAGCGCTATGTCGGCCGCGACGGCAACATGATTATTAAATGCTTCTTTCCTGAGAACCGCATTGCCTCTTCGGTCAGCGCGACCCTGCTCGGCGAGCCCAGCCCTTTCGCGATTACGGCGATCGAGAACACCACCGTCCTCGAATATGACTTTGCGGCTTTTAGGTTGCTCGTCAGCGACTTTGCCGACATTGCCGCCTTTTATATCAGGTACATGGAGCGCCATTGGATTATCGACAAAGAACCGGGCGAGATTGCGTTCAGGCATGACGACGCGATGCAGCGCTATATCGATTTCATCCGCAAGGAGCCGGAACTGCATAAGCGTTTGAAGCAGCATCACATCGCCGCCTGGCTGGGCATCACCCCCGAAAGCCTCAGCCGGCTGCGAAAGACAATCGCTATCACAAGGCCAGACAGAGGCTGACGCGATTTCTTACCAAACATCAATTCTTTCACGGCCGGATTGCGGCATTTCTACCGGGCAAGCAACCACCGCAACGGTCACGGCGGGCGTCGACCAGCGGATATCGACCGCGGATGCGACCCTGTCCTGCCGTGAACAAAGGAAACCAAAAATGACCAAGATGATTTTCGTGAACCTGCCGGTGGCCGACCTGGCTCGGTCCAAGGCCTTCTACGAGGCTCTGGGATTTGCCAATAACGCCCAGTTCAGTGACGATAGCTCGGCCTGCATGGTGGTGAGCGAGACGATCAACGTCATGCTCCTCACTCACGAAAAGTGGCGCGGTTTCACCAGCCGCCCGATCCCGCCGGCAACCTCAAGCGAAGTGATGCTGGCTGTATCCTGCGAGAGCCGCAAGGCCGTCGACCAGATGAATGATGCCGCCGCGGCCCATGGCGGGCAAGCCGACATCAATCCAAGGCAGGATCTCGGCTTCCTTTACAATCGCAATCTCGCCGATCCGGACGGTCACGTCTGGGAAGCAGTATGGATGGATCCGAGCGCAATGTCCGCCGGTGACTGAAGCTCGGCAGGTCGCGCGGTAAAGCGGGCGGCTCCGAGCGTACCATTTAAATGACGAGAGCCAAATTGGGGCGCAAAGCTGTCCTTCAGCGATTGCGTCCCAAATATCTGAAAAACCGGGCGAGACCTGGAAAGGATGTGCCGTCGAAGCCGACCACGCGGTTCAGATACCGGCGTACCACTTATATCCGCGGTGGGGAAATGGTGATGAATGCTCGCCTTCCTTCAATTAATACGCTATGCGTAGCATATGACAAATGAAGTCGATCAAGAAGCCCTCTTTCTCCTGCGCGCTGTCCTGGCGCTCGGACGGAGGCTGCGCGGCGAGCGCCCGCAAGGCGCGCCGACGCTTGCTGCTATCAGTCTTCTGGGAACGCTCGGTCGCATTGGACCGATGCCCGCTGTGCAACTGGCGATCGAGGAACGCCTTCAGCCTCAATCTCTGACGCGGATCGTAGCCGGTCTTGAAGGCGACGGACTGATCGAACGCAGGAGAGATCCGGCTGACCAGCGAGCGTTGATCATCGCTCTGACAGAGAAGGGCAAGACGGTACTCGCAAATGATCTGCGCGCGCGACAGGCGTGGTTGCGCGAGGCGATGTTGCGCGTGCTTTCAGAAAGCGAGCGCACGGCTTTGATCGCGGCCACCGACATTATGCTCAAGCTCGCCTTTGATGATCAAGGCAGATTGGAGATCGACGCTCATGACGCATTGGATCGATAGCGCCATCTTCTGGCACATTTATCCCCTCGGTTTCGTCGGCGCCGAGCAGAGGGCTCATGCGGGCATTCATCATCGCCTGAGCCATATCGTCGATTGGCTCGACTATGCCGTCGCGCTGGGGGCATCCGGTCTGCTGTTGGGGCCGATCTTTGCCTCATCGACACACGGCTATGACACGATCGACCATTTTCGCATCGACCCCCGCCTTGGTGACGATTGCGATTTCGACCAGCTCATCATGGAGGCGCGACGACGTGGATTGAAAGTCATCCTTGATGGCGTCTTTAACCATGCCGGAAGGGATTTTCCGCTTTTCCGTGCCGCCATTGAGAATGGAACGGCCTCTCAGGAGGCGAGCTGGTTCCGCTTGCTCGGCGGCAAGGACGACACGGGCGGCCCTGCCTATGCGACGTTCGAGGGACATCATGCGCTGGTGGCGTTCAACCATGATTCTTTGGATGTTACCGCCTATGTGACAAGCGTTATGAACCACTGGCTGGACCGCGGCGCGTCAGGGTGGCGGCTTGACGCAGCCTATGCAGTATCTCGCCCATTCTGGAAAACGGTGTTGATGGATGTCCGCCAGCGCCATCCCCACGCTTACATATTCGGCGAGGTCATCCACGGCGACTACAATGGCTTCGTAGCGGCGACCGGCGTCGACGCAGTGACGCAGTACGAATTGTGGAAGGCGATCTGGAGTGCGATCAATGACTGCAACCTGTTCGAACTTCAGTGGGCGCTGGAGCGGCACAATGGGTTCCTGGAGCGTTTCGTACCACTCACCTTTGTCGGCAATCATGATGTCACGCGGCTGGCAAGCCGGTTGACTGATGAACGGCACATCGCTCACGCTCTTGCCATTCTTATGACAGTCGGCGGCACGCCGGCCATCTATGCCGGTGACGAGCAAGCTTTCCGAGGCGTCAAGGAAAACCGGGCCGGCGGCGATGATGCAATCCGGCCTGCCTTTCCCGCAAGGCCCGAGGAGCTCGCTCCATTCGGCTGGCCGATTTATCGACTTCATCAGCAGCTGATTGGGGTTCGCCGCCATCATCCCTGGCTCGTCAGAGCCAAAAGCCGAAAAATTCACCTCACCGCCCGGCAGGCCGTCTGGGCCATGGAAGCAAACAACCAGACGATCCTCGTCGCCCTTAATCTCCGTGATGGCGACGCTATTCTCCCTGCACCGGGGGCCAAAAACGTGCTTGCGGGAACCGCTGCAGCAATAACGACTGAGCTGGATCGATCGACTTCGATCCGGTTGCCTGGATACGGCTGGGCCGTGCTTTCGACGGAGAAACAATAATCATATCCTGAGTGCATCGGGCACATTTTCGGAACAAGCCACGCTTGGTGGAGAAAGTCGCGTCGGCTCTGTGCGCCGAGCGCTTCCGTGGTCGCTGTAACGACAGAGGCAATGCGTCGAGCGAGGCAATATGGTCGAGAGAGCCTAAGGACGCTTTCGAGATGTTGCGGCATCAATCATTGCCGCGTTTGAGCGCAAACTATCTTAATATACTGCTCGTCCCATTAATATAATCAGCTGTCAATTTGAAGAATTTCTTTCAAATCGGAAAAATTATTACTCCATTTCTGAGGGCGCTTGAGTATGCTAAGAGAGGTACTTTGGGGATGTTGCAGCAACTTGACCAATTAAAGAAGCAAGTTTGCACATTTCTTTTGGAGGAGGCCCGGAGTGTTGGATCCTTTGATACCGACAATATTTCACGAGCACTGGTGGCTCGATGCTGCGACGAAGGGACGAGCCGAGATATCCGAAGTGACCGAAGGCGGGCGGACAGTGGGCCGGCTGCCCTATCTCAAGGAAACGAGACTTGGTCTGCATAGCATCAATATGCCGACCCTCACCCACTTTCTCGGCCCGGGCATCAACGACGGTTCCGGCAGCGAGCCGAACCGCTTCGTGAAGCGTCAGGCGATCACACGTGAGCTCATCCGCAAGCTGCCGCAGTTCTCCTCATTCCGTCAGAAGCTGCACCACAACGTCAGAGACGTGCTTGCTTTTCAGGCCGAGAATTTCGAGGTAACGGCCCAGTTCACCTTCGAAGTCGGCCCGGCCCCTCTGGAAGTCATGTGGAAAGCCATGCGGGACAAGACACGAAATGTCATCCGTCGGGCAGAGGAGCGTTACGGCGTCTCGAACATCATGGACCCGCAGGCATTCTTCCGCTTTTCCATCGCCAATCTTAGGGCCAAAGGTGAGGAACCCAATATCGACTTCATCACCTGCATAGATGTCGTCACCAGGGCACTTGACCGCGGACGTGGTCATTTCTACGTCGCGGTGGACGACAAAGGGGATGTCAGGGCGGCTATATTTTGTGTCTGGGATGCCAGATCCTATTACTACATGTTATCGACCCGCACGGCCGACAGCGGCAATGGCGCGATCCCTCTGTTGATCTGGAGCGCCATCAAAAATGCCGCTTCGATGGGGCTGGTCTTCGACTTTGACGGTGTGGCGAATGCCGGTTCCATCCTGCTCTATTCCGGCTTCGGCGGCACCGTTTCTCCGCGCTACATTGTGATGAAGTCGAACACCCTCTACCAGACTTTGCGCAAGATCCGCCGCATCAACCCAAGAGTTTCGAACCATTTTCTTTGAGCACAGGGACAAGCACGCACCGTTCACGCTGCGTCGACCGAAAAGCACGGCAACAGGTAGGTGGGAACTGCATGGTGTCGTCGCGTCAGCTGGGCCAGTTCCTGCACTGAGGCGGTTGCGAGGATGCCGGTACGCACCAGCACGGAGGCCAGACCCATATCGCCCGCACCCTTGATGTCGTGCTCGATACTGTCCCCGATGCAGACGATCCTGCCGGGTTCGGCATTCATCCAACGGGATATAGCCAGCATGTAGATCTCGCGATATGGCTTGCCGATCCAGTGCACCTTACCGCCAAGCTCCTCATAGATTCTGGCGATCGCACCGGCGCCGGGCGCGGTCCTTCCGCCGGCAAGCTTATGAATATCGGGATTGGTGCAGAAACAGGGCGCGTGACGGCTTGCCGCTGGCGCCAGTTGCCGACGATAATCGTCGAGCTCAATCTTTTCCGCCTCGCTGCCGGAAATGATAATGAGATCGGCTTCATTCGACCGCGACACGTTGGTAAGCCCGAGACGATCAGCAAGGTCGTGATCGCCACCACTGGAAATCGTGAAGGCCTTCATGCCCTGTCCAATTTCAGGCGAGGCCGATAGAATCTCGAAGGCGACGTCGCCCGAGGTCACGAAATGCTCGAAAAGCGAGCGCTCGAAGCCAAGACGGACGAAGCGTTCTGTATTGTATTCGCCGCTTCTGCCCGAATTTGAAAGCACGATGACGTGTTTGCCATGATCCTTCAGCACGCGCAGCGCCGCAATTGCCCCATCATAGGCGCCTTCATCATCGCGCAGCACCCCGAACTGATCGATCAGGAAGTAGTCGTAATTGTCGATCAGTGCTGCAAGGGTGGTATATGGCGCAATTGTCACCGCTGTTTATCCTGCCATTGAAGAATGAGGGAGGCAGTACCGACGGCCGCTTCCGTCGAGTTCGACGTTGCAAAAGGCACGGCAAGGGCCGCCTGCCGCATCCGGGTCCATGCCGGGTTTTTCGCGCCGCCGCCGACAGTTCTGACCGATCGCAGCCGTGCAGCACTAAGTTCAGTCAGTCGTTCATAGCCGAGGCGCTCGATCTCGGTAATGCCCTCAAGCACGGCCTGAAAGAATATCGCCTCATCGGCAGGGCGCGGCTCTAGCCGGGGCGCATAATTCGGGTCGCTGATCGGAAAGCGTTCGCCGGCCTTCGGCAGCGGATAGAAATCGAGCCCCGTCGGCTGATCGGGGTCAACGCGCTTTGTCAATTCCTCGAGCCTGCTATCATCAAACAGCGATCGAATGACGCCGCCGCCGCTGTTGGAGGCGCCGCCGGGCAGCCAGAAATCCAGCACCCGGTGCGAATAGATGCCATATTGCGGCGCATTGATCGGCCGCTCCGACGCGAGTTTGAGAACGAGTGTGGAGCCGAGCGCGGTGACGCCATCGCCGATCTGCGAGGCCCCGGTTGCAAGAAAGGAGGCGCAACCATCCGTCGTCCCGGCGTGAAAGCGGCAGGCTCTGTCGACGCCAAGACTGCGAATAAAACCCGTCGCCACCGATAAAGGGGCTCCCGCCCGCTCAACGGCCGGCAGCAGCCGGCGGTCCAGTCCTGCCCATTCGATCCAGTCGGGCCACTCTTCGGCGACAAGATCGTACCCGGTTTTGAGCGCGTTGTTCTCATCGCTCGCACAGCCATCATGACCGAGCTTCATCAGAATCCAATCAGCCTGATGAACCACTCGCGAGACCTGAGGCTGGCGCGAGAGATGGATCGCCCTTGCGAGGGCGGAACTGGAACCGCGGGCGGGACTGTCGGCTGGCGCATGACGCGAAACGCTCTCGACGATTGATGGATCCGGGCAGGCATCATTGTACATCAGGGGCGCACCGACCGGCTCGCCCGCGCTGTCGATCGCAAGGACCGTTCCGGACGTTCCATCGACACCAATCGCGCGGATGCAGGAGAAACTTGTTTTTGCAGCAAGTTCCATCAAAGCGGCCGATGTCCGAGCCCACCAGCTCGACGGCGTTCGACCTTCATGCGCGTCCAAGAAAGGTGCGCTCGCGATCTCAACCAGATCGCCATTGTCAGCAAGAGCGGCGGCGCGAACGCCAGACGTTCCGATATCGATGCCGATGATGGTCGCAAGGGCAGAGGTTTGCCTGGATGTCACGACTTTGCCGCTCCACGATCGAGCGCCTGACGATATTGCTCGGCCTCCCAATTGGTGAGTTCGTACTCGTCTGCTTGCGAGAGGTAAACGACGTCGGCGCCATCAGGGATGCGGGATACGACCTCCGCCAGGCAGCGGACCATCACCTGGCCACCGGGGGTCAGCGTATTCGACACCAGAACGCCGGAACCGGGAACGATAATCATCTTCGGCGTACCGCCCTCAGTGCCGTCAAAGCCTTCGAGATAGGCCTGTAGCGATTGGCCGGCTTCCAGCAGCCCGATCTTCGTGCCGAGGAAGATCACATGGTCCGGATACATCGACCCGCCCGTGGCAATCCTGATGTTTTCAGGCGAGAGCGCCAGCTGATGGCTGGCTCCATCGGAGGCCGGCGCATAGCTGCTTCCCTCCGCGATGCGCTGCAATGCCCTGATATCCGGCTGGGAAACCTGCCTGACAGGCACCTCCAGCGCCGCGGTCACCCGTTTGATCCGGCCTGACACCTCCCCGACGGTTTCACCGGTGACAATGATACCGTGGTTGTAGAGGATGAGTACGTCAGGCTTGTCGGCAGCTGCATGATCAACTTCCCGCGCCAGCGGCGTTCCGGGACGCCGATAAGACGTCGTTGCCCATTTCATTCCGGTTGTGTCGAGCTTTGTCTTCAGGATCTCGTCACGTTGCGCCAGCACCGAAAGCGCGATCGCGTTGACGCAGTGGTAATGGGCAACGACCCGATTTGTCAGAGCCGCATGAAAACTCGTTTCGATGGAAGGCCGCAGGCCACTCGTATTCAAGGCGCCGATGACAAAATCGGTCGCCTTTTCGGCACGCGGATCCCCCTGCCGCAGCGCCTCGACCAGTGGCGTGACGCGCACGGGAACCATGATGTCACGGTCTCCGGCCTGGGCAAGCCAGGTACCCGAGGCCTTCACCCACATTATGTCGTCATCCTTCAGCGACGTGTTGCCGCCGGCACCCTGCGTCTTGAGAATGTCGGCGCCAATCTCTTTGGACAGAGTCAAAAACCGTTCGAACTCACCATCCGAGCCGCGTGGTGCCACCGTCAAGATCATCCTCCATCCTCATGATGCCCCTCACCCAACGGTGAGCAAACTTTATCTTCATGGTATGTATTAGATTGAATATCGTCAACGATGAAGTTTCTACGTCACGCATGCTTGCGAAATGCCAATCATTGTGATTACATTCAATCATCGGCAGGGAGAAGCCGGGAGGAAATTGCGTGAACGACGCCGACCGGCACAAAATCATCACGGACCTGCTTCGCGAGACGCCGTTTGCCTCGGTTCGAGACCTTCAAGACCGGCTGGGCGTTTCACCGGCGACCATTAGGCGCGATATCGACAAGCTCCACGAAACCGGTCGAGCCAAGAAGGTCTATGGCGGAATATCGGCTTTCGAAGTCGGCGGGCGCCTCGCAGCCCGCCCCTTCGACGAAAACCGCGATATCGCCGTCGAGGCCAAGCGCGCGATCGCCGAAAAGGCTGCATCGCTGGTGCGGGACGGCGATTCCATCATTGTGCATGCCGGGTCGACCTGCTTTGAGCTCGGAATGCGTCTGGCGCGGCGCAACTTGCGCGTCTACACCAACTCCATGCCGCTTGCCGCCTATCTCGGCGAACATGGTAGCTGCCATCTGAGCCTTGCCGGCGGTGAGCTCTATCGTGAACCGGGCATCATTCACGATCCGGCCGCCGGCGCGCCGAACTTTTTCGCCTCGCGCTTTTTCATCGGCACCCAAGGCATCGGCGCGCAAGGTCTTTTTGAATCCCATCCGCTACTCATCAAGGCGATCGGCGAACTCAGTACCTGCGCCGACGAGATCGTGCTTCTCGCCGACAGCCGGAAATTCTCCATCCAGCCGCGCAACCTCGTCCTGCCGCTCGCGCGCGTCGGCACGATCGTCACCGACGACGGCCTGTCCGATGCCAATGCCAACATGCTGGAAAATGCCGGCGTGACAATTCTGATTGCTAATGTCGGGGGTGTCGCGTGAGCACGCATCGGCCCATCGCCGTTTTCGACCTCGGCAAGACGAATTCGAAGCTGTTTGTCATCGACGGAAATGGCCTAGTCCTTGCCGAACGGCGAACGAAGCCGATCTGGCTGGATGATGGCGATCTTCGTGTTCTCGACGACGGCACGCTGTTTGCCTGGATGGAAAGCGAGCTTGCCCGCGCCGTCGAGACACATGGGGTCCGCCACGTCACCTTTTCTGCCCACGGGTGCACTTTTGCTTTGATCGGCGGCAATGCGCTGCGCCATCCGATCCTCGATTACGAGCAGGAGCCGCCGGCGGACATTGCCGCGCGGATCGACCTGTTCATCCCGAGTTTTTCGGAGACCTTTTCCCCTCGCCTGCCGCTCGGTTTCAATTATGGCCGGCATGTGCTCTGGCTTGCCGATCGCGACCCGGAAATGCTGGAAGAGACCGACGCCATCCTGGCCTATCCGCAGTTCTGGTCCTGGCGTTTCTCGGGCAAGGCGGTATCCGAAGTCTCCTATCTCGGCTGCCATTCGCACCTCTGGGCACCGCTTGCCGATGATTTCAGCAGCCTGGTGGATACCAAGGGCTGGCGGGCGAAGATGCCGAGCTTCGCAGTGGCCGGCTCGCGTCTCGGCACCTATCCGGTGACGCTCGGCAGCGGCGAACACGTCGATGTTGCCGTACATAACGGCGTGCACGACAGCAATTCCTCGCTCTTCTACTATCGCTCCCTCGGCTTTGAGGATTTCACGCTGATCTCCACCGGCACCTGGGTGATTATCTTCAATCAAGCCTGCCCGCTCGAAGCGCTGGATCAGCGCCGCGACATGCTTGCCAACGTCACGGTCGATCATGCACCGGCGGCAACCATCCGCTTCATGGGCGGTCGGGAATATGATGTCGCGAGCGAAGGCTGGACGAAGCCGATTTCGGTTGCCGCAATCGAAGCCGTCATCTCCAAAGGCAGCTTCGCCCTCCCCTCGTTTGCCCCCGGTGGTCCCTTCCCGCATTCCGAAGGCCGCTTTGTCGGGCCTGCGGTCTCGGGCGAAGAACAGGCTGCGGTTGCGCTGCTCTACGTGACGTTGATGACGGATCTGTCGCTCGATCTGATCCACTCGGAAAACGCCGTTGTCATCGATGGCGGCCTTGTCAAAGCGGAGCTCTATACACCGATGCTGGCAGCACTGCGCAACCAAATCGTTTTCACCAGCTCCAATCCGGAGGGCAGCGCCTTCGGGGCTGCCGCCCTCGTGTTGCGCCAGGCCGGCCTGCAACCGTTCCGCAACGAGACCGAAAAGGTTTGCCCGGCCCTCATCAACGGTCTCGACGCCTACAGGCGGGAATGGCGACGCCGTGTCGAGGCGATGCGCTCACAAGCGCCGGACGGGGCGGTGTCGAAGGAGATGATGCGATGAGCCCAGCTGCGGTAAGCGATCAGGTCGCCACCCCTGCTCTCGAAATGCAGAACATCAGCAAGACCTTCGGCAATGCGCGGGCGCTGACCAATGTGTCGTTGACCGTCTATCCGGGCGAGGTGCACGCGCTGATGGGCGAGAATGGCGCCGGCAAATCGACGCTGATGAAGGTGCTCTCCGGTGCCTATGTGGCCGATCCCGGCGGCAGCATCCTCGTCAGCGGTCGCCCTGTCATCGCCGGCGACCCGATCAAGGCAAGAGCCAATGGCATTGCCGTCATTTACCAGGAACTGTCGCTCGCACCCAATCTGACGGTGGCCCAGAACATGTTCCTGGGCGCCGAGCCATCGCATGTGGGTTTCGTCGATCGCGGCGATATCAGAAAGCGCGCCGAGCCAATCCTGAAACGTCTCGGCATCGCCTTTTCGCCGAACCAACTGGTTGCCAGTCTGTCGCTAGGCGAACGGCAGATGGTGGAAATCGCCCGGGCGCTGACGACGAATGCGCGCATCATCGTCATGGATGAGCCGACGACCTCGCTGACAAGCCGTGAAACCGAAAAACTCTTCGAGGTCATTGCCGGCCTGAAGGCCCATGGAATTGCGATCATCTATATCAGCCATCGCATGGAAGAGATCTACGCCCTGGCCGACCGGGTGAGCGTGTTGCGCGACAGCGCCTATGTCGGCACGCTGGAGCGCGACGAGCTTTCAGCCGAACGGCTGGTGTCCATGATGGTCGGTCGCGACCTTTCCTCCTTCTATAAGAAGGAGCACCGTGCCGGCGGGAGGGATCGCCAGGTGGTGCTCGCCGTCAAGAACATTGGCGACGGCCGCCGGGTGCATGACTGCTCCTTCGAGGCCTGCGCCGGCGAAGTGCTTGGCATAGCGGGTCTTGTCGGCTCCGGACGCACGGAACTTGCGCGGCTCATCTACGGCGCGGACCATAGGACCTCTGGAAGCGTTTCACTCGATGGCCGCGACCTCTCCTTGCGCGGGCCGCGGGCCGCGCTTGATGCCGGGATTGCCTATCTCACCGAAGACCGCAAGGGCCTCGGCCTGTTTCTGGATATGTCGATCAACGAAAACATCAACATTGGCGTGATTTCCGAGGATTCGCGATCTGGCGGCTTTCTCGATTTCGCCAAGGCGAAGAAGCGCGCCGACAGCGCCGTCTCGTCGTTGTCGATCCGCACCAGGAGCACGGCGATCAATGTCGGTGCGCTCTCGGGCGGCAATCAGCAGAAGGTGCTTCTTGCCCGCCTGCTCGAAACCAAGCCGCGGGTCATCATCCTCGACGAGCCGACACGCGGAGTCGATGTCGGCGCCAAGTCGGAGATCTATCGGATCATAGACGAATTGGCCCAGAGCGGCATCGCGATCGTCGTTATCTCCAGCGATCTGCCCGAAATCATCGGCATCGCCGACCGGGTGCTGGTCATGCGCGAAGGCCGCATTGCCGGCGAGATCGCCGGCTCGGAGGAACGGCCGATCAGCCAGGAGGCCATCATGGCCCTGTCGACCGGCGCCACCAAGCGAGGCGCATAGAGCGCGACAAGAAAGAGAACGGGAAATAAGGGCAATGCAGAGCGAACAGACAGCAACCGACAAGATGAAGCTGCGGTCCACACTGACCGCCCTCGGCATGCTTCCGGTCCTCATTCTTCTGGCGATCGGCTTTCATCTTATCAGTGGCCGCTTCCTCAGCGTCAACAACCTGTCGATCGTCATGCAGCAAGCATCCATCAACACGGTGCTGGCGGCCGGGATGACCTTCGTGATCCTGACTGGTGGCATCGACCTTTCCGTCGGCTCTATCCTTGCGGCATCGGCCATGATCGGCGTCATCGTCTCCCTCGTTCCGGATATCGGCATGCTCGGCATACCCGCGGCAATCGCCGTCGGTCTTGCCTGCGGCGTCATCAACGGCACAATCATCGCCTTCCTGAAGCTGCCCCCGTTTATCGTCACCCTCGGCTCGCTCACCGCCATGCGCGGGATCGCCCGCCTGCTCGGCAATGACACGACGGTCTTCAACCCGGACCTGCCGTTCGACTTCATCGGCAACGGCAACTTCCTCGGCGTGCCGTGGCTTGCGATCATTGCGCTGCTGACGATCCTGATTTCCTGGGTGATCCTGAAGCGCACGGTTCTTGGCACCTGGATCTATGCGGTCGGCGGCAATATGGAGGCAGCGCGCCTGACCGGCATCAAGGTGCCCCTGGTGCTGCTCTTCGTCTATTCGATGTCAGGCCTGCTTTCCGGCTTGGGCGGCGTGATGTCGGCAGCCCGCCTTTATGCGGCCAATGGCCTGCAGCTCGGCCAGGCATATGAGCTTGACGCGATCGCTGCCGTCATTCTCGGCGGCACCAGCTTCGTCGGCGGTGTCGGCTCGATCTGGGGCACATTGATCGGCGCGCTCATTATCGCCGTTCTTTCGAACGGCCTGATCCTCGTCGGGGTATCCGACATCTGGCAGTACATCATCAAGGGGCTTGTCATCATCGTGGCCGTGGCGCTCGACCGCTACCGGCTGAAAGGGCTTAGCCGCACCTGAGGATGTGCGGCTGGAGGAACCGGGATTACCGGACAACGGGGCGCAGGAAGCGCCATAAGGAGGAAAGAATGCGTATGATCACGAAACTGCTCGCCGTCACTGCGCTTGCGGCTGCCATAGCAATGCCGGCTGCCGCCAAAGATCTTCAGAAGATCGGCATTTCTGTCGGCCTACTCGGCAATCCGTTCTTCGTCGCCACCATCAAGGGTATCGAAGACAGCGCCAAGAAGATCAATCCGAACGTCCAGGTCACGTCCGTATCGGCCGACTATGATCTCAACAAGCAGGTCTCGCAGATCGACAGCTTCATCGCCGCCGGCGTCGATATCATCATGCTGAATGCCGTCGACGCCAAGGCGATCGCTCCCGCCGTCAAGAAAGCGCAGGCTGCAGGCGTCATCGTTGCTGCGTTTGACGTATCGGCTCCGGGCGCCGACGTCACCGTCATGACCAACAACATCAAGGCCGGCGAAGAGGCTTGCCAGTACATCGTCGACCAGCTGAAGGGCAAGGGCAACGTCGTCATCATCAACGGCCCGGCCTCCTCGTCGATCCTCGACCGCGTTCAGGGTTGCAAGAACGTCCTGGCGAAGAGCCCGGATATCAAGATCCTGTCCGACGATCAGAATGGCCAGGGTTCGCGCGACGGTGGCCTCGCCGTCATGCAGGGACTTCTGACGCGCTTCGACAAGATCGATGCCGTCTTCGCGATCAACGATCCGACGGGCATTGGCGCGGAACTGGCAGCCAAGCAGCTCAATCGCCATGAGTTCTTCATCACATCGGTCGATGGTGCTCCCGACATCGAAAAGTCGCTCGCAAGCGGCAAGTCGATGATCAAGGCATCGGCTTCGCAGGATCCCTATACGATGGCCGGAGACTCCCTGAAGATGGCGGTCGATGTCCTCAACGGCAAGAAGCCCGCCCAGCCCACCGTCCTCCTCGATCCCAAGCTGATCACGGCTGACAATCTCAAGGACTACAAGGGCTGGACGGCAGCTCGCTAAAATCTCCTCCCGAGCGGCCCGTTCCTTTTTTCTGCGGGGGCGGGCTGCGATCTTTGCCACCAATCGGAAAGCGGCGTCCCATGTCCAAAATCGGTGTTCACTCTTTCGTCTGGAGTGCCGGCTCCTCCAAGGAGGAGCTTGAAAAGGCTCTTACAAGATCGCACGAGCTCGGCTTCCAACTGATCGAGTTCTCCTATCTGGATCCGAAGCTGGTAGACGTGAAATGGCTCGCGTCCCGCATCGAAGAACTCGGCCTCGATGTCGCAATCAGCATGGGATTGCCGGCAGAAGGCGATATTTCCAGCGAGGATCCGACGATCGTTGCCAAGGGCAAGGACATTCTTGACCGGGCCGTAGCGCTGGTGCGCGATCTCGGCGGCACGAAACTAGCCGGTATCCTGAGCTCGGCGCACGGCAAGCAGGAGCATACGCCGACGAAAAGGGGGTGGGATACCAGTGTTTCGACCCTGTCCAAGGTCGCCGACCAGGCAAAGGCTTCCGGCGTCACCCTCAACCTCGAAATCGTCAACCGGTTCGAGAGCAATATGCTGAACACTGCCGCCCAGGGCATGGCCTATATTCGCGATACCGGCGCTTCCAACGTTTTCCTGCATCTCGACACGTTCCATATGAACATCGAGGAGGCCGATGTCGGGCTCGCCATCCGCCATGCTAGCGACAAGATCGGCTACGTCCATATCGGCGAAAGCCATCGCGGCTATCTCGGAACCGGCAATATCGATTTCGCCGCCATTTTCGATGCATTGGTCGCAATCGGCTGGAACGACTACGTAACCTTCGAATCCTTCTCGACCGCCATCGTCGACAAGGACCTATCGCTGAAGACTGCGATCTGGCGCAATCTCTGGGACGACAATGTTGCCCTTGCCAGACATGCACGGCAATTCATCGAGCTGGGATTGGAAACCGCCAGCCGCAAGGCGGATCTGGTGAAGCTGGCCCACCTTTCCCGCTGAGCCATTTCCGCGATAGTGGATCAAAGGTCACCCGACGATCGAGAGACACCAGCCCGGCATCGCGTCGGACGGCAAATTGCCTGGAGATCTACTTTGTCGCTCCAGCCGTGAGGCCTGTGATGAGTTTGCGCTGGAATAGCATGTAAGCGAGAATGAGCGGGCCGATAACGATGACAGCGCCCGCTGTCAGCACGGGCGTATTGACCGTATAACGTCCCTGGAAAAACAGCATGCCGATCGGCAGGGTGCGATAGTTGTCGTCATTGACCAGAACAAGTGGAATAAGAAATTCGTTCCATGTCCAGATAAACAGGAACAATGCCAGCGTCGACATCGACGGCAGCATCAAAGGCACGATAACTTTCGACAGAATATATCGTCTGGATGCTCCATCGAGGACGGCTGCCTCTATGATCTCCGATGGCAACTGCTGCATCGCACTTGCCATGAACATCGTCGCAAAAGGCAGCGACATGGCAATTTGCGGCAGGATCAATGCCGCATAGGTGTTGATGAGACCGACATAGCGCATCTCATAGTAGAGCGGAATGATAAAGGCTTCAGTCGGCACCATCATACCTATAGTCAAGAGAACGAAAATGGTGCGTCTGAAGGGAAAGCTCAGGAATGCGAAACTGAACCCCGTCAATGTCCCGAGTATGATGCTGACAATGACTACAGGGAAAACGATCAGAACCGAATTCAGGAAATAGACGTTAAAATGACCCTCGATCCAAGCATTCGCATAGTTCTCGAAATGCGGATAGGCGGGCAATACGAATGCGCCCTGGATAAGATCGGCACGGCTTTTCAGAGACGTCAGTATCAGAAGCGCGAAGGGAATAACCGTCAGGACGGCAAAGAGCCAAAGAATGATACGCGACGGCAATACGGCACCTGCCCCATGAAAATTTCGGCTCACGATGCACTCCCCTCATTCACTGGCCGCACCAGCCGATGAACGGCATAATTGATTGCGAAGACCAGAATCGCACCGATGATGGCGACGGCCGAGGCATAGCCATAACGGTTCAATTGGAAGCCAAGTTCATACATATAGATATTGGGAACGAGGGTCGCATTGGCCGGACCGCCTCTGGTCATCGTAAAGATCAGGTCAAAACTCTTGATCGAAGCGATGATGGTGAGAAGCAACGCGATGCGTATTTCCGGCAGCAGGAGCGGCAGCGTGATAAAGAAGAAAATCCTGCTTCCTGAAGCACCGTCCACCCTCGCCGCTTCAAACAGCGAGGGGTCAATCCGCTGAATACCGGAAAGAAACAGCACCATACAGAAACCGAAGAAATACCAGCTGGCGACGATGCCCACGGCCGGTAGGACAAAGGTGAAATCGCCAAGCCAGGGTAAAGCGATCGAACCCAGGCCAGCCAGTTTTAACGCCTGATTGATGGGGCCAAAAGCAGGATTGTAGAGCCAGTGCCAGATGATGCCGAGAACGGCGGTCGGCATGATATAGGGCAAAAACAGCAATGTGCGCAGCGCGAACTGCTCTCGCTGCCTGAGCGACCAGACCAATGCAGCAAGCAACAGGCCGACGACGATCGGGATGACACAGTAGAACACCATAAAGAGCGCATTGTTTTTCAATGCGACATAGAAAGTCTCATCCGAAAGCAATTTTGCATAATTGCCAAAGCCAATCCAATCGGGCGAACCGATCCCGTTCCATTCGGTGAAGCTGATACCGATTGCTGCGATAATGGGGCCGAGTACGAGAGCAAAATAGACCAGCAAACCAGGCAGAATATAAAAGAGATTTCTGCTGGCGTTGGCATCAAGTGGTGAACGTTTCATGCACCATCTCATGAATATGCCAGGGGTCGACTGGCGCCTCTCTGGCCGTGATCAGGATTGACGTAGCGAAGTTTCCCGCCGCTGCTTTTCATCAAATGGAGCAGCGGCAGGATTGCTGTGTCTGGCAATCACTTGCTCTTCATATAGGCGGCATAATCGGCATCGAGCTTGCCGATCAGCTCTTCAGGCGTTTGTTTGTTCGCAAACAGCAGGGGCGTATTTTCATCAAACGTCTTGAGCATGGTGGGGCTCGCCCAATCGGGATAATGCCCCAGTGCGTTATCATCGTTCAACGATTTCCAGATCGCGATGCCCTCCTTCAGAAGCGGGGAAGCGTTAACCCCGGCATCTTCCGGAACTGGAGTTGCTGGCAGATAGCCGGCTCGGGCCCAGGTCACGGATGCGTCCTTGGAGACCATGTAATTGATGTATTCGCCCGCGAGATCCTTCATTTTGTCGCTCTTGGCCAGGCTGGTGATCGCCCAGGCAAGGTCGACGCCGCCAACCGAAAGCGGATGCTTGATACCGGCGGGCGCCGGGATCGGCATGAAATGGATATCCGGATTGTTCTGCATATCGCCGAAGTACCAGGTTCCAGAAATCAGAAAGGCCCCTTGGCCGGCGACAAAAAGCTGAACGGCATCATCACCCGAGATGCCCTGGTAACCATCGGAGAAATAGCCGTTTGTTGCCCATTTCTGAGCAAGTCTCACCGATTCCAGATTGCCGGGCGTATTCCAGGTTCCGCCGCGACCGTAGATCAGGTCATCGAGCGCCTTTCGATCGGACGCATCGATATGCGCCTGGCTGATCCCAGCCAGCATATGGAGCGCCAGATGGCCCTTGGCCGTGCCGATCGTCAGCGGTGGGGTGCCTGCCGCCTTGACCTTATCGAGGGCTGCAAGGAAATCGTCGAAGTTCTTGATCGGCAGCTCGACTCCGGCGGCTTTCAAGACCTTTTCGTTGTAATAAAGACCGACGATTTCGGCGAGCGACGAGATACCGTAGGTCTCCCCGACACCGAACTCGCCCTTGCTCGACCAGCGGTCACGCGCAAGCAGGCTATCGGACTGGTTTTTATCCCATCCATATTTCTTGAGATAGGTATCGACAGGAACGAGAAGGTTTTCCTTCACCATCGCGCCCATGTCGCCGGCGCCCTGGTTGACCTTGGTCACTACTGGACCATCGCCGGATGAAACCGCAAGCTTTAGCGTAAGATTGAGATCCTGGAAGTCGCGCACGGTATGGTCGAGCTTAACCTCAGGATGCGCCTTCTGGAAATTGGCGTTGAGCTCAGTCATCACTGCAGCCCGCGACTCCGAGTCATGGTCGTCCCAGACGGTAAGCGTCTCGGCAAAGACGGCCGTCGACATGCCGAGCCCGACGAACGTGACGCCCGCCAAAACTCCTGCTTTCTTCAGCATTGATGCCATGTTGATGGAGATGAAATTGCTAAACATTGATTGGTTCCCTCTAGCTGCGTTTTGGCAGTTCCTATCGTTTCCAACCGGCCGGTCCTGCTGAGACGAGCCGAATGTCTTGCATCGTCAGGCCTTTACTGACCTGATGAATTTCCTTATCCTTTTCAAAAGATCAGCGGGCCTTCATCCCGCAGATGCAGTGCCTCAACCTTCCCAGTTTTACCGCTGCCTGATGTCAGCTCGCACCGTGCAGCGGCCAGCAAATCGATGGTGCGATGCCTCCCAAGATCGACAATTATCTCATCCGTCCGGCAACCGAGAACGACGTTGACGCCCTCTTCCATATTTGTCTGGTGACGGCTGACGCAGGAGCCGATGCGAGTGCGCTTTACAGCAATCCGCGCCTTCCCGGTTACGTATGGGCGGTGCCCTATCTCAAATTCGCTCCGGAATTCGCGTTCGTTCTTGCCAGCCATGACCGGGTCGTCGGCTATGTTGTCGGTACGCCGGATACCGCCAGCTTTGAGAAAACGCTCGGCAGAGATTGGTGGCCGCTTGTCCGCCGCGAGATCGCCGGTCTGATGCCCAGCACCGAAAAAGACGCTGATGTTCTGGAGCGAATAGCCAATCCTCACAGCGGCACGCCGGGCCTTGAAGAAACCTACCCCGCGCATCTCCACATCAATATTCTGCCCGAAGCGCAATCGGGCGGATGGGGACGCGTGATGATTAAGACCATGCTCAACAAGCTTTCGAGCCACGGCGTGCCCGCGGTCCATCTTGGCGTCAGTCCCGCAAACGAACGTGCCAAGGGTTTCTACAGGCATCTCGGCTTCGAAGAACTCAGCCATGACGGGCACCTTGCCTTCGTTATGAAATTGGACAAGCCGGCAATCTGAACAGAGATCTTGCCGGCCTCCCTTCATTATCTATTCTCCGCGTTGGCCGCTTCCAGGCCATATTTGAGGACAACAGCCGCCGGCATCGCGCTCCATCCCTGCAGCAGGGAACCGCGTCCATAGGGTGGCGAGAAATATTCGACAGCCCCGGCCCAACCATTTGCCAGGCAGGTTTCCCACCAGCGTATGAGGGCATAGCGTGCGCCACCGAGACCGTGGCGTATTCTCTCTTCCGCATAGACGCCATCCCAATAGGGCCAATCGGATCCATTATGATAGCGAAAGGGGAAAGCGGTTTTCGATCTCACGTCACTTGCCCGCTTGAACGGCGGATAGGCGCACAACATACCCCAATCGCCATAGGGCTGTCTGGTATTGTTTCGAGCTTCTAAGACCTCTTCCATGGCCTTGAGCAGGCCAGAGGCTCGTGTCTGCGAAATCGCCCCATAACGGGAGAGCGTCAGACTATCGAGGACAAGATGATCCTCGACAAATCCATCAGGAGTGACGAAATCGGCGTAACCATTTCTGCTGGGGACAAAAAGCCTATCCTCGATTTCGGCACGAGCGGTGGCCGCCACCTCGCGTGCCTTCTGCGCCAATGCGGGGTCATGTCCGGTTCCCAGCTTGGCCACGCCATCCAATGCGCCGACGAAAAGGCCGAGATTGTAGGAGACGAGGCCCTCCCGGTAGACATTGTCCGCCCAATCCCTGTCGTTTCGCGGCTTCAGCGGCAATACGCTGCCGGGGCCTGCAAGAGCCAGATATCGTTCAACGATAGCGGTCACAAGCGGCCAGTGCCGCACCGCCTCCGCCACATCCCCCGTCGTTTCCACATAGTCGGCGAGAAAGAGGATGAAGAAAAGCGGGCTGTCAAAATGATCGCTCCACCAATCATCGGGACGATTGTGATGCTCCGGAGCAGCCTTCCCGCGATATTTCTCGGGATTTCGTGTGGCATCAAGAACGAAGTTCTGCCAGGCGCGCGATTGCGCCGGTCCGGTCAAAATCACACCGCTCGGCGCCTCCCCGTCGGACTGGACTCCCTTGGCCAAGAGTCGAATTTCATCGCGTACCGCTTCCGGGGCAAGCTTCAACAGCATTTGCATCGTCCAGTAGCCATCGCGATAATAGGTGCGAGCAGGCGCACTGTAAGCCTGCCCCGCGGCCAGACCGGCAAACCTGCCATTCTCATCCAGGCGGATGCTGGAAAGTGCGGCGTGTGCTCCCTGCATCACCATGCTGCGCATTACGGGATCGGCCTTTGGCGTGAGGTCGCAGCGGGCTATATAACTCGCGGCTTCTGCGACGATAGCGTCGTTTGCAAGACCGAATGCAGCTTCTGCTTCCTCTTTCGAGGCTCCGGCAGCGATACGGATATCGCCATCATCGATCTCGATGATCATCGCACCC
This sequence comes from Martinezella sp. CNPSo 3957, assembly GCF_057784395.1. NCBI lineage: Bacteria > Pseudomonadati > Pseudomonadota > Alphaproteobacteria > Hyphomicrobiales > Rhizobiaceae > Martinezella > Martinezella sp. CNPSo 3957. The sequence continues at coordinate 91,525 of NZ_JBXSOU010000004.1, forward strand.
CAACCGGTCATGACGATACGGCGATTATTGCGTTTGGTGAGCTTGGGCTTCGGACTATCCTTGTCAATCTCATGCCACCAAGCGCAGCGACGAGCCGGATAAACGCCCTCCAGGTGGGCATTGCGGATCAGAAGGATGGGCCTTGATTGGGCGACAAAGATGCCACCCGCTTCGGCAATAATCCTGTTTGGCCCATAAATGTAAGGTCCGGCAAGCCTGGAAAAACGTATGCGCCCCAGACGACCACTTCCCCAAAGAGCGAGATCAAGATAGCCGTCGGGATGCGCATCCGCCTGCAGCCGAGGCGCCATGATCGGCAGAATGACCGGGTGGCTGGTTGTGATTTCGCCGTGGGACGTGGGAGTCATCATGGCAAATCAAGCACCTTTCACCGCGCGGTGTCGGACATGGGATGACGTATGAAAATCAGGCGGCAATACCAAGCAATCTTGCCGAAATGGAGCGCTATAAAGTCCGCGGCATAGGCGAAACGAGCTCTCTCATCCGTTGGCCTCGCTTTCATGACCCCTCCGCAATTTGCTTAGTCACTAGCACTGGGGAAGTCTACAAATCACGCGTCGAATTTGTCAATGACATGGACAAATTAAATGATTTCGCCCAGCCAACCGACTGAGATTTACTTGCTTTTTGTTCATTTTCCCTGGAAGCTGGCATTGCCGCAGCACGACATGGATGAATTAGGAAAAGGTCCCGAACTAATTAGAGGTAGAATGCGAGACCGCCCTCATGCCTAACGCGACACAGACACCGATCGCGCGAAAAATCTCGACGAACTCTGTCATTCGGACCATCCTTGCCAAAGGCCCCATTTCCCGCGCGGATATTGCCAAGCAAACCGGCTTATCCAAGCAAACCATTTCCGACGTCGTTCGCAGTTTGGAGAGCAAGGGGTGGCTGAAGCCGACCGGACATACCGATGGGCGTTTGGGGCGAACGGCGATAACCTATGAGCTCGATGCGAGCGCGGGCTTTGCCGCCTCTATCGATCTTGGCGGAACCAAAATTGCCGCCATCATCTGCGATCTCGTCGGAAATGTCGTGGCCGAAATCAAGGTGCCGACGAACGCGCGCGGCGGGCTCCATCTGGTCGATCAATTCCAGGCCATTATTGAGGATCTTGCCCATAGCGCCGGTATTGATCTTTCCAAATTGCGCCTCATCGTGCTGGCGACTCCGGGCATACTTGACCCGGCCACCGGACATATCAACGTTGCACCGAACATCCCGGGTGTGGAAACGATCGACTTGCGCCGGCTCCTGAGTGACAGGATGGCAACCCCGGTCATCATCGAAAATGACGTCAATCTTGCTGCGCAAGGAGAACGATGGCGAGGGCACGGCTCCACGTCGGATAATTTTGCCTTCGTGGCACTCGGAACCGGTATCGGCATGGGCATCATTGCCAATGGTCGCCTCATGCGCGGCGCGCGCGGCGGCGCCGGCGAGATAGCCTATCTGCCCCTCGGCGGGGAGCCATTTGATCCAGACGGCTTTACGCTTGGCACGCTGGAAAGCGCCGTCGGCAGTGCGGCAATGGTGCGGCGCTATTGCGGATATGGTGGGCAAGGCAAGGCAACGGTGGCAGATCTTTTTTCGGCGCTGGTGGCCGGCGAGCCCGCCGCTGTTGCAGTGATCGAAGAAACGGCGCGATTGATTGCGCTTGCCATTGCCGCAATCGGCGCAACGCTCGACCCCGAATTGGTGATCATGGGCGGCAGTATCGGCGCGCGGCCCGAACTTGTCGAAGCTATCAGCAGATATCTACCACGTTGCACGCCCTACCCGCCGCGAATCGAAATCAGTCAGTTTGGTAATCGGGCGGCACTCATCGGTGGCATCAGCATTGCCGTGGAGCACATGCACCACGAGCTGTTCGGTGTCGATTTGCAAGATGCGTGAAATAGACATCTTATAACACGGGTGACGCGGAAAAGCTGTCGATAGCAACCGTGTCTACGGATCGCTGACGACCGCTCAAACCTCGGCAGACGAGACACCTCCGGAGATGATCGCCGGTTTGCCGCTTTGCAATCTCGATTTCCCTATGCCACCGGGCTATCTTCCAAAGCCAGAAAGCCTCCCGATTGCCGTCGCCACAACCTTGCATAAAGGCCATCTTTGGCGATCAGCTCCTCATGCCTCCCCTCCTCGACGATCCGGCCCTCGTCGAGCACGATGAGCCGGTCGAGTTCGGCGATCGTTGAAAGGCGATGCGCGATGGCAAGCACTGTCTTGTCGCGCATCAGGCGATGAAGTTGGCCCTGGATCACCGCCTCCACCTCTGAATCGAGGGCTGAGGTGGCTTCGTCAAGCACGAGGATGGGAGCATCCTTGAGCAACACGCGAGCAATGGTGATGCGCTGGCGCTGGCCGCCGGAGAGCTTGACGCCGCGCTCGCCTACGCGCGAGTCATAGCCGGCGCGACCCTCCTGGTCGGAAAGTCCTATGATGAAATCATGGGCGGCCGCCTGCTGGGCCGCGGTCTCGATTTCTTCTCGGCCGACCCCCGTGCGGCCATAAGCGATGTTTTCATGGATTGAGCGATGAAGCAGCGAACTATCCTGCGTTACCACGCCGATATGCCGCCGCAGGCTGTCCTGGGTAACGCCTGCGATGTCCTGACCATCGATGAGGATTCGGCCTGACTGGATCGGATAGAGACGCAGCAACAGATTGACCAACGTCGATTTGCCCGCGCCGGAGGGACCGACAATACCGATCTTTTCACCGGGACGAATGACGAGCGACAGATCGGTAAAGACGGGCCTGGCGCCGCCATAGCGGAAATGGACGTGATCGAAAACGATCTCGCCTCTGGGAACCGCCAATGTGCCGGCGTCGGGCGCATCAAGGAGATCATGCGGCTTTGCAATGGTCAGCATGCTCTCCTGCACGGTACCGATATTGTCGAAAACATCGCGTATCAGGTACATCAGCCAGCCCGACATCTGGACAAGCCGCAACACCAAGGTGATGGCTGCCGCCCCGGCGCCGGCGGTCATGGCCCCGTGGCTCCACAAATAAAGTGTCAAACCGGCGGTGATGACGATCAGAACGCTATTGAGGATCTGAAGCACCAGGCTGGCACCGAGGATCAACCGCATCAGGTCGAGGAAACTATCGTTCCAGCGTTTCAGAGAGTCCCGAACGGCGGTACGCTCGAGATCGCCGCGGGCAAAGAGCTTCACGGTGAGAATATTCGTATAGGAATCGACGATACGGCCGGTGGTCGACGAGCGGCCAAGGGAATTGGCCTCCGAACGTTTCAGAGCCCGCGGCACGAAATATCTGAGAAGCACCGCATAGGCTACCAGCCAGATGATAACCGGCAGCATCAACCAGACATTGACGGAGCCGAAGAAGCCGATCGTGACCGAGGCGAAGATCAGAGCGTACCATAGGTCGCCAATCACGGCGATGACAGCCGAACGGATGGATTGTCCCGCCTGAATGACGCGTGCCGAGAGCCTGCCGGCGAAATCATTCTGAAAATAGCTCAGCGAATGGCCGAGCGTATAGATGTGATTGCGCCAGCGGATCTGATTGGTAAGCGGCGGCACCACGATCTGGTTGGTAACCACCTGCGTCACGAAAAACAGGATCGGCCGCAGCACCAGAATGACGAAGGCAGCGCCCGCAAGCGGCCAGCCATAATCCTGAAACACGGTCTGTGGCGAGTGCTTGTTGAGCAGGTCGACAAACCAGCCGACCATCAAATAAATAGCCGCTTCTATACCGCTGAAGGCGAGCTCGATCAGCATGATGGCGACGAGCCATCCTTTGACCACCTTGAGATGATGCCACATGAAGCGCCATACGCCCGTCGGCGGCGTCTCGTCCTCGTTGAACGGGGCGAAAATATCGATGCGGCTTTCCAGGAAGTGAAACAGGCGAGCAAACATCAAAATAAGACCTTGGCTGAAGACATCATCGGCTGAAAGCCGGCGAATTTGGGGAGAAGGTCTGGCACGGGCCGGTTTATGGCACGCCAACCGACAGGAACATCCCGTTCGTTGTCCGCGCTGGGCGTCCGCATGTAGGCATCGATCATCTCATTCGGTGACGTTTTCTTAAAGTCGACGATAAGACGCCGCGTGCCTATAGCATTCGCAGGCACCGGGAAATTTCTGCCAACAGGCGCAAACCGCCGGTCAGAACTCTCTACGATATTTGATAATTCAGGCAAACGACAACAGAGCGAAAGACGGTTGGGGCTATTTATACGCTGATTGCCGTACCGCGATTCGCGCTTCACTTGTGATAAAGACCTAGCCGGACGATCGGCCAGAAGCAAGTTACAAATCCCATAGCCGAGCAGTAACGGCCGAAGCCGCATCGTGCTCGGGCTTACGCTGCACACGCAAAGACGCGTCTACAGCTGACAGCGAATAGGACAGGCTTCTAAATGGCGTCAATTCAGCGCGAAGACATCGGCAAATAACCGAATGGGTGCGGAGCAGGCCTCAGCCAGCTTGCGACTTAGCATGCAAGCAGAGGCGCTCCCATTACCCATTCGCTTCCGGCCTAGTCAGCCACGGCGTTGACGACGCGGCAGAGATTGTCGCTCATGTTGGGGGCAACCTGCCCCTGCGGCACCATGAAAACCGCATCGACGCGACTGCCCTTGCCGGTTTTGCGGACGACGACGCGCAATGTCTGCGGGCGACCTGAGCCGGACGTCTCCTGCTGTGCCGTCAGCGTGCCGAGTTGCTTCTCGACATTCACATCCACAAAGCCTTCCGCAAGAACGGCTCTCGATACCTTGTCGAAGGCCGCGGCAGGGCTGATGGAGGGAAACTCCATCCAAGTCTTGTAGGTCACACCGGTGACGAGAGGAACGCCGCTGCTTTGATAATGCTGCGAACATACGCTGGCAGCTGCGGGTGTGAATGAAAGGGCGACGAAGGCAGAAGCACAGATGACCTTACGCAAGGTGAGTTTCCTCTTTTGACGAATATACTGATAGATACTTCGATGATGACTCAAGCCGCGGCAACGACTGAGTTTTGCGACTGCGCAGTGATCTGTCAGTCGATTCCGGATAGCGTTGGAAAGGCATGTCTTTCATCCAAATATGAAACCGGTCTTTCTCGGTAAAATTACGTGTCGAGGAATTGTAGATGAATTCGGATGATGTGTGCGCCATAAATGCAACCCTGGCCCTTCTGGCTGCAAGCATAGATAGACGAACCACAGCTTGTGGCAACAGGTTGGCTTGACGGAATAAGTGTTTATTTTGCGCGCCGTTCCTCCTGAGAAAACATCAGTTCAATGTAGGGGGCGGCAACCGTCAAACATGTATGGCCTGGCCGAGGGCAGCGAAGCTTGCCTCCTGCAGGGCTTCGCCGAGGCTCGGATGGGCATGGATCGTGCCGGCAACATCCTCAAGCAGAGCCCCCATCTCGACGGCAAGCCCGAAGGAAGCCGCGAGTTCCGATACGCCCGCACCTACCGCCTGAATACCCAGCACGATATTATTTTCTGCCCGGGCGACGATGCGGATAAAACCGTCTTCTCGCCCGAGCGTCATCGCTCGGCCGTTGGCACGGAAGGGGAATGTGCCGACCTTGTACTCGACACCAGACGAGCGCGCCTGATCCGGCGATTGGCCGACGCTGACAATTTCCGGATCTGTGAAGCAGATCGCAGCAATTGCGCGCTTATCCCATGTGCGGGATCGTCCGGCGACGATTTCGGCCACCATCTCGCCATGTGCCATGGCTCGATGCGCGAGCATCGGCTCGCCGGTAACGTCGCCGATGGCATAGACGCCGCGCATCGAAGTCCGGCAGCGGTCGTCGATGCGAAGATAGGGACCGTCCATCGCAAGCCCGAGTTCCTCGATCCCCCAGCCGGCAAGCGCCGGCCTGCGGCCGACCGTGACCAGAATCTTATCCGCAGGGATGACGCTTTCCGGCCCGGACGCGCTTTCCACGATCACACCGGGCCTATCCTTCGATTGCCCCCTGGCGACCGTTCCGGTGCGGACCTCGATGCCCAAATGCTTGAGCCGTGCGGCGACCGGCCGTGTCAGCTCTTCATCATACTGCGGTAGGATCCGTTCGGCCGCCTCGACCACAGTGACGGTGCTGCCAAGCTTGGCAAGCGCCGTGCCGATTTCCAGGCCGATATAACCGCCGCCGAGGATGGCGATACTTTTCGGTACCTCGCTCAATGCCAGCGTCTGCGTGGATGAGAGGACATCGCCGCCGAAAGGCAGGAAGGGAAGTTCTATCGGGGTTGAACCGCTGGCAATGACCATCGTTTCCGCAGTGATTATCTGTCTTTGCAGGCCTTCTCCGACCGCGACAGACTTGCCGTCGATGATGCGCGCAGTCCCGAAAACGACCTTGACACCCGCCTTCTTCAGCAGCGTTCCGACACCCCCCGTCAGCCGATTGACGATGCGATCCTTCCAGGCGACGGTCGCCGCGAGATCGATGGAAACGCCTTGGGAACGAATGCCGGTGTTCGACACGCCGGCAGCCGCGCGCGAAAGGGTATGAAACTCCTCGGCGGCATGGATCAAGGCCTTGGATGGGATACACCCGACATTGAGGCAAGTGCCGCCAAGCGCGTCCTTCTCGACGAGGATCGTGTCGATGCCAAACTGGCCGGCGCGGATGGCCGCGACATAGCCGCCAGGGCCACCGCCAATGATCAGCAGCCTTGTCTTCAGATCGGACATATCATCTCTCCACGAAGATCAGCGACGGCGTTTCGATGAGGCTCTTCAGCCGGTTGATGAAGACGGCGGCATCCCAACCGTCGATCACGCGATGATCGAAGCTTGACGACAGATTCATCATCTTGCGCGGGATGAAATCGGTGCCATTCCACTTTGGCCTGACGTCCATGCGGTTGACGCCGATGATGGCGACTTCCGGCCGGTTGATGATCGGCGTCGTCGCGACCGCACCGAGTGGTCCCAACGAGGAGATCGAGATGGTCGATCCTGTCAGCTGCTCGCGCGTGGCCGTGCCGTTCCGCGCTGCCTCGGCAACGCGGCCGAGTTCCTCCGCCGATTGCCACAGCGTGCGGCGCTCGCAATGCCTGATGACCGGAACTATCAGACCCGATTTCGTCTGCGTCGCGATGCCGATATGCACGGCTGAATGTTCACGGATCACCTCCGCCTCGTCATCGAAATGGGCGTTGACCGCGGGATGCTCGCCGACGGCCCTGACGATCGCTGCCATCAAGAACGGCAGGATAGTGAGTTTCGGCTGCTCTTCCCGACGCTCCGCATTGAGCTTCTCACGCAGATCTTCAAGTGCGGTGACGTCAACTTCCTCAATGATGGTAATATGCGGTATGTGCCGTTTGGCCTCGGCCATACGTTCCGCGATCTTGCGGCGCAGACCGATAACCTTGATCTCGCGCACCGCATCAACGGGCTCGAGGTGGGCAGTTTTGTGCTGAGCGGCGCCGGTCATATAGGCGTCGAGATCCTCATGGGTAATGCGCCCACCCGGCCCCGAACCCCGCACGAAGGCGAGCTTGATGCCGGCGTTGCTGGCGCGCAGCCTGACCGCGGGCGAGGCCAGCGGCACTTCACTGCGGGCGTGATCCGCCACGGGACCGGCGCGTCTCGGCGAGGCTGGCGGCGGGGTCGGGGATTGGTCCACCTGTGCTGGTGGAGCGGCAGTTGTCCCCTCCAAAGAAAACTCGGGCACGGAATCAACCGTAATTCCAGCTGCGCTTCCGGCTTCCGCATCGCGATCAACTATGTCGGCACCTGCGGCATCTTCTACGAGAATGCGCATCAACGGGCCGCCGACGGCCAGATGCTGGCCGATCTCCCCACCCAGCCAGGCGATTGTGCCATTCACGGGCGATGGAATTTCAACCGTCGCCTTGTCGGTCATGACGGCCGCCACAATCTGGTCTTCGCGAACGGCTTCACCAATCCGGACATTCCACTCGACGAGCTCCGCTTCGGCAACGCCTTCGCCGACATCCGGCAATTTTATAGTCACCTCGGCCATTCACGCCTCCATGACAGCGGCGATCGCATCTGCGACGCGGCGCGGTCCGGGGAAATACTCCCATTCGGCGGCATGCGGATACGGCGTGTCCCAGCCCGTCACACGCTCGACGGGTGCCTCAAGATGATAGAAGCATTCCTTTTGGATCAAGGCGGCGAGTTCGGCGCCGAAGCCTGAGGTCAGTGTCGCCTCATGGACGATGATGCAGCGGCCGGTCATCCTGACCGAATTCATGATCGTCGGTTTATCCAGCGGCACGAGGGTTCTAAGATCGATGACTTCGGCATCGACCCCAAGCTCTGCAACGGCCGCCAGGCTTACATGAACCATCGTACCATATGTGACAATGGTGAGGTCGGCCCCCTTTCGCCGTACCGCCGCCTTGCCCAGAGGTATTGTGTAATAGCCGTCGGGCACCTCTCCATGCTCGGTTTTCTTCCAGGATTCGACCGGACGGTCATGATGGCCGTCGAACGGACCGTTGTAGAGGCGCTTCGGTTCGAGAAAGATGACCGGATCCGGATCCTCGATCGCCGCCAGAAGCAGGCCCTTGGCATCGGCCGGCGTCGAAGGGATCACCGTCTTGAGACCCGCCACATGGGTGAATAGCGCCTCCGGGCTCTGGCTGTGCGTCTGGGCGCCATAAATGCCGCCGCCGGTCGGCATGCGCACCACGAGTGGGCAGGAGAATTGCCCGGCCGACCGGTATCGCAGCCGTGCTGCCTCCGACACGATCTGGTCGTAGGCCGGATACATATAATCGGCGAACTGGATCTCGACACAGGGGCGCAGTCCATAGACGGCCATGCCGACAGCCGCACCGACGATGCCAAGTTCGCTGATCGGCGCATCGAAGCATCGCGTCTTGCCATATTTCTTCTGCAATCCGGCGGTGCAGCGGAAGACGCCGCCGAAATAGCCAACATCCTGCCCCATCACGACCACACGATCGTCCGCAGCCATGGCGACGTCATGGGCATTTTGAAGAGCCTCGATCATGGTCATTCTCGTCATGCTCAATACCCTGCCTGCTGACGCTGTTCTGCAAGATGCGGCGGCATCTCGGCATAGACATCTTCGAACATGTATTTCGGCGAGGGATGGCGCCCGTCGTGCAGCGTGCCGATCGCCTCGGCCTGCTTTTGGGCGGCAATCACATACTCGGCGATCTCGGCCTCGGCCTGTTCGTGGCGCTCCTCGGACCATTCGCCGATGGCGATCAGATGCGCCTTGAGCCGCTTCAATGGATCGCCGAGCGGCCAGACGTCGCCTTCCTGCCGTGGCCTGTAACCGGCGGGATCGTCCGATGTCGAATGGCCGGCCGCACGGTAAGTCACATATTCGATGATCGACGGCCCGAGATTGCGGCGCGCCCTCTCCGCCGCCCAGGCAGCGACGGCGTATACGGCAAGATAATCATTGCCATCGACGCGAAGAGCGGGAATACCGAATCCGTGGCCACGCGCCGCAAACGTGCTTGCCGCACCGCGCGCAATGCCTTGGAAGGTCGAGATCGCCCACTGATTGTTGACGATATTCAGGACGACAGGCGCCTTGTAGGTGGAGGCGAAGACAAGTGCTGCATGGAAATCACTCTCTGCCGTCGAGCCGTCGCCGATCCATGCCGCTGAAATTTTCGTGTCGCCGTTGATCGCCGATGCCATGGCCCAGCCGACCGCCTGAATATACTGCGTTGCGAGATTGCCGGAAATCGAGAAGAAACCGTGCGCCCGTGATTGATAGAAGACCGGCAGTTGCCGGCCGCGAGCACTGTCGCCCTCGTTCGAATAGACCTGGCACATCATATCGACGATCGGATAGCCGGCGGCGATGAGAAGCCCAGCCTGCCGGTAGGTCGGGAAGTTCATGTCGCCCTGATCCAGCACGCGCTGGAAGGCGCAGCTGATCGCTTCCTCGCCTGCATGCTGCATATAAAAAGATGTCTTGCCCTGACGCTGCGCTATCATCATGCGGCCGTCATAGGCGCGTAGCGTCATCATGTGGCGCAACCCCTCACGCATCTGCTCGGGCGTCAGAGTGCCGGCCCAGGGACCGCGGGCCTGCCCGTCGTCATCAAGCACGCGGATGATGCCGAAAGCGAGATCACGCATGTTTTCCGGCGCTTCATCCACCGGGGGTCGCCGGAGGTCGCCAGCGCGTGGAACATCGAAGTGGGAAAAATCCGGCTGGTCGCCGGGACGGAACTCCGGCTCCGGAATGGTCAGTGAGAGCTTGTTCCCAGTCATCGGTTCTCCTCAACGTCCGACAAAATTCCCGCGCCGTTTTTCCAGAAAGCTATCTTCCCGATAGAGAATTTCGGTCCCGATGAGGCCGGCATCCCGTATCCGCATCAATCGAAAATATGACGGGCAATGATCAGCCTCATAATCTCGTTGGTGCCTTCCAGGATCTGGTGCACACGCAGGTCGCGGACGATCTTCTCGATGCCGTAATCTTCCAGGTAGCCGTAGCCCCCGTGCAATTGCAGCGCCGCATTGGCCACATCGAAGCTGGTATCCGTCACAAACCGTTTGGCCATGGCACAGAATTTGGATGCGTCGGGGGAATTGCCGTCGAGCTTCCAGGCCGCCTGATACAACAGCGTCCTTGCCGCCTGGAGCTCAGTTTCCATGTCCGCCACCTTGAACTGAAGCGCTTGAAAACTGCTCAGTGCGGCACCGAACGCTCGGCGCTCACGCATATGGGTGACCGCTTTTTCGAGGGCGAACTGAGCTCCGCCGAGCGCGCAGGCGGCAATGTTCAACCGTCCCCCGTCCAGGGCTTTCATCGCATAGCGGAACCCGGCTCCGATCTCGCCCAGCCGATTTTCGAGCGGAACTTCGCAAGCATCGAAATGAACCTGCGCCGTCGGTTGGGCGCGCCAGCCCATCTTTCGCTCGAAGGCGCCGAAGCTCATGCCCTCGCTGCCGCTCGGCACGACGAGTGCTGAAATACCCTTGGCACCCTCGCCGCCTGTCCTGCACATGACGATATAAAGATCGGAATAATTGCCGCCGGAAATGAAGGCCTTCGTACCGTCAAGGACATAGTGATCGTCGATAAGGCGCGCGGTCGTGCGCAACGCTGCGGCATCGGAACCCGAACCGGGCTCCGTAAGGCAGTAGGATGCCACCTTGCGAAAAGCGCAGAGATCGGGAAGCCATGCCGATCTCATCGTGTCCGATCCGAACGTATCGATCATCCAGGCGCACATATTGTGGATCGAGACGAAGGCCGCCACTGACGGGCACGCATGCGACAGCGCTTCGAAGATCAGCACCGCATCCTGCCGGGACAGGCCCGAGCCGCCGAACTCCTCCGAAACGTAAATTCCGCCAAATCCCAAGGCGCCGATCTCTTCCAGCATATCCCTTGGAATCGTGCCCTCATGTTCCCAGGCCGCGGCGTGCGGCGCGATGCGTTCTGCGGCGAAGGACGCCGCCAAGTCGAAAATAGCTTGTTGTTCGGCAGTTAGAGAGAAGTCCACGATACGCTCCGCAATTCAGCAGGAATGAAATCGTGCCGAGCATGCATCGCTTCTTCGGTTCCGACAACGGTAAGATCGACGATGTAGCTCAGGCGAAGGCGTTCAACGAAAGTGTGTGCCGGCAGGTTTCCGCAAACCTCGAACTGAAACTCCATCGTATAGAGCGGGGCGGATTGCGTGACATTCAGGGCCAGCAACCGAAAACCCATCTTCCGCAAGAGATCGAGCGCACGCAGAAGCGGATCATAGGGATCGAATGTCGAAAATTTCATTGTGTGCATGATGCCTCCCAGCCATCCTGCCTGCGTGCAAGAACGCTATTGCCGAACCGCCCAAATTGCTTATCGAATATGGCGGGAAACACGCCATTGTTAAAAACAAGATTTTGCTCAATAATTATTTTTCGAAATATTCGTTTGAGGATCGCATGAGCAAGCCATTGGACCGTATCGATCGCAAAATCATGCGTGCGCTCGTCGAGGATGGTCGCCTCACCAATACCCAGCTTGCCGAAATCGTCGGCCTGTCGCCCGCGCCGTGCTGGCAGCGAGTTCGCCGTCTCGAAAGCGACGGATACATTGCCGGCTACACCGCTGTTCTGGACCAAAGCATGTTGGGGGTCAAAGAAACCGTCCTCCTGGAAGTGACGCTCGATCGCCATGACGACGAAGCCGTGGCCAATTTCGGCAAAGCGATGGCTGCCCTTCCCGAAGTGATGGAGGTCTACCTGACCACGGGCGAATATGACTACTTCATCAAAGTCGCCGTGGAGGGCACGCAGGGCTATGCGGACTTTCTCGGAAAGAAGCTCTACAAGATCCCCGGTGTGCGCCATTCACGCTCGAGCTTCACGCTCGGCTGCCTGAAGCGCTCGCTTTCCGTCTCCCCGCTTTCGGATTGATCCTTGCGCGCGAGCGCAGTCGAAAGCCTGTCCGACGCTCGGACCTGAACAGCGTTTCAGAAAACGAAATTGCTCAAGCAACATTCAAGGAAGATGGTTGTTACCGGAGGCTCGGCCGGCAACCGGCTGAGAGCGGAGGATCTAGGACCAGACGAGGAACGATCTCGCGCTCGAGGGGTGGCATATGGTGAGCGGCAGCAAGAGCGCCGGCACGACGAACGGCGGTACGCTCAAGAGGCCTATCAAGCTGAGCCAGGAGGCCGTTGTCGTCGGCATTTCAGCCCTATTGTTTTTGATCTTCTCCATCAGCCTCAACAATTTTCTGTCGGAAGGCAACATCATTGCCCTCCTGAAAAATGTGTCCATCCTCGGCACTTTGGCGGTGGGCATGGGCTTCGTCGTCATTTCCTCCTACCTGCCGGAAATCATGGCCGTTTCCGATCGTATTCTCGTGGTTAAGCGCGGCCGTGTTGCCGAAGAGATGATGGCATAGGATGCGTCCGAAGAGAAAATCATGTTTGCCGCCTTTCATTAATCCCCTCCCAAATTGACCTTCAGGCCGCTTGCACCGTCATTGCAAGCGGCTTTTTTCTGCGGGCTGCCTTGTCATGATCAGACGGCGGAATATGCTCGGGCTCGGAGGGGTCGATCGGCATCGATCGGCGCAAATGAGACCATAACAATCATGCCAAATATCAATCTGAAATTGCTGCAAACCTTTCTTCTTGCAGCGGAATCCGGAAGTTTTCGTAAGGCCGCGGAAGAAAGCAACCGGTCGCCCTCCGCAGTGAGCATGCAGATCAAGGACCTTGAGGAGCAGATCGGCATCAGCCTGTTCACGCGCACGCCGCAGCGGGTCAATCTCACCAACGAGGGCCAGGCGCTGTTCGAGGAGATCGGGCGCGCCATGGCCGATGTGCAGGCAAGCCTCGACAAGTTGACGGAACTGGCCGCGCGCCGCAAAGGGAAAATCCAGATCGCTTGCGCCCCGACGCTTGCCACCAGCCGGCTCGGGGACATCCTATCGACCTTCAAGCTGCGCTATCCGCGCAGCGTCGTCGAGGTGCAGGAAACGCCGCCGCAGGCAGCACTCGTCATGCTGCAGCAGCAGGAGGTGGAGTTCTATATCGGCCCGGAGGTACCCAATCTCAACGACTTCCATTTCGAATCGATCATCGACGATCCGCTGGTCGCCTGCATTCCCGAAGAGCTATACACCGGTGAAAAGACAATCCGGCTGGACGCCATCGCCCAGTTCCCGTTGATCATGCTCAATCGCAAGACCGCCGTTCGCGGCCTCGTCGATCGGCTGACGCGCGAGGAAGGCATCGAACTCAATGTCCAATACGAGGTCGAGAGCGCCCAGACCGCGTTGGCGCTTGCCTCGTCCGGGCTTGGCGTATCGATCGTGCCGGGCATCGCACTCGGGCGGAATGTCGATAGCCGCGTCCGCGTCGTGCCGCTCGACAATCCCAATGCCCGCCGAGCTGTCGGCATCATTACGAGCCGTGGCTATGTGCAGCAGCGCTACGCCGAGCAACTTATCGCGCTCATCCGCACCGATTTGCGCGGTGAATGCTGAGCACTAGTCCGTCTGTATCCAAATGGCCTTGGTTTCGAGATATTCGTGCAGGTGCTCAATGCCGCCTTCGCGACCGTAGCCGGACATCTTCATGCCGCCGAACGGCACGGCCGGGTCGAGCGCATGATACATGTTCACCCAGACCGAGCCCGCCTTGATGCGGCGCACCAGCTTGTGCGCCATTCCGAGATTTTGGGTGAAGACGCCAGCCGCAAGTCCATAGGGCGATGCATTGGCGCGCTCGACGGCTTCCTCGATCGTGTCGAAGGGCATCGCCGAAATGACCGGCCCGAAGATCTCCTCGCGGGCGATCCTCATCTCGTCCTTGACGTTACCGAATACAGTCGGGGCGATAAAGTTTCCCTTGTCGTAGAGCGCGCCCGAAAGGCGCGTGCCACCCGCGACCAACGCGGCGCCTTCGCTCTGCCCGGATGCGATGAAGCTCTCGACGACCTGCGCCTGGCGAGCCGAAATCAGCGGTCCGATATCGGTGTCGGCTTCGATCCCGTCGCCGATCCGCAGCGAACGGGCAAATTCGCCGACCTTGGCGACGAATTCTTCGTGGATCTCGCGCGCCACGAACAAGCGCGAGCCGGCGATGCAGATCTGCCCCGAATGCGCAAAGACTGCCATGGCGGCGAGGGGCACGGCCCGGTCTATGTCCGCATCACGGCAGACAATCACCGGCGACTTACCGCCGAGCTCGAGCGAAACCCGTTTCAGATTACCGACCGCGGCACGAGCGATCGATTGCCCGGTGGCGGTGGACCCCGTGAAGACGATCTTGTTGACGTCGGGATGTTCGGCCAGCCGGGCGCCGGCGACCGATCCCTTGCCGGTGACGATATTGACCACGCCGTCCGGCACGCCGGCCTCTTGCATGAGTTTGGCGATCAGCAACGGAGTGAGCGGTGCCTCTTCCGAAGGTTTCAGCACCACCGTACAGCCTGTCGCCAGCGCCGGAGCGATCTTCCAGATCGATGCGGCGGTGGGTGCATTCCAGGGGATGATCGCGCCAACGACCCCGATCGGCTCCCGACGGGTGAAGGTGACGATCTCGCCGGGTATCGAATTGTCGATCACCTCGCCATGAAGGGCTGTCGCCATGCCGGCATAAAACCGCAGCATGCCAATGACCCGCCGCTTGTTGGCGAGCGTGCGGGTGATCGGCATGCCCATGTTCAGCGTGTCGGAAACCGAAAGACGCTCCCAGTTTTCTTCGAACAAGTCGGCGATTTTCAGGAGCAGCGTCTGGCGCTCATAGGGCGAGAACCTCGACCACGGCCCCTCCAGAGCCCTTCGCGCCGCGGCAACGGCGCGGTCGACATCGGCGGGTGCGGCCAGCGGAACCGTCGCAAGGACCGCGCCGGTAGCCGGATTGTAGGTCTCGCTGACTTCGCCGGATTGGGCGGCAACCCATTGGCCGCCGATGAACATTGGCCGAAAGCCGCCGTCGTAAAGCTCGGCCGCCATTTGCTTGGCGTCGAAAGTCAATGTCATGGCGCGGCCTCCCAGCTTCATTCTGTCGTCGATATTCACTATCAGACGGCTACAATACAAATAAAGAAAGCTAAAAAGGCGTTCAGATAATCGGACTGTGAAATCGCTCCGAGTTATCCGATGCTGGAGCAAATGGAGGAGCTTGATATGCGTCTTGTGGGAAAAGTGGCGATCGTCACGGGTGGCGGGTCGGGTTTCGGCGAAGGGATCGTCCGGAAATTCATCGAGGAAGGCGCGCGGGTCGTGCTCGTCGATCGTGACCTTGCGGCAGCAGAGCGGGTGGCGGCGCAGCACGAAGGATCTGTCGCACCGCTTGCCGGTGATGTCGCCACGCTCGACAGCCTCGCCGCCGCAAGGGATCTTGCGCTGGAGCGGTTCGGCGGCCTGCACATCCTCGTCAACAATGCCGGTGTCGGACAGCCGCCGATGCCGATGGAGGATATGGATGAAGGCCTGTTCGAGCGCATCTTCGATGTCAACATCCGCTCGATCTACAATGGTGCGCGCGCGGTGCTGCCGCATTTCAAGGCCGAGCGCCATGGCGCCATTTTGAACATTGCCTCGACCGGTGGCGTCTCCCCTCGCCCCAATCTCACCTGGTACAATGCATCGAAGGGGTGGGGCATCGCCGCCACCCGCGCCATGGCCGTGGAGCTTGCGCCCTTCGGAATTCGCGTCAACGCCATCAATCCCGTCGCCGGCGATACGCCACTGCTCTCGACGTTCATCGGCTCCGACAGCGACGAAAGCCGGGCACGGATCGTCGCCACCATTCCGATCGGACGGCTTTCGACACCCGCGGACATGGGCAACGCTGCCGCTTTCCTCTGCTCGGACGAAGCGAGCATGATCACCGGCGTCGATCTCAATGTCGATGGCGGCAAGTGCATCTGAAGAGGCCGACGATTCTATGCGAGCGGCTTGCCCGATTGCATTGAACCGCTATCGGCAGTCGATGAAATTCATCTGGCGTTTTGTGGTGCGAGAACGAACCGTGCTCGCATTCGGTGCTTATTCCGCCCTGCCAAGCCGCGTCAGGTACCGCCGCAGGTGGTCTTGCCCGCCGAAAAAGATGGCAAGCACTCGGAGAACTTGCCTCTCTTCGTCGAGGTCGCAATAAAAGATGGCTCGGTTCTTGGTAACCTGCCGCAAGCCCGGGGCCACGGAGGACAGAAGCGTTCCCTGGTATGGCGCTTGGGCAAGTGCTTCCATGTCGGCTTCGATCGCGTGAAGGCGCGCTGCAGCACGATCGAAGGCGTCAGTCAGCGGATCGCCAAGCGCAATATAGGATTCGATCAGATGGTCGAAGATCAGGCCGAAGTCCCCGTCGCTGTCGGCGGAACGCCCGACCTTAAAGACCATGAGATGCCTTCTTGGAGGAGATCAACTCCTGGGTCCGCCGGCGACTTTCCTCCAACGTCAGAAAATCACCTGCCTGACGCTCGGACATCAGAGCTTTCAAGGCCGCAAGCTCGGCTTCTTCGCGAACGAGTTCAACTCCATGCTGCACGACGGCGCTCAGGCTTGAAAAGCGCCCCTCTTCGACCAGCTTTCTCGCAAAGGCATCCTGCTGGTCGGAAATTGAGACCGATGCTTTTACCGACACCTCATTTCACTCCTTATTGCTGGGCAATATACAACTCAGTAGCAGCGCAACCGTCAATCAAACCCGAGAGGACGAAAGTAAACCCATCACCATGGTGACTTGCTGGAAACAAAGCTCCTCCCGCCGAGCGAATTGAGTTTGTTCTTGCGCTGTCCCTTGGATGGTCTAAGTCATGTGGTCGTGGCGGCGAGCGGCGTCGGCCTAATCGAATTCGACTATCGAAGGTAATTCAATGAGCGGACAACTTTCTCTTCCTCGTGATCGGATTTCAGTCCTTCTGCTGGAAGGGATCAGTCAGAGCGCGGTGGACTATTTTGCCTCGTCGGGCTACGTCAATCTCACGCATTTGCCGAAGGCCCTCGACGACAAGGATCTCAAGAACCATATCGCCGAAGCACACATCATCGGCATTCGTTCACGTACACAGCTGACAGAAGAGATTTTCAGCTCCGCCAAGAAGCTCATGGCGGTCGGCTGCTTTTCCGTGGGGACGAATCAGGTCGATCTGGATGCGGCTCGTCGGCGCGGGATCCCGGTGTTCAACGCTCCTTATTCGAATACGCGCTCGGTCGCCGAACTCGTCATCGGTGAAATCATCATGCTGACCAGGCGGATCTTCCCGCGTTCGACTTCCGCTCATGCGGGCGGATGGGACAAATCCGCCGAAGGCAGTCGCGAGACGCGTGGGAAAACGCTTGGCATCGTCGGCTACGGCAATATCGGCTCACAGCTGAGCGTCCTTGCCGAAAGCATGGGTATGAACGTTCGCTACTTCGATCCGTCGGACAAGCTTCGCCACGGCAATTCGGAATCCATGGCTTCGCTCGGCGAGCTGCTCGAAATCTCGGATTTCGTAACAATGCATGTTCCCGAAACCAGCTCGACCCAGAACATGATCACTGAGGCCGAGCTGCGCAGGATGAAAAAGGGCGCCTTCTTCATCAACAACTCCCGCGGCACCGTGGTCGATCTTGAGGCTCTTGCAAAGGTCTTGAAAGAGGGGCATCTCGCAGGCGCAGCAGTCGACGTGTTCCCCAAGGAGCCGGCATCGAACAAGGAACGCTTCGAAACGCCGCTGCAAGGGCTGGATAATGTGATCCTGACGCCGCATATCGGCGGATCGACCGAAGAAGCCCAGGAGCGGATCGGAAGGGAAGTTTCCAGGAAGCTTGTGGAATATTCCGATATCGGCTCGACGCTGGGCGCGGTCAATTTCCCCCAAGTTCAATTGCCGCCACGTCCAAACGGCACGCGTTTCATCCATGTTCACGAAAACCGCCCGGGGATTCTGAACAGCCTGAATACGATCTTTTCATCGCGTGGGTTGAATATCGTCGGCGAGTTCCTGCAGACCCACGGCGACACGGGCTACGTGGTTATCGAAGTGGAAGGCGTCGGCCAAACGGCGAATGAAATACTCGACATACTCCGCCAGATCCCCGGAACGATAAGAGCGCGATTGGTTTACTGACACCTTTTATTGACACCTATGGGCGATTGGCATTCTCCAGCTATCCCTCGCTTGATCGCCAGATGGCGCCGCTAACTGCCCTAGCCCACACGCTGTGCGAGCATAGGCAGGCGACGCCATGGGACTTGAACAGCTCGTCTTGACAAAGCTGCACTTTGAAATACTTCCCTTGCGTTCATCCGTACAGGCTATACAACGCAAGCGAGGAATTTTAATGAAAAGTGCAGTTTTGTTCGCCACCGCATTCATCGGTGCCCTCATCACAGGCGCTGCCTCACATGCAGGCGAACCTTCCGGTAAGGGATCTTTCGAGATGCTGGTCGCGCCGGAGCAGGTTTTCAACTTGAAAGCAAAGGCTTGGAAACCGGTCCCAAACGAAGATAGTTTTGCGCTGACGCACGATGGCGAATTCTATCTCACCGTCGCAAAACGCAAAGACGGCATGCTGATGTTGCTTGTACGCCAGCCCAGCACCGAAAAGCAGGGGCAGCCCTTCTACGCGGGATATTATCTTAAATGCGGTGTGATGGCTGATGTGCCGATCTTCCCGCAAAATGCGTCTGAGCTGAAGAGCGAGCTCGCCAATCCGCAAGCAGATAATGAGGAGGCTCGAATCGGCTTTGGCTCAGGCAGCGGCATGCATGACCTTTACGCTCTCGTCTGCCGGTCTTGAGAGCATTTGCAGGGCTGCCGCAACATCGGCAGTCCTGGCCTCTGCCAGCTAGCGCAGCAGACCCTGCCCCCCATCCACCCAGATGGGCGAGCCGGTTATATGACGGGCTTTATCGGACGCCAGGAAAGCGATCACCTCGGCCACATCTTCGCTTCGGCCCGGCCGACCACCGGTAATCGGCACCTGGCCCTCGGGCCAGATGACGGGGATCGATGTTTCGTCGCGTTTGCGCAGGCTAGTATTCGCATCGATATTGGTTTCGATTTCACCGGGACAGACCGCATTGATGCGTATGTGATGCCGGGCCAGTTCGAGAGCCAGCTGCTGCACCATGGCGACCTGCCCCGCTTTGGTGGCGGTATAGGCCGTCGCGCCTGGGGTCGTGAACGTCCTGGTTCCGTTGATGGAGGAGACGACGATGATCGAGCCGCCGCCCCAGCGTTTCAGCTCCGGCACCGTTGCGCGGATGGTCAGGAAAGTCCCGGTCAGATTGATCGAAATGGTGTCATTCCATTCCGAAAGACTCAGATCGTCGATCGGTGCCCAGACTCCGTTGATGCCGGCATTGGCAACTACGACATCCAGCCGGCCGAAGCGCACGACAAGCTCTTTCACGGCTGCCGATAGCTGATGTTCATCCGAAATGTCGGCGAGGAGGGTGGCCGCCTCCCCGCCCCTGGCGGAAATCTCATCAAATGTAGAGGAAATCTCTTCCTGCGTGCGTCCCAGCACACCAATTGCAAAACCATCCTCCGCAAGCGCCAATGCGGTCGCTCTTCCAATCCCCGAGCCAGCTCCAGTGACGAGGGCAACGGCAGAACTCATTGACGAACCTCCAGCTGGCTTAGCATTGACGGCGAGGAACGGGAGCACGGGAGGGTGAGCCTTTGCGCTCGTATCGGCTCTCGCCATTGAGCTATTCGAAACTCGTGGATATGGGAAATGTTCCGGAATAATGCATCCCCACGGCAGCAGCCGCGCCTGCAACTTCCGACACCCGCACTTTCCTTTAGGCATCTTGGGGGATGTCGGCTTCAGAACGTCTGACCCTATGACGAAGCTCGACGAGTGTATCTGACATGCAAAGTCCATCTGGAATTTTGTTCGGCATTCCATCTCGCAATTTTCCAATCGAGAGCCGCTGGAAACAAAACAGAGGCACAACTACAGAGTAATTTAGAATTATATATTCTATATCTGTGGCAGTATTTTCGTTCAACTGGACCAATATCGAACAGGATTAACCGTTTTGTCAGCTTGGTTATAGATTTTGAAAGAACAGCGCCGAGATGCGACGAGCAGGATGCTCCCTCTCTGTAATGCCCCCATTATCCAGAGCAGGTCATTCGCTGGCACTTGCCCTTCTTCAATCGTCCTAGCGTTGCCGACCCTTTCGAGAGCGAAACAAGCCATGTCATTTCTCCAGAACGCCAAGATCAAGACGAAAGTCCTCACGATCTTAATCCCGATCTGCCTGATCGGGATCGCAGGTGTCCTCGTCGTCTCGAACCAGTTCAGGGACACGGTTGGCACCTACTCGAATTTTATCGCCAAGGACGAAACGGCAGCGGTGGAGATGTCCAGAGCCAGCCAGCGCGTGACCGCCATGAGTTACAACGCCTACCAGATTCTACAATATCAAGCGGGGGATCCGCAAATGGCGGCGTTCTCCAGGGACTATCAGGAGAACAAGCAAGTACTTCTGCAGCGTTTCGCAAACGCCAGGCAAATGGTTCCGACAGAAGCAGATACAATCGACAAGCTCGTCGCAAGGGCGAATGACATCATCGCTCTTACAGACCAAGCCGTGAAAGCCGGCCTGATAGACGATAACAACAGCGCCTCCACGCTCTTGAAGCAGGTGGATCCGATGATCAATGACGAGGTCGTTTCTATTCGTCAGTGGCTCGACGCGTTCAACAAATCCCTCAACAACAAGAGCAACATGTTGGCGGAACAAGCAAGCAGCACCATCGACGACGCGTTGATCGCGCTCGGCCTTCTCTTTGCTGCCGCCATTGCAATCGCCATCCTCGTTTCGGCACGCGGCATTGCCGCTCCCATCGAACGGCTGCGAACGCGTATGGTATCGCTCGCGGACGGCAATACCGCCGAGCCTGTTTCAGGGATCGAGCGCAAGGACGAGGTCGGTCATATGGCGGCGGCCGTTGCCGTCTTTCGCGACAGTGCCATCGAGCGTCTGCGCCTGGAGCAGGAAGCCGCCGATGGCCGCAGCCTCTCCGAACGGGAAAGGCTGGAACGCGAGGCGCAGAAGGCCAAGGATGCCGCCGAGGCGCAGTTTGCAGTCGACAGTCTGGCACAGGGCCTGGGAGAGCTCTCGAACGGCAACCTGACCTATCGCCTGGAGAAGCCCTTCGTCGCCCATCTCGATCGTCTAAGGATGGATTTCAACGCCTCGATGGAGAAGGTCGAGGAGACCCTTGTCGCGGTCGGCCAAGGTGGCCAGGCCATTGCCGCCGGCGCCAATCAGATCCGGTCGGCAGCCGACGACCTCTCCAAACGCACCGAGCAGCAGGCGGCCTCAATCGAAGAGACGGCGGCAGCACTCGAGGAGATCACCACGACCGTCAAGGATTCCACGCGGCGTGCCGAAGAGGCAAGTTCGCTGGTCGGGCGGGCGCGCGTCGGCGCCGAAAAATCCGGCGAAGTCATGCAGGAAGCGATTTCGGCAATGGAGGCGATCTCGAAATCCTCCGGCGAAATTTCCAACATTATCGGCGTCATCGACGATATTGCCTTCCAGACGAACCTGCTGGCGCTCAATGCCGGCGTCGAGGCGGCGCGGGCCGGTGACGCGGGGAAGGGTTTTGCCGTCGTCGCGCAGGAAGTCCGCGAACTCGCCCAGCGCTCCGCCACGGCGGCAAAGGAGATCAAGGCGCTCATTTCCACATCCGGTCAGCAGGTCGGCAGCGGCGTCGATCTCGTCACCAGAACCGGGCAGTCTCTGCAGCAGATCGTCAAGGAGGTGGAGGAAATCGATCGCAATGTACGGGCGATCGTCGAAGCAGCCCGCGAACAGGCGACCGGCCTGCAGGAGATCAATACGGCCGTCAACAGCATCGACCAGGGAACGCAGCAGAATGCGGCCATGGTCGAGGAATCGACGGCTGCCAGCTACAGCCTCGCCAAGGAGGTGACGGCGCTGAACGAGATTCTCGGTCAGTTCAATCTGCAGAAGGGGCGCTCGCATGCCAGACCGGCTGCAGCCACCGAACGCTCCAGCCCTGCCGCATCGCCGGCACGCTCGCTGCGAGCCAAGATTGCCGGCGCATTCGGAGGCTCCGGCGCTGCCACTGCGGCATCGCCGTCCGGGGAAGAGTTTTGACCTTGCGGGGTTCGGTCCGTCACTGAAGGATTGCCAGGTTTCAAAATTGAAGATCGCGGGAAGGATGTGGCTTCCTTCCCGCCGTCATCTCTAGCCGACGGTCACGCGACCTCTTCCGATAGCTTTTCAAAGATCGGCTTCAGCCGTCGATGGCGTCCGATCGGCGGATGCTCGATTTCGACCAGGCGTCCCGATTTTTTCTGCCGTTTTAGCCATTCACGCAGGGTTTCGGCGCTCGTGTGGTCAAGATAATGCAGGCGAGCGCCGGCAATCCTGATCTTGCGACCCTCTGGAAGAGTTTCCAGCGTGTTCAGCAGGGCGGGAACATCCTTGCATGTCGCCACCCCGACGAGGTCGAGATGGATGGTTTCATCATCCTCCAATCTGTCGATGGCGAGCTTGCGACGCAGATAGGGAAGGATTTCCAATATAGACAGCGCAAGGCCGAGCGCCACGCCGACGAGCAGGTCCTGAAGCACCACCATCGCCACCGTCGCGGTCCATATCCCGACGGGAACCCAGCCGTGATGATCGAAGAGGTGGCGGACATGATGGAGACTGATCAGCCGCCATCCCGTCACCAGCAGCACTGCGGCAAGCGCCGTCAGCGGCACCATTGCAAGGAGCTGCGGCAGAAATGCCACCAGCCCAAGGATCCAAACACCATGCAGCACGGCAGATGCCCGGGTGCGCGCGCCTGCCTGAATATTGGCGGACGACCTGACGATGACACCCGTGATCGGCAGTGCACCAAGCAAACCACAAAGCCCATTGCCGATACCTTGCGCAAACAGCTCCTTGTTGAAGCGGGTTCGCACGCCATCATGCATGCGATCGACGGCGGCGGACGAGAGCAGCGTTTCCGCACTGGCGATCACGGCGATGACCAACGTCGCCAAGATGATACCGGGCTCGGCCATTCTGGCAAAACCCTCAAGCGTCGGCAGCGAAATGCTGTCGATGAGAGAAGACGGTACTTCCACCCTGGCGATCGGCAGCTTCATGCCGGCGGTCAATATCGTGCCGGCAGCAACCCCCACCAGAGCACCGGGCACCAGCATCAATGGCTTCGGCCTGAACTTCTCCCAGGCGACCATGGCGAGCAAGGAGATCAACCCCACGAGGAGAGCAACCGATTCTCGGGTCAGTCCGGCGCCCCATACGCGACCAAGGGTCTGCTCCATGGCGGTGACGTTCTCGATGCCGCCGGCAGCAGGTCTTGCCCCCATCAGCACATGGACCTGGCCAAGGATGATGAGGATGCCGATCCCGGCGAGCATGCCGTGGACCACCGCAGGCGAAATTGCCCGAAACCACGATCCGATCTTCAGGAATCCGGCAATAACCTGCAGCAATCCCGCCACGATGAGAACCGGCCCGAGCATGGCAACACCATATTGCTCGACGAAGCCGAAGACGATCACGGCCAGTCCCGCCGCCGGCCCTGACACCTGAAGTGGAGATCCGGCCAAAAGGCCGACGACGATGCCGCCGACAATGCCTGAAATGAGGCCCATGGCCACCGGAACGCCTGAAGCCACGGCAATGCCAAGGCACAGCGGTATGGCGACGAGAAACACGACGACCGACGATGGGAAGTCTCGCGAAAGAACAGAGCTTGACATCATCGGCCTACTCCGCAGCTTGCGGCATCACATGCGGACGACCACGACCGGTGACGGCGACGGGCAAGGGCCTGTCCTCGTTGATATCCGTGAACCGAGCGGCGGCACCGTCATAAACGAGCACCTCCCCGGTCTCGATGTCGAAAAACCAGCCATGCAGGGTAATGTCGTTGGTCGCCAGCTTGGCCGCGACCGAAGGATGCGTGCGCAGATGGTCAAGCTGAACAACGACGTTTTCCATGGCAATGGCGCGGACCCTTTGGCGCTCGGGCAGATCGCCAGGATAGGCTTCGCAAACGATCGAATGGGCAGCATGGCTGTGTTTCAGCCACGCAGCAACATTCGGCATCGGCTTCAGGAGATCGGGATAGCAAAGCCCTTTCATAGCGCCGCAATCGGAATGCCCGCAGACGATGATATCGCGAACGCCCAGCGCGACGACGGCATATTCTATCGCCGATGACACGCCGCCATTGGCGGTGGAAAACGGAGGAACGATATTTCCGGCATTGCGGCAAACGAAAAGTTCGCCGGGGCCGGATTGCGTGATCGTTTCAGGCATCACCCGGCTGTCGGCGCAGGAAATCATCAGCGCTTGTGGTTGCTGTCCCTCCTCCGCCAGCCTGCGATAAAGTGCCTGATGGTCGGGAAATACGGCTCCGCGAAAGCTGGAGATACCCTTGAGCAAATCACCCATTGTCGAGTCCTTGTGATGGGCCGGACGGCAGGCAGGGGGCGTACCCATGCCCGGCGGGTTGGAATGCGCGATCATTTCGCAAGTGCGAGATAGGAACGGGTGACCGGAAGAAAATAGCGGAAATGAATTTAGGCGAATCTAATTTATAAAATTCTTGTGAGTGAACTGTGAGATGGTTTGAATCGACCTGGGATCCATATTGTGCGCCCGCGCCGGAACGAACCGATTTCGTTCCAACGGCGTCAATCGGCGCGGCAGTCACGCTCTTTACCGATGCGGAATGCTTCGGTTGCCGCATCGCTTCTGCCCTATTCCAAGTTTGCCCATCGGTCAGCGCACGCAAAAAGGCAGCGGCACGGCCGCAAATTGATGCTTTCCACCGTTACCATCCTTGCCGTATCCGTTGAGCAACCAGGCGCCGACGAGAGGACATGGCAATGACGAAGCCCTTCTATTGGAACGAACTCAATACCCATGATTTCGCCGAGCTTTCGCCAGACACCACGATCGCGATCCTGCCGATCGCCTCGACGGAACAGCACGGTCCGCATCTGCCCATCGCGACGGATGTCGCGATCGCTGAAGGCATGCTGGCGGAATTGAAGGTGCAGCGTCCGGACGATCTCGATTTTCTCGTGCTGCCGCTACAGGAAATCGGCAAGGCCAACGAACATGTCTATGGTCCCGGCACGCTGTCGCTCCCCGCAGAGCTGCTGATCCCGGTCTGGACCGCCATTGGCGCGAAAGTGGCCGAGGCTGGCATCCGCAAGATGGTGATCGTCAATTCCCACGGCGGAAACGTGGATATTATGAGCATCGTCGCGCGCGAACTGCGCGTGCGCTACCAGATGGCCGTCGTCGCCACGCAATGGACACGCTTCGGCACGCCCGATGGCATGATCGACGAACATGAACTCCGCTTCGGCATTCACGGCGGCGATGTCGAAACGTCGCTCATGCTGCATTTCCGGCCCGAACTCGTGCGCATGGATAAGGCTGAGAATTTCGCCTCCAAGGCCGAATGGATGAAGGAGCATTCCAAATATCTGCAGCCCTTGCCGCCGCATTCGCTCGCCTGGATCGCCCATGATCTCAATCCGAACGGCGTCGTCGGCAATGCCGCCAACGGCACGGCGGAAAAGGGCGCGCTGATCTGCCGCCACGAGATCGCTGGCTTCATCGAGATGCTGCGTGATCTCCGCGATTACCCGCTTGCCAACCTCTATTCGAAATAGGCGTCCGTGCGGCGGCGTTCGGAGGGCGGCATGATATGCCCCTTCGCCTGCAATTCCTCGACCATCCCTGCAAGCTCGGCAAGCAGGTATTCGACGAAGAGGCTGGTGGCGGCGTCGAGCGGCGCTCGTGCACGGGCAACGAGCTTCATCGGTTGATGCCGCGAATGAGGCTCGGCGATCGGCCGGAAGACCAGCTCTCCCCGGCGACATTCGGTCAGCACATCAAGGGGGTTGAGCAGTGTCAGCCCTGCCCCGCATTTTACCAGCTGCTTCAGCATTTCCGACGCATTGCTCTCCAGCACAGGTTCGACCTGTACGGAAAGACGCGAAAGCATCAGATTGATGACCTCTCGCAGGCTCGTCCCGGGCTGCGCAAGCAATAGCCGCTCCTCTACGACATCGGCGAGATTGATCGGACCAGGCCCGATCAGCGGATGACCGGGCGGCAGGACGACGCCGATCGGTATATCGAAATTGGCAAGGGAGCGAATGCCAGGCGTTGCCGGAATGTTGAAGCCAAGCCCGAGATCCACTTCTCCGGAGACGACCGGCGCCATCGTCGTCGATCCGGCATCGTTGCGCAGCTGGACGAAGACCCTTGGATGCTCGGAAAGAAAACGCGCGATGATCTCGGGTAGCGGACCTGAGGCCAGGCCGACAGTGGCGACGATGCGAACCTTGCCCGCCTGCTGCATCTTGAGACTGCGAATGCGGCCCTCAAGCCGCTCGTAATTCTTCAGAACCTCGCGAATGTGCTCGATACAGAGTTCGCCGGCCGCCGTCAGTCTGAGCCCGCGAGGCAGCCGTTCGAAAAGCGGCGCCCCCATTTCCTCTTCCAGTGACAGGATCTGCCGGTTGATGGCCGATGAGGCCACATTGAGCCGTGCCGCCGCCTTGCGGATCGAGCCGCAGCGGGCGATTTCATTGATATAGAGAAGCCGTCGCGAGTGCAGCATATCTGTCCCCATTGCTTAATTTTTGCCCAGACCGCACAATTTAGGCACAGACCCGGGAACAGATGCCGAAAAGGCATCAATGCGCACGAATTTTGATGCTTTTCAAAGAGCGAAGCAACCGCTCAAATGCAGGAAATGGGCGCCAACCACGACGTCCCATGGCAGATAAGGGGAACAGTCAGCCATGTATAAAGCCTTGAAGACAAAAACATTCTTTGCCGCCATGGGGCTTGCCGCCGCGATTATGGCTGCCGAGCCTGCAAATGCGCTCGATAAAGTCAGCTACGGCACGAACTGGCTTGCGCAAGCCGAGCACGGCGGTTTCTACCAGGCGGTTGCCGACGGCACCTACAAGAAATATGGTCTTGATGTCACGATCGTCCAGGGCGGTCCCAATGCGGCCAATTCGGCCCTACTGATCTCCGGCAAGCTGGATTTCTACATGGGCGGCCCGCAGCAGGAGATTGATGCGGTCAAGCAGGGCATTCCGATCGTTGACGTCGCGGCGATCTTCCAGAAAGATCCGCAGGTGCTGATCGCCCATCCGGATGCCGGCGTGGAAAAATTCGAGGATCTGGCCAAGTTGCCGACGTTGTTCCTAAGCAAGGACGGCTACATCACCTATTTCGAGTGGATGAAGGCGAACTTCCCGGGCTTCAAGGACGAACAGTTCAAGCCCTACAATTTCAGCCCCGCTCCCTTCCTCGCCGACAAGCAGTCCGCGCAGCAGGGTTATGTCACCTCCGAGCCCTATGAGATCGAGAAGCAGGCCGGATGGAAGCCGAAGGTCTTCCTGATCGCGGATGCCGGCTACTCGCCCTATTCGACGATGATCACCGCGCAGAAGGCGCTGGTCGACAAGAACCCGGATCTCGTGCAACGTTTCGTCAATGCCTCGATCGAGGGCTGGTACAATTATCTCTACGGCGACAACAAGGCGGCCAACGAGCTGATAAAGAAAGACAATCCCGATATGACGGATGGCCAGATCGCCTATTCCATCGCCAAGATGAAGGAATATGGCATCGTCGAATCCGGCGAGGCCCTCGACAAGGGCATCGGCTGCCTCACCGAGGCCCACTACAAGAAGTTCTTCGACGAGATGGTCCAGATCAAGCTTTTCGATGCCGACATCGACTACAAGAAGGCCTTCGATACGCAGTTCGTCTGCAAGGGCATCGGGATGTCGCTGAAGAAGTAACATTGGCGCAAGGCAGCCACTCACCCCAGCCCTCTCCCCGCTTGCGGGGAGAGGGAGCGACGGAGCAAGAAGCGCCATCCGCTGAACCGCGAAAGCAGCAACTGCCGTCACAGGCTGTTGCGATTGTAATGAGTGCCACGAAAACGATCGTCCCCTCTCCCCGCAAGCGGGGAGAGGGCTAGGGTGATGGGCACTTCTTGCTCCAAACCCAATTGCTGATTTCGACAGAGAACCGGATATGAGCCTATCCAAAGCAACCACTGTCCCCTCCGCGGAAATGCGCAAGCGGCCGCTTGTCGTCATGGAACAGGTCTCCAAGGTCTTCTCCAACGGCACGCTGGCGCTGTCGGGCATGTCGCTCAATGTGGAGAGCGGCGAGTTCATCAGCCTGCTCGGCCCTTCCGGTTGCGGCAAGTCGACGGCCTTGCGCATCATCGCAGGCCTTGGTGGTGCCTCCAGTGGCAGGATCGATTGGCCGAGTTCGCGTATCAACGCCAAGGGCCTGCCGGAGGGCGATATCAGCTTTGTCTTCCAGGAGCCAACGCTGCTTCCCTGGAAGACGGTGCTCGGCAATGTCCATCTGCCATTGAAGCTCAGGGGTATTTCGAAAGCGGCCGCTCACGACCAGATCATGGAAACGCTGGCAACGGTCGGCCTCCAGGATTTTGCGCAAGCCTATCCGCGCGAATTGTCCGGCGGCATGAAGATGCGCGTTTCGATCGCCCGCGCCTTGGTGACGAAGCCGAAGCTGCTGTTGATGGACGAGCCCTTTGCGGCACTCGACGAAATTACCCGACAGAAACTGAACGACGACGTTCTCAACCTTTGGCAGAAGACCGGCATTACAGTCATCTTCGTCACGCATTCGGTCTATGAGTCCGCCTATCTCTCCAATCGCATCGTCGTCATGAAGGCACGACCGGGCCGCGTTCATAGCGATTTTCCGCTGAAAACCAGCGGCGAACGCGATCCGCTTTATCGTTCGTCGGAAGAATATCGGCAGGTGTGCGAAAAAGTGTCCCGTTCCCTGATCGAGGCCATCGGCTGGCCGGAGGCCCATTGATGAGCGACAGCACCAGCCTGCCCGCCACTCTTTCCGTTGAATCGGCCGATGCGCCAGCGGCAGATGCGGCCAGGAAGCGCAGTATCGAACGCGCACTCGGCATCTTCGTGCCGATCCTGACCGTTCTTGCGCTTCTTATCCTGTGGCAGCTTCTGGTCGTCGGCACCGGCATTCCGCAATATATTCTGCCAAGCCCCGTCGCCGTCGCCAAGGCGCTCGTTTCCGACTGGGGCATCCTTTGGCCGGCTCTGTGGGTGACGACCGAGATCACCTTCATATCGCTGATCCTGGCGCTGATCGGCGGCGTCGGCTTCGCGATCTTCCTCGTGCAGTCCCGCTGGATCGAACTCGCCTTCTATCCGCTGGCCGTCATCCTTCAGGTAACGCCGATCGTCGCGATTGCGCCGCTGATCCTGATCTATGCGCCGACACGCGAAGCAGCGCTCTTAATTTGCGGCTTCCTCGTCGCCTTCTTTCCGATCCTCTCCAACATGGTGCAGGGATTGAAGAGCGTCGACCATAACCTGCTCAACCTCTTCGATCTCTATGGCGCCTCGCGCTGGCAGGCCTTGCTGCATCTGAAGCTGCCCGCCGCCCAGCCTTATTTCATGACAGGTCTGAGGATCGGCGGCGGCCTGTCGCTGATCGCATCGGTCGTTGCCGAATTCGCTGCTGGTTCGGGCGGCCCCAACTCCGGTCTCGCCTTTCGACTGCTGGAGGCGCAATACCGCCAGAACATGCCGCGTCTCTTTGCAGCACTCCTGCTGCTATCGGCGCTTGGCGTTGCAATCTTCGCCTTTACCTCTTTCATCTCATGGCTGAGCCTGCATCGCTGGCATGAAAGCAGCCTCAAGCGGGAGAACTGATGTCACACGCCTTCATGTCGCCGCCGAACGCCGCCCGCTTCGTGCTGAGCAATGCCACCGTCCCAGCCGTGACGCTTTCCGGCTCCAAGACGCCTGGCAACGAGGGTCTCGTCAAGGCTGATATCGTCGTCACCGACGGTCTCGTCAGCGGTATTCTGGCGCCTGGCACCGCGCCAGTCGAATATGCCAAAGTCGACATGAAGGAAGGTATGGTCTGGCCGACTTTCGCCGACATGCATACCCATCTCGATAAGGGCCATATATGGGAGCGGCGCTCTAACCCCGACGGCAGTTTCATGGGTGCGCTCGATGCCGTGCGTGCCGACCGCGAGGCCAACTGGTCGGCCGAGGACGTGCGCAAGCGCATGGAATTCTCGCTGCGCTCGGCTTACGCGCATGGCACCGGCCTGATCCGCACTCATCTGGATTCGCTGGCGCCGCAGCACCGCATTTCCTTCGAGGTTTTCACCTCGGTCCGCGAGTCCTGGAAGAGCAAGATCGCGCTGCAGGCTGTCGCCCTCTTTCCGCTCGACAACATGGTCGATGATGCCTTTTTCGCCGACCTGCTTCACGTCGTGCGCGAGGCAGGCGGGTTGATGGGCGGTGTCACCCAGATGAACCCCGATCTGGATGCTCAACTTGATAAGCTCTTCCGTGCCGCCGCCGACAACGGCCTTGATGTCGACCTGCACGTGGATGAGACCGAAGACAGGCAG
The DNA here is from genome assembly GCF_057784395.1 of Martinezella sp. CNPSo 3957. NCBI lineage: Bacteria > Pseudomonadati > Pseudomonadota > Alphaproteobacteria > Hyphomicrobiales > Rhizobiaceae > Martinezella > Martinezella sp. CNPSo 3957. The sequence continues at coordinate 122,459 of NZ_JBXSOU010000004.1, forward strand.
GTGCTGACACTGAAGGCGATTGCTGAAGCCGTGTTGCGAAATGGCTACCAGGGCAAGGTCACCGCCGGCCATTGCTGCTCGCTTGCCCAGCAGGACGAGGATGTTGCGCGCAACACCATCGATCTCGTTGCCAAGGCCGGGATCTCCATCGTTTCGCTGCCGATGTGCAACATGTACCTGCAGGACCGCCATGCCGGCCGTACACCACGCTGGCGCGGCGTCACGCTTCTGCACGAGCTTGCCGCCGCCGGTGTTCCGACAGCCGTGGCCTCCGACAATACGCGCGACCCCTTCTACGCCTATGGCGATCTCGATCCGGTCGAAGTGTTCCGGGAAGCGGTGCGCATCCTGCATCTCGACCATCCGCTGGATACGGCTGCAAGGGTCATCACCACCTCGCCCGCAGAGATACTTGGCCGCCCGGATATCGGGCGGATCGCCGTCGGCAGCCCGGCCGACCTCGTGCTTTTCAGCGCGCGGCGCTGGAGCGAATTCCTCTCTCGTCCGCAGTCCGATCGCGTCGTCCTTCGCAAGGGCAAGGTGATCGATCGCAGCCTGCCGGATTATCGTGAACTCGACAGCGTCATTGGAGCCTGACATGCCGGATTATCAGCGCATCAAGAAAGAACTCGAAGGCATCGCCGTCGAAGACAATCCGGCGCTCGTGCGCCAGAAGAGCCGTGACTTCTACTGGTATTCGCCGATCCTGAAGGCGCAGCTCGACAACGTCACGGCCGATCTCGTCGTCACGCCGAAGACCGAAGAAGAGGTGATCCGGACGATGAAGGTCGCCTATGCGCATGACGTCCCCGTCACGCCGCGCGGCGCCGGCACCGGCAATTACGGCCAGGCCATGCCGCTTTCCGGCGGCATCGTGCTCAACCTTGCCGCCATGAACAGGATCAAGGAGATCCATCCCGGTCGCGTCATCTGCGAGCCCGGCATCATCATTGCCGAGCTCGACCGGCAGACCAAGGCCCATTCGGGTCAGGAACTGCGCTTCCATCCCTCGACCGCTCAGACGGCGACCATCGGTGGCTTCATCGCCGGCGGCTCGGGCGGTGTCGGCTCGATCACCTGGGGCGGCCTGCGCGATCTCGGCAACATCCTGCGCCTGCGCGTCGTGACGATGGAGGCGGAGCCTCGCACGCTCGATCTCACTGGCTGGGATCTGACCAAAGTCAGCCATGCCTACGGCACCAATGGCATCATCACCGAAATCGAAATGCCGCTGGCGCCGGCCTATGATTGGATCGACGTGCTGGTCGGCTATGACGACTTCATGGATGCCGTGCGCTTTTCCGACGCGCTCGCCAAGTGCAACGGCATTCTGGTCAAAGAAATCGCGCCTATCGCCGCCCCCATCCCGCAAGATTATTTCACCCGCCATAAGCCCTACATCCGTCAGGGGCAATCGATCGTGGCGCTGATGATCGCGCCGCATTCGATGGATCCTTTCGTCGCCTTCACCATGCAGCAGAAGGGCGAAATCACCTTCCGCTCCGACAAGGTCGAGAGCATGAAAGGCATTCCGCATGCCTATGAGCTTGCCTGGAACCACACCACATTGCGCGCCCTGAAGGTCGATCCGTCGATCACCTATCTGCAGGTGCAGTATCCGGGGCCGGATCATGTCGCCAAGGTCCAGAAGATGGTGGAAATCTTCGGCGACGAGGTGCCCGGCCATCTCGAATTCATCAAGTTCGACGGTCAGATCCAATGCTCGGGCCTGCCGCTGGTTCGCTATACCTCCGAGGCTCGGCTCGAGGAGATCATCAGGATTCACCAGGATCACGGCTGCCCGATCTTCAATCCGCATCGCTATACGCTGGAGGAAGGCGGCATGAAGCAGACGGATGCGGTCCAGCTTGCCTTCAAGAAGGAAACCGACCCGAAGGGCCTGCTCAATCCCGGCAAAATGATCGCCTGGGACGACCCGAATTTCGACTTCAAATCCGGCAAGAACTATCTCTTCCCCGGCCTTGCGGCGCTGATGGAGGCTTCATGAAGGTTCTGGTCCTTCATTCCCATCCAGTCGAGGAAAGCTATGGTGCAGCGCTGCACCGGAAAACCATCGAAAGCCTGAAGAGTGCCGGCCACGAGGTGGACGATTGCAATCTTTACGCAGAAGGCTTCGATCCCGTGCTATCGCGTCGCGACCGCGTGATCTACCATGATTATCCGGACAATACCGAGGCGGTCAAATCCTATGTCGAGCGGCTGGCACGCGCCGAGGCTTTGGTGATCGTCACGCCGGTCTGGAACTTCGGCTTTCCGGCCATTCTCAAAGGCTATTTCGACAGGGTCTGGCTCCCGGGCGTCTCCTTCGAACTCGTCGACGGCAAGGTGCGCTCAAAGCTGCAGCATATCCGTAAGCTTGGCGCTGTCTTGACCTATGGCGCCGATCCGTTTCGCGCCTTCGTCGCCGGCAATCCGCCGAAGAAGATCGTCAAGCGCGTGCTACGCGCTCAGATCAAACCCTTCGCCCCGGTCGTCTTCCTTGCTCACTACGACATGAACCGCTCGACCGACATGTCCCGTAGCCGATTTCTGACGAAGGTCGGTCAAGAGATGGAACGGTTCTAGAGCATTTCCGTCTTTCGTCGGATCGCGAACGTGCAAGCACTTCTGTCGGAAGTAGCGGTCAGGTTCGCGGACACCCAGGACCACGAAATACGGCGTTCGATATCAGATTCCCAAGCCATCGGCATTCGTATTCACTCCCTGCCGGAAGGCAGATCGCGATTTCAACGGACGCCCCTTTAGCTGCCGACTGAGCGACAACCTGCCGCGAAACTTCACAAACGGCCAGATGCCACGACGAATTGGGTCGATCGAAGACCTGCGTCGGCCAAGCGAAGGGAACATTTCCCCATTGCTGCTGTTAGATCATTCCAGATGATAGGTGGCTGTAAGGAGGTCAACATGGCACCGCCACATAAACCAAACCCGTTGTCTCGCGAAGAAGACTATCGCGATTACGAGGATCGGGAAATTCGAGATGGCTGGCCCTATTCGGATGTCGATGGCAATCCGTTGGAAAGCCATCCCGACAATACTCCCTACGGCGACACACCGGCCAATTTCGACGAAGATCCGAGTACAGGATTCACCTTAGATACCGCCGACGCGTCAGGTCGCGAGGATAGGGTGGATACGGTCGCTCCTTTGCCAGCCAGCAGAATTGACGACGACGAGTTGGAGGCACAGATCACCGAGCGGCTCGAAGAGAGCGGCAAAGTCGTGAGCGACAACATCGAAGTGCATTGCGTCCACGGGATTATCACGCTGGAGGGGCGCGTCGAGACGATTTCGTTGGCGCGCAAGCTCGAGGAGATCGTTCTGACGGTTCCGGGTGTCGTGGGCGTACATAACAACCTCGAAACGCTTGGCGTCGATTCTCATATGCCCGATGAGGAATAGCGAGTTGGAGCCGGACGGCAACGATGGCGGGCGGCCGACATCCGTTCGTCAGATGTCATGCCAGATTCATCGTGGCCAGCGCCACGATGACGTAACGCCCGAGCTTAGCAATCGTCACCAGCAGCAGGAAGGTTGGCAATGGCTCGCGCAGAACGCCGGCGACCACCGTTATCGGGTCTCCGACGATGGGCACCCAGCTCGCAAGCAGAGACCATTTTCCATATTTTCGGTACCATGCCTGCGCACGATCGAGGGTATCCTGACCAACAGGGAACCAACGGCGCTGTCGAAATCGTTCGATCCCCCTTCCCAGCATCCAATTGACGAGCGAACCGAGAATATTGCCGACCCCGGCGGTAACCACCAGCCAGAGCGCGGAGTATCTTCCGGTCAGAAGCAGGCCAGCAAGCACCGCCTCCGATTGCAGCGGCAGGATCGTTGCGGCACCGAAGGCTGCCATGAACAATCCGAAATAAGCCAATAGGTCGGTCATGCCGCCGGAAGTATTTCGTAATGGTGTTGAATTCGTCGGTCGGCCACCGATAATTGCCGAGCAATGTCAAGACACGCCTTGCCGCCTCCGAGCATACTGGTGACGCTATTCACGTGGTCTTCGGGGCGCTTGAGCCGCATGACCGCCTTTGGATGGGTAGCGCGAGTGTGTTCCGTCATGACGCTCTGTATCCCCGCAAGAGAGCATGATTGTCAACGTCGGTCTGGTCGCGCACTTGACCAGGGGTCGAGGGGTTTGAATTGGAGTTTGGTACGCCGAGAAGGGCGGGTCGTCCGTTCAATCACCGCAAGCGCCCAAAGGATTTGGGCCGCACCTCGAACGCATGACGGCACGAGAGTTGAGAGGTTCGATCGACCGTTTCTGGGATCCTGCGGGCCTGCGGATCACTTTGCGAATTCGGCTGCCTAGCTCTCAAGGGTTAGACTGTAGTATCGCCTTCTCAACGCCTCGCTTCAGATGAATGAACCTGAGACAGTTATTCAAACGGTCAGATGCCTGCGAGCCTCCGCTGTATCCAGCGTTTCAGCCAGCCCCTCATGAACGATCTCACCGCGATCCATGATGTAGACGTAGTCGGCAAGCTCGCGGCAGAAATCGAGATATTGCTCGACCAGCAGGATCGCCATGCCGGTGGAATCCCTGAGATAACGGATCGCCCGGCCGATATCCTTGATGATCGACGGCTGGATACCCTCGGTCGGCTCGTCCAAAACCAGGATCTTCGGCCGCGTCACCATCGCCCGGCCGATCGCCAGTTGCTGCTGCTGTCCGCCCGAAAGGTCGCCGCCACGGCGCGACAGCATGGATTTCAATACGGGAAACAGGCTGTAAATGTCATCCGGAATATTGCGGTCACGACGTGAGAGCGGCGCATAACCGGTCTCGAGATTTTCCTTCACGGTCAAAAGCGGAAAGATCTCGCGTCCCTGCGGCACATAGCCAATCCCCTGCTTGGCGCGCGCAAACGGCGCCATGCCGTTCAGCGTTACGCCGTTGAAGGCAACGGTGCCGGCCGACAAGGCATGCTGCCCGGTGACAGCGCGCAAGAGCGAGCTCTTGCCGACGCCATTGCGCCCAAGCACGCAGGTGATCTTGCCCATCTCCGCCTTGACGGAGATGCCGCGCAGCGCCTGAGCGGCGCCATAATGCAGATTTGCGTTTTCGACTGTCAGCATCTCACCGCCCCAGATAATTCTCGATCACCTTCGGATCGCTGCTGACGAAATCAATGGAGCCTTCCGCCAGAACCGATCCCTCCGCCAGGCACGTCACCTTGACGCCGAGATCGCGGATGAAGCCCATGTCATGCTCGACCACCACGACCGAACGCGTCTTGGCGATTTCCTTCAAGAGCACGGCGGTTTCCGCCGTCTCGGCATCCGTCATGCCCGCCACCGGTTCATCGACCAGAAGCAGCTTCGGTTCCTGCGCGAGCAGCATGCCGATCTCCAGCCACTGCTTCTGGCCGTGGGAAAGATTGGCCGCCAGCTCGTCGCGCCGATGCGAAAGCCGCACCGTCTCGAGGATTTCTTCGATACGATCGCGATCGATAGGCATCAGGCGGTAAAAGAGCGTGGAAAAGACGCCGCGGTTCCGATTTAGCGCCAGTTCAAGATTGTCCCAGACGGTATGGCTTTCAAAGACAGTCGGCTTCTGAAATTTGCGACCGATGCCGAGCTGGGCGATGTCAGCCTCGTCCTTCTTCGTCAGATCGACCTGGCCGTTGAAGAATACCTCGCCCTCGTCGGGCCGGGTCTTGCCGGTGATGATATCCATCATCGTCGTCTTGCCGGCGCCGTTCGGACCGATGATTGCGCGGAGCTCGCCTGGCTCGATGACGATCGACAGCGAGTTTAAAGCCTTGAATCCGTCGAAGGAGACGGAGACGTTGTTGAGGTAGAGCATGCTGTTGGGTTTGATATCCGGGATCATGGTCCTACTCCGCAGCCTGCACGGACTTTTGGGCTTCATCCTTCGCGGCCTTGGGCGGCGGGCTTGCCGGCCGGCGTGTCTTGCCGAAATAGTGCGCGATGGTGCCAACGATGCCCCTCGGCAGGAACAACGTCACGGCCACGAATAGGCCGCCAAGCGCAAACAGCCAGAAATCGGGAAACAGGCCGGTGAAAACAGTCTTGCCGCCATTGACGAGGATAGCGCCGATGATCGGACCGATCAGAGTCGCTCTGCCGCCGACGGCCGTCCAGATGACCACTTCGATCGAATTGGCAGGAGCAAACTCGCCGGGATTGATGATGCCGATCTGCGGCACGTAGAGCGCGCCGGCAATACCGGCCATCATGGCCGATACGACGAAGACGAAGAGCTTCATATGCTCGACACGATAGCCGAGAAAGCGCGTACGGCTTTCGGCGTCGCGCACGCCCACAAGCACCTTGCCGAACTTCGAACGCACGATGGCCGAAGACAGCATCAATGCCAGCGCCAGGAACACGGCCGTAATAGCGAACAGCACGGCACGCGTGCCATCGGCCTGGATATTGAAGCCGAGAATATCCTTGAAGTCGGTCAGGCCGTTATTGCCGCCGAAACCCATGTCGTTGCGGAAGAATGCAAGCAGCAGCGCATAGGTCATCGCCTGCGTGATGATCGACAGATAAACGCCGTTGACGCGCGAGCGGAAGGCAAACCAGCCAAAGACGAAGGCAAGCAGGCCGGGTGCTGCGAGAACCATCAGCATGGCGAACCAGAAATGATCGAAGCCGTACCAGAACCACGGCAATTCCTTCCAATTCAGGAAGACCATGAAGTCGGGCAGGATCGGATTGCCGTAGGTGCCACGCGAACCGATCTGACGCATCAGATACATGCCCATCGCATAGCCGCCGAGCGCAAAGAAGGCGCCGTGGCCGAGCGAGAGAATGCCGCAATAGCCCCAGACCAGATCGAGCGCCAAGGCGAGCAGCGCATAGGTCAGGTACTTGCCGAAGAGCGACATGAGATAGGTCGGCACATGCAACGCACTCGTTTCCGGCAGAGCCAGGTTCGACAGCGGCACCAGCACCGCCACGGCAAGCAGGATCGCGATGGCGATGCTGATCCGGCGGTCGAGCGAACGAAGGATGAAGGCCGTGATCATGCTTCCACCGCCCTTCCCTTGAGCGCGAAGAGGCCGCGCGGACGTTTCTGGATGAAGAGTATGATGAGGACGAGGACGAGGATCTTGCCGAGCACCGCCCCCGCATAGGGCTCGAGGAACTTGTTGAGAATGCCGAGCGAGAAGGCGCCGACGAGCGTTCCCCAGAGATTGCCGACGCCGCCGAACACCACGACCATGAAGCTGTCGATGATGTAGCCCTGGCCGAGGTTCGGCGAGACATTGTCGATCTGCGAGAGTGCCACACCCGCCATGCCGGCGATGCCGGACCCCAGCGCAAAGGTGAAGGCGTCGACCCAGGAGGTGCGGATCCCCATCGAAGACGCCATGCGCCGGTTCTGCGTCACCGCCCGCATTTGCAATCCAAAGGCCGAGCGCTTGAGGAGAAGCAGGAGTGCCACGAAGACAGCGAGCGAAAACACGATGATCCAGAGCCGGTTCCAGGTGATCGAGAGATAGCCGAGGTCGAACGAACCCGACATCCAGGAGGGGTTGCCGACTTCCTGATTGGTCGGCCCAAAGATCGAGCGCACCGCTTGCTGCAAGATCAGCGAAATGCCCCAGGTAGCGAGCAGCGTTTCGAGCGGGCGGCCATAGAGGAAGCGGATAACGCCGCGCTCGATGACGAGACCGACGGCGCCGGTGACGACGAAGGCGACCGGCAGGGCAATCGCCAGCGACCAGTCGAATAGCTGGGGATAGGAGGTGCGGATGATGCTTTGAACGACGAAGGTCGAATAAGCGCCGAGCATCACCATCTCGCCATGCGCCATGTTGATGATGCCCATGACACCGAAGGTAATCGCAAGGCCGATGGCGGCCAGCAGCAGGACGGAGCCGAGCGACAGGCCGTACCAGACGTTCTGCACCGCATCCCAGAACTTCAGTTGATCCTGGATGCCGGCAATGGCGGCAGCCACAGCGGGTTTCAGGCTATCGTCGACGGAAACCGATGAGAGAATGCCGATGGCATCGCGGCCGCCTTCGTTCTTGATCGTCTCGATCGCCGCCTTTTTATCTTCGATCGGACGGTCCGAGCTAAGCACGGCAACCGCCCTTGCGCGTTCAAGCACACCGCGAATGTCCGCGTCCTTCTCGCTCTGCAGCGCCGTCTCGACGGCGTCAAGCGAATCCGCACTCGGTGCCTTCAGAATGGATTGCGCCGCCTCCAGGCGCGTCGCACGATCCGGGCTCATCAGCGTCAGACTGCCGAGAGCCGCGCGAACGGCACGGCGCAGATTGTTGTTGATCTTGATCTTGCCGAGATTGTCCTTGGCTTCCTGACCGGCCGCTTGCCCGGTCAAAGGATCCACCAGATCCATCATGTCGCCGGAGGATTTGGCGATAAACACCTGATTGTCGGATTTTCTTATATAAAGATCACCGTCGGAAAAGGCCTGCAATGCCGGCACGACCTTGGGATCGCCTGACTTCGCAAGGCTTTGGACGATATCGCCGGCCTTCTGGAAATTGGCCTGGCCGAGGGAATTGATGAGGCCGTGGGTGTCTTCCTGGGCGCGCAGGCTTGTCGCCGTCAGCGCCAGCATCAGGCAGAAGCCGGCGACCAGCGCCAGGGCGATGCGGTAAACGAATTTGTCGAACATTGCGCTAGTCCCCTCAAGCTGCCGCGGCCAGAAAAGCCTGCCCGCGGCGATCTTGCGTCGGCTGATATCAGGAGCCCTTGCCGCCGCACTTACCGGTGGTGACGTTGAAGTTGCCGCAGTTCATCGGCATACGCCAATCCGAGATCAGGTCCTTGCTGTCAGGCAGATAGTCGGACCATTCTTTGCCGACCACGGCGGGGGTCTGCGAAACGACGTCGAACTGGCCGTTTTCCTGCACTTCGCCGATCAGGACCGGCTTAGTGATGTAGTGGTTCGGCATCATGGTGGCGGTGCCGCCGGTGAGGTTCGGCACCGCGACGCCGACGAGCGCGTCGATCACCTTGTCCGGATCGGTCGTGCCGGCCTTCTCGACAGCCTTCACCCACATGTTGAAGCCGATATAGGCGGCTTCCATCGGGTCGTTGGTCACACGCTTGTCGTTCTTGGTATAGGCATGCCATTCCTTGATGAAGGCAGCGTTGGCGGGCGTGTCGACGGACTGGAAGTAGTTCCAGGCGGCAAGATGGCCGACAAGCGGCTTGGTGTCGACACCGGCAAGCTCTTCTTCGCCGACCGAGAAGGCGACGACCGGGATATCCTCGGCCTTAACGCCCTGGTTGCCCAGTTCTTTGTAGAAGGGAACGTTGGCATCGCCGTTGATGGTGGAGACGACGGCGGTCTTCTTGCCGGCCGCGCCGAAAGCCTTGATCTTGGAGACTTCCGTCTGCCAGTCCGAGAAGCCGAACGGCGTGTAGTTGATGATGATGTCTTCGTCCTTGACGCCCTTGGACTTCAGATAGGCTTCGAGGATCTTGTTGGTCGTGCGCGGATAGACATAGTCGGTGCCTTCAAGCACCCAGCGCTGTACGCCTTCGTTCTTCATGAGATAGTCGACGGCGGGAATTGCCTGCTGGTTCGGGGCGGCGCCGGTGTAGAAGACGTTACGCTCGGACTCTTCGCCTTCGAACTGCACCGGATAGAACAGGATCGAATTCAGTTCCTTGAAGACCGGCAGTACCGACTTGCGCGACACGGAGGTCCAGCAGCCGAATACGGCCGAGACCTTGTCCTTCTGGATCAGTTCGCGCGCCTTTTCGGCAAAGAGCGGCCAGTCGGAGGCCGGGTCGACGACGACGGGCTCGAGCTTCTTGCCGAGAACGCCGCCCTTCTTGTTCTGCTCGTCGATGAGCATCAGCATCGCATCCTTCAGCGTCGTTTCCGAGATCGCCATGGTGCCGGACAGCGAATGCAGGACGCCGACCTTGATGGTGTCGTCGGCTGCGAAAGCGCCGTGGAATGCTGTGGTGGACATGATGGCGCCGAGCAGCGCGCCGGAGACGAGAGTCTTGAATTTCATCCGTGGTTCCCCTCTTTTTGTCTGCCGCAACGGCCGGTAAACAAGGATTAGCCGCTGCCTTCCGCGACTATCCGGCGCGCCCTCAGGAAACCACATACGTAAAATGACGTAGACGCCGGGGCGAAATGTGCAGCTTTGAGCACTCCGACGCCCTTAAGCACGGCATCGATCCATGTTACGACGTCATCGGACCGCCAAGGTGACGATGGCGGGACTGCTGAAGGGTAAGCATGGCTGCGCGGCAACGCATCATTCCGGTAAGACGCGAATATAATCGCTGGGTCGCAAACCAGACGCTGGAAGACTACGCCTTGCGTTTCACCGCCAAGAGCGCCCGCCAGTTTTCTTCACAACGCATCTCGCAAACCGCGATCGGCGCCATTTCCTTCCTGGCGCTGGAGGCGATCGGCGGCACGATCACGCTCTCCTACGGCACCACCAACGCCTTCTACGCCATCATCGTCGCAAGCCTCGCCATGCTTGCAGTCGGCCTGCCGATCAGCCGCTATGCCATCCGCCACGGCGTCGATATCGATCTTCTGACGCGCGGAGCGAGCTTCGGCTATATCGGCTCGACCATCACCTCGCTGATCTATGCCAGCTTCACCTTCATGCTGTTTGCGATCGAAGCCTCGATTATGTCCGGAGCACTGGAGCTGACACTCGGCATACCCGTTTGGATCGGCTATATCATCAGCGCCGTCATGGTGATCCCTCTCGTCACCCACGGCGTGCGCCTCATCAGCCGGTTCCAGTTGCTGACGCAGCCCTTCTGGATCGTTCTCAACATCCTGCCCTTCGTCTTCATCGCCTTTGCCGATTGGGAAAAATTCGACCTCTGGCGGGCCTTTGCCGGCATTCATCATCCAGCAAGCGCGCCGGGCAGCTCCGCTCCTTTCGACCTGGTGGAATTCGGCGCCGCTTCCGCCGTCATCCTGGCGCTGATGTCGCAGATCGGCGAACAGGCCGACTTCCTGCGCTTCCTGCCGCCGGAGGGTCACCGCAAATGGCGCCATCGCCTGGCCATCTTCCTCGCCGGACCCGGATGGGTCATCATCGGGGCGCCGAAGCTGCTCGCCGGCTCCTTCCTTGTCGTCTTGACTCTGACGTCAGGCGTGCCGGCCGACCGTGCTGCCGATCCCGCACAGATGTATCTGACCGCCTTCGGCTACATGATCCCATGGCACAATGCGGCATTGCTGTTGATGGCCGCCTTCGTGATGATCTCGCAGCTGAAGATCAACGTCATGAACGCCTATGCCGGCTCGCTCGCCTGGTCGAACTTCTTTTCGCGGCTGACGCATAGCCATCCAGGCCGCGTTATCTGGCTGGTCTTCAATGTCGCCATCGCGCTCTTATTGATGGAGCTCGGCATCTATCGGCTGCTGGAGGAGACGCTCGGCATTTTCTCGATCATCGCCATGGCCTGGCTCTGCACCGTCTCAGCCGATCTTTTCATCAACAAGCCGCTCGGGCTTGCACCTCCCGGCATCGAGTTCAAACGCGCGCATCTCTACGACATCAATCCGGTCGGCCTGGGCGCAATGGCGCTTTCGGCAACCATCGCTCTCATCGCGCATTTCGGCGCCTTCGGTTCGATTGCCGCCTCGCTTGCGCCCTATATCACCCTGATCGTCGCGCTCAGCGCGTCACCTGCTATCGCCTGGATCACCAAGGGCAAATATTATCTCGCGCGCAAGCCGCGGCAGAGCTGGAAGAACCTGACCACCATCACCTGCTCCGTCTGCGAGCACCCGTTCGAGCCGGAGGACATGGCCTGGTGTCCGGCCTATGCCGCGCCGATCTGCTCGCTCTGCTGTTCGCTCGACAGCCGCTGCCACGACATGTGCAAGCCGAAGGCCCGGCTCAACACGCAGGTCGCCACCGTCGCAAAAACCTTGCTGCCGGAAAGCATCGTCGCAAGGCTCGCGACGCGCCTCGGCCGCTATGGAATTGCCGTTGTCTTGGCGCTGACCGCCATGGGCGCTATTCTTGCAATGATCGCGCATCAGGTCGGCGCCGCCTCTCCCGAGACCGCTGCCGTGGTCGACCGCACCATCCTCATCGTCTTCTTCGTCTTTGCCGTCATCGCGGGCGTCGCATGCTGGTTCTATGTGCTTGCCCATGACAGCCGCGTGGTCGCCGAAGAGGAATCCTCGCGCCAGAACACGCTGCTTTTGAAGGAAATTGCCGCCCACAAGAAAACGGACGCTGCCCTGCAGGGTGCCAAGGAGGCGGCAGAGGCGGCAAACCGCGCCAAGAGCCGCTATGTCGTGGGCCTCAGCCACGAATTGCGCACGCCGCTCAATGCGGTCCTCGGTTACGCGCAGATCCTGGAGCGAGACGAGACCATTCCGGCACCCCGACAATCCTCGCTGAAGGTCATCCGCCGCAGCGCCGAGCATCTTTCCGGCCTGATCGACGGGCTGCTCGATATTTCGAAGATCGAGGCGGGCCGCCTGCAGGTCTATTCCAACGAGATCAATATCCAGGATTTTCTCGATCAAATCATCGACATGTTCCATCCGCAGGCACAGGCAAAGGGGCTGGCTTTCGTCCACGAGCGCGCCGCCGCCTTGCCCGACTATGTCCGCACCGACGAGAAGCGGCTGCGCCAGATCCTCGTCAACCTGCTCTCCAACGCCATCAAGTTCACCGATGCCGGAACCGTCCGCTTCGAGGTGGGTTACCGCAATCAGGTCGCGACCTTTACCGTTTCCGACACCGGCCGCGGCATTGCGGCAAAGGACATTACCCGTATCTACGAGCCCTTCCAGCGCGGCGAAGCCGACAGCATCAGACCAATGCCAGGCCTCGGCCTTGGTCTCACCATCACACAATTGCTGACGAACACGCTCGGTGGCGAGATTTCGGTCTCAAGCGAGAAAGACGTGGGCTCGACCTTCAGGGTACGCTTAATGCTATCTGCGGTGATCCGGCCGATGAAGCCGCCGGCACAGGAGCAGCGTATCGTCGGCTACGAAGGTCCACGCCGCACCATCGTCGTCGTGGACGACAATGAGGATCATCGCGAACTGATGCGCGAGATACTGTCGCCACTCGATTTCATCGTGCTCACCGCCGCCGGCGGGCCGGACTGCCTGACGCTGATCGAGGGGATCAAGCCGGATCTGTTCCTGGTCGATATTTCCATGCCCGGCATGAACGGGTGGCAGCTCGTCTCACGGCTCAGGGAAAACGGCCAGACGGCGCCGATCCTGATGCTGTCCGCCAATATCGGTGACGCTGCTGCGGCGACCGACAGCGACGACAGCCATAACGACGCCATCTCCAAACCGCTCGACATCCGTCAGCTTCGCGACAAGCTCGCGCTGCATCTCGGGCTGAAATGGATCTATGCCGATGCTTCTATCCCGACCGCGCCGAAGCCGCCACCGCCCCTGAAAAGCCCTGGGATCGAGCATGTCCGCGAATTGCTGCGGCTCGGCGAGATCGGTTATGTCAGGGGAATCGAAGCAAAGCTTGCGGATCTTGCGAAACTTGAAGAAAACAAACCCTTCATCGATGCCTTGCGCGCCCATGTCCAGGCTTTCGATCTCGACGGTTTCCTGAAGGTGCTGCGCAGCTTCGACACTGAAAAGGTAGAACAGATTGGCTGAGCCTGCCCTTCCCCGCGACATAGTCCTGCTGGTGGACGATTCACCGGAGGCGCTCGGTTTTCTGACCGACGCGCTCGAGCAATCCGGCTTTTCCGTGCTGATCGCCACCTCGGGTTTAGCGGCGCTCAACATCGTCGAGCGCATCACCCCCGATCTCATCCTGCTCGATGCCGTCATGCCTGTCATGGATGGTTTCGAAACTTGCCGCCGGCTGAAAGCAAATGCCGGCATCGCCCAGATTCCGGTCGTCTTCATGACCGGGCTCACCGAAACCGAGCATGTGGTGCACGCACTGGAATCGGGGGGCGTCGATTATCTCACCAAGCCGATCAATATCGACGAACTGCGCGCCCGCATCCGGGTCCACCTGCGCAATGCCCGCTCGGCTCAAAGCGCCAGGGTGGCGCTCGATGCCGCGGGCCGCCATCTCCTGGCGGTCAAGGGCAATGGCGCCATCCATTGGTCGACGCCCCAGGCAACCCGCCTGATCAATGCCGCCACAGGCAGCGACGACGGCCTTGAGCTCGCCTCGAAACATATCGCCGCCTTCATGCTGGAGCGCGAGCGGCTCGGCCCTGCTCGCGACAATCTTCTTTCGATGAACAATGGCGGCCAGGCGGCGCTGCAATTCACCTTTCTCGGTGCCATCGGCGCCGACGAATATCTCTTTCGCCTGACGGCCACCAGCCAGCGTGCCGACGACGAAGCCCTGCGCCGGCATTTTGCGCTGACCCAGCGCGAATCCGAAGTGTTGCTGTGGCTCGCTAAGGGCAAATCCAACCGCGATATCGGCGAAATCCTCGGCCTTTCCGCCCGCACCGTGAACAAGCATCTCGAGCAGATCTATGTAAAGCTCGGCGTCGAAAACCGGGCATCGGCAGCGGTGAGGGCCGCCCACGTCCTGCATGAAGCTTAAGCCGCGGCCAGTTTTTCATTCCTCGCTCAAAAAACGCTGGAGCGAGTTTGCAAGATCGACCGGATTTTCTTCCGCGACATGGTGACCGCTTTCGATACCGTGACCGGTGACATTCACCGCCCATAAGCGCCAGATTTCCCTCGGATCGCCGAAGAAGTATTCCAGATCGTCTTTCGTCGACCAAAGGCAAAGCAACGGGCATGCGATCCGTTTACCGGCAAGGCGGTCCTGCAGTTCATCTTCCCGATCAACGGTCAATCCTGCCCGATAATCCTCGATCATCCCATGGACGACCGCCGGATCGTGGATCGCCGCCAGCAGATCGCCATAGGCCTCTTCCCCCATGAAATCAGGGTGAATGCGGGTGTACCAGGCCCGAGGGTCGGTATTGATGGCCTGCTCGGGCTTTTCCGGCTGCGCGAAGAAGAACCAATGGTACCAGTCACGCGCAAAGCGCCAATCCATCCGTTCGAGATGCTCGATGATCGGAATGCTGTCGATTACGGCGACCTTGGTGACGATCTCGGGATGATCGAGGGCAAGGCGGAATGCCACGTAGCTGCCGCGGTCATGACCCGCCACGGCAAAAGTCCGATGCCCTAAAGCCTGCATCAGCGCTACACAGTCCAGCGCCTTCGCCCGTTTCGAAGAATAACGGCTATCCTCGCTGTCAACGGGCTGGAAAGACTGCCCAAATCCCCTGAGGTCAGGGCAAACAATCGTGAAGTGAGGAGACAAGAGGTCTGCGACATGGCCCCAAGTCATATGCGTTCGCGGATGGCCGTGCAGCAACAGCAATGGCGGCCCGTTGCCGCCGTGGCGAACGCGTAAAAGGCCGGGACCGACGTCGATATAATCCAGTGTCATTCCGCTGAACAAATCCCGCCTCCCTCGAATATTCGCTCCTTGCTCCTTACGTTTGCGGCATCGGATTGTTCCAACTTTACCCGTCACGCCAATTTTCCGCGGAAAACTCCGATTCGGTCGAACGGCGACCTTTCATATCAAGGCGAAGCTCGAGCAATTAATTCTACTTTAAATTGCCAATGGAAGTAGACACGTCACGAACTCAGCTCGGCAAGGGAGCGGCATCGCCGAGTTCGTGACGCGCCTCAGGAAGTAGCTCACCAGCAAGCTGTGAGCTGGAGGGGCCGGCGTTACTCTCCCCTCGGGCTGTCAAACCACAGTGCATCGAAATTGTTCCCAAGCGAGATGAGGATGGAAATCGTGTTTGTTGCTCTATGGGAATGGCACATGACTCCTGCGATAGCGGAGCACAGATCGACCTGCTTACCTTTTGAAAATTGGGCGATGGTCGCAGGCCACGTGCATAGGCAACAACCATGCACGACGTGAAGCTGCACGCTTCGACAACGCCGGTCAGGCTTTCAGCCACGCTAAAGTTCAGTGCGCACGCGCCACAATTCCGGGAAGAGTTCCACCTCCAGCATCCGCTTCAGATACGAGGTCCCGGCTGTTCCGCCTGTGCCGCGCTTGAAACCGATCACGCGCTCGACCGTGGTAACATGGTTGAAGCGCCAGCGCCGGAAATAGTCTTCGAAGTCGACCAGCTTCTCGCCAACCTCATAGGCTTCCCAGTATCGCGACGGGTCGCGATAGACCGTCACCCAAACGGCCATAACACCCTCGTCGAATTGCCATGCCTGACGCAAGTCCCGCTTCAGCACCTCCTGCGGCACAGGCAGGCCGGTGCGCGCCAGCCGGCGCAACACTTCATCATAGAGCGAGGGACGCGCAAGTTCGGCTTCCAGCATCTCCAGAATATCAGGCCGATGTTCGTGCGGCTTCAACATTGCGAGATTCCGGTTTCCGGCCGCATATTCGATCAGCCGGTATTGCCATGACTGGAAGCCGGAAGACTGGCCGAGATCGTCGCGGAAGCGCGTATATTCCGATGGCGTCATGGTCCTCAAGACATCCCATGCGGAATTCAGCTGCTCGAAAATCCGAGCCACACGGGATAGCATTTTCAACGCTTCCTGCGTTTGATCGGCCGCGATCATCCTCCTCGCCGCCTGGATCTCGTATAGCGCAAGTTTCATCCACAATTCGGACGTCTGATGCTGGATGATGAAGAGCATTTCATCATGCGCCGATGAGAGCGGGAGCTGTGCCGTCAGAATCCGATCGATCTGCAAATAGTCGCCGTAAGACATGCGCTGCCGGAAATCCATCTCGGCACCATCTTTCGAGGGATCATCGGTCATTCTGGCATTCCTCCTCCCGGACATGAAATTCGGGAGGACCTCCCGATATGAAGCGAAGCGTCGTTGCCGGTGCCATTGTACAATTTTGTTCGTGAATCGGCAGGCGCGACGTTGCTTCTAGCACATGTGCGGCGAACACCGGGCAGGTTTTGCAAGGTGTTTGAGGTTACCCTTGCCCGCAATCTGAACTCGGGCTTGTACCCGCCCGGCAACCAACCATCAGACTTTGCAAATCCATGCGACAAGGGCGCCTGCTGTCGCAGACGCCCTCATGCCTTCGAACTGCAGTGCCTTCCAGAGCCGGTTCAGGCGATATCGCCGGTGCTCGGCTTTAGGTTGCGCGACGATTTGGTCATGAGACTACCACTCCGTCGAGCTGCGATCACCAGCGATAGTAGCGGTGATGGCGGTGGTGGTGACGATGCTTGTACCAACCATAATGATGGCCGCGCCAGTAATGGCTCCGATAGCTGCGGTGCGATTTCCAGTGGTGATGCCGGTGATGTCGCGGCCCGTGCCAGTGGCGACCATGATGATAACGGACCGTTTGAACAGATGATTGGACCTCTGGCTTCGTCATGTTCGTCATCGGTGCAGCCGACGCAGCACCCGCACCGATCAACAGGCCGACAGCCAGAAATGCAGCAAGCAGATTGTTAAAGATTTTCATAGCGAACCTCCATCCGTGCCATCATCCTGAAGCCAGACGGCTGAATGGAGCATGAATGCCTGCAGCTCCCGCGTTCATCAGAAGGAACAGGTAATGCGGCTGGATTACGGAGAGAGTTCTTCGAGCGTCCGGCCTTTGGTTTTCACGGCGAATACGACGGTGACAAGTGCGCCGAGCAGCAAAATTGAATCCGGAGCGGAAGCCGCCGAGAAAATCATGCATCTGCCGCAGGCGCCGACAGCAATATTTGCGGTAAACGACAACACAGCCATCGGTGCATTATCGGGCCTGATGCGTATGGGTCTCTCGGTACGGGGCGACGTCTCGCTGGTCGGCTACAACGATATTCCGAGCGTCGGCCATCTTTCCACGCCGCTGACCACCTTGCGAGTGCCCTTCGAGCAGATTGCTGAAAATGCGCTCGATTTGTTGGGAGGCGAGGCTATACCGCCGGATGATCGCATTCGGGTGTCGGCCCCGACACTCATCCCCAGGAAGTCGAAGCGATCCATCGTTCTCTAGCAGTTGATAGGGTTAGAACCAACGCCATGAAGCAGCAAGGATGAACTTGCATGGCCGTCGGACATGCCCCGCCCGCCTTTCCGCGAGAACGCGCAACTGTCCCGCGCGGGCAGCCATCATCAGTTCCGTGCATTTTCATGATCCGGCAATGCAACAAACGTTCGTGCGATCGAAACATCGCATAAGGCGCATAAATAAATTCTTCTACCATAAATAGAAAAAAACGAAGCAAAAGCGAAAAATGTACGCAATACCGCAGTGCATGGATGTCTGAAGGCTCTGGAATCTTTCGCTAATTGCATAGTGTAAGCATAGGGTTGACCAACCGAAGTCCTGCCCAAGATTACGTTTACGGCCCCTGACCGGCTCTCCGCGATCCAGGCCAGCCTTACCTAATGAACGACGAAAATTTTGCATCCCTCGAAGCGGCCATAGTTCAATATTTCGAGAAACATGGCCGATTGTTTCAAACACGTGATCGATCACTGCCTTATCAGCCTCGAACTGCCCAAGTTTGGCCGGAATCGATCCGGAAGCCTCGATAGGTCGCTTGGCAAGTTGATGGTGCGAGAAGGCCATAAAGAAAAGCAGCAGCGGAATATCGGGGTGCTGGCGCTGTAACGAGAGGGTTCGAAAAAGGCTGAAAAGCCGGGGGTGTCTATGTCGAATATGCGCGATCGCCAACTGGATGGCCTAAGAACCATTGCCGTTGCAATGGTGCTCTACGCACATTTTTTCGCGGCCGACGGTTCCATCTGGGGTCATCTCGGCGTTCGTCTCTTCTTCGTACTGAGCGGCTTCCTGATCACGCGCCTGTTGTTGGAAGCACGGGCCGATGCCCGCTACCAGCCGACCACCGCCCTGAAGGCATTCTATATCCGCCGGGCGCTGCGCATATTTCCACCCTATTTCGCAGTTCTGGCGCTGGTGTGGCTCGTCAATCTCGAAGGCGTTCGCGGCACCGGCAGTCTGAAATGGCATGCGCTCTACCTGGCAAACTACTGGTACGCCCTGCGCGGCGAATGGACGCCTTGGGTTCTGTGCCATACCTGGAGCCTCAGCATCGAGGAACAGTTCTATATCGTCTGGCCGCTGGCAATCCTGCTGGCGCCGCGCCGGATGATCGGGGGCATCTGCCTTGCCGTCATTGCCTGCTCGCTCGTCTATCGCCTCTGCTGGCCGCTGACGGGAACGCCCTCGCTGGTGCGCGACCTGCTCCCCTCGGCCTCTATGGATGCGCTCGCATGCGGCGCTCTGCTCGCCGTCTATCGCGAAAGGACACAGGCCTGGCCGCAATGGATGCGGCTGAGCTGGATGCCGTTGATGGCCGCTGCCAGCGTGGCACTATGGCTGAGACCTGATCCGATAGCTCCAGTACTCGACTGGTTCATCTGGATCGGTTCGGAGGTCTTTCCGCTCGTGCCGCTCGTCATGTTGGTTGGGACCGCTTCCTTGGGCTTTCGATCCAGTTTTGGCCAGCTGCTCGAATCCGCGCCGATGGCAGCAACCGGACGGATCAGCTACGGCATCTACCTCTTCCATCCGATCATCCTTTCTCTGATCGTCAAGGCTCAAGCCTGGATTCCCGTCAACGTCTCACAACAGGGTTTCGGCCGTCTGATCATCGGAAGTGCCGTGACGCTGGCGGTGGCTGCCATCTCATGGCGCCTTTTTGAAAAGCCGCTGAACGGCTTCAAGCGTCACTTTCCCTATGTCGCCCGCAACAACTTGCCGGTGGCTGCAGCTGGCGAGCCATGGGAACCGCGGCGTGGTGCGAAAATATACGAAACAACGCTCTCTCGCCGCGATACTCATGATCCCGGCGAAGCCGTTCAAGCCTCTGATCTGCAATAGCGCGGGAGCTGAAGAATGACCGTCCCACTGGTTTCCGTCCTGCTGCCCGTCTATAACGGCGAACCTTATCTCGCCGCGGCGATCGAGAGCATCCTGCGACAGGATCACAAACACCTCGACGTCATTGCCATCGACGATGGCTCCACCGACCGGTCGCTGAATATCCTGCGACGGTATCAGGCAGCGGACGATCGCCTACGCATCGTCTCGCGTGAAAACCGCGGCCTCATTGCGACGCTCAATGAGGGCATGACCATGGCGAAAGGCGATTTCATCGCCCGGATGGATGCCGACGACATCGCCTATCCCACACGCTTTTCACGCCAGATTACCCTGTTTCGTGAGCGGCCCGAGCTTGCGATCAGCGGCGCCGGCATCGACCGGCTCATCGGCAATCGCGTTGTACGCGGCACGCCCAATCCGATCCATCAGTCGGCCGACTGGCATGTTTTATCGATGTTTTACACCGTCTTCATGCATTCGACCGTGATGTATAACCGCAGGGTCATTCCGGCTGACATGTTGACCTACAATGCAAGCTATGTGCATGCGGAGGATTTCGATCTGTTCCGGCGGATCACCCGAGAATTCCCCGCCGCGATGATCGACGAAAGCCTCGTTGCCTATCGCGTTCACGACGAGAGCGTCACCAACAAACATAAGCGGCCAATGCGCTTCACGCATCTGAAGATCGCGGCGGAAAATCTCCAACGGGTATCGTTGATCGATGATCCCCATGCCCTGCACGATATCGGTATGGCGGTGACGCAGGACACGGTTGCTCGTGCCGCCGACTGCCTCCTCTCCATCGAAGAAAGGATCGCCGCACGTGGCCTGCGGGCTTCCGCAAGCTATGAGGAAGGGCTGATGTGCTTCTTCTATTTCCTCTATCAGCTGATCGCGGACGAGAAGCAGCCCGCATTGACGCATCAGTTCCTGACACAGACAGGTAAATGGCACACGATACGGCGTCGCGAACGGTATGGGCTTCGCGTCGCCACCTATGCGCCCTGGTGCAGCCGCCTTTGGAGCGATGCGAGCCTGCGCCTCGACGCCCTGGCAAGATATCGGCAATCGGTGCCAGCAGGAAGCGTGCTGCCGCAACAAGGGCTTGCTTGATATGGCTGGCGCGGATTCTGACATCCCGCAAGAGCAGGCGCAGCTCGCCGCAAGGCCCCCTCGCCCGTCCATCGGCCGAGCGCCGACGGCGAGCTTCATCGTCTGCACCCGCAATCGCGCCCAGGCGCTTGAGGCCTGCATCCGATCGATCGAGGCAGCCAGTCGCGCGCATGCCTCGATGGCAAGCGAGCTGGTGGTGGTCGACAACGGCTCGACCGACGATACCGCCGAGCGGCTCGCCCGCATCGCCTCCTTCTCCAGCATGGCGATCATACCGGTGACGGAGCGCCGCCGCGGCCTTGCCGCCGCCCGCAATGCAGGGATGGAGCGGTCTCGCGGACGCATCCTGATCTTCATCGATGACGATTGCGAAGTGGACTTGCACTATCTGCGGGATCTTGAGCGGCATTACGCAGGCGGAGAACGCCTGGTCATCCGAGGTGGCCGTGTTGAACTCGGCAATGCGCTCGATCTGCCGTTTACGATCAAGCGATCGCCGGAGCCGGCCCGCTTTACGCCGGCTGTCCATCCGGGCGGCTTCATCCTCGGCTGCAACATGACGATGCACCGCGAAGTCGCCCGGCGTATCGGCCGCTTCGACGAGCGCTTCGGTGCTGGCAGCGTTCTGCAATCGGCCGAGGATACCGACTACCTCGTCCGCGCCTTTCAGCTTGGCATTCCGATCGAATATGTTCCCGACATGAACGTGCTGCATTATCACGGCCGCAACCAACGTGAGGCGATCGAACGGCTTCATCGCAGCTACAGTCTTGGAAATGGCGCGCTCTGTCTGAAGCACCTGTCTGGCGCGCCGTGGCTGCTGCGTCATTTCTGCTGGACTTTCCGCTCGGCCTGGAAGGAATTGTGGGGCGGGCCGCGCTTCGATCCGGAAGTCTCCTTGTCTCATTGGCCAATCATATTCATGAATGTGCTGGGCGCACTCGAATTCGCGCGATGTGCCATAACGAGCCGCCCTCGGCCGGAACTGAACCGGATCAAGCAGACGACCCGCTCATTGAGGAGAGATCCGCCATGCTGAAACTCCTCCTGCCGGGTTTGCAGCTCCTGCGGCAGGCGCTCGGCCGGCAGATCCGGCTCATGCCTGTTGTCCTCATTCTCGGCCTGATCAGTGCCGTACTCGAAGGCACCGGCATCGGCCTCATCATTCCGATGCTCGGCATCATCGGAGGCGAAAAGGCTTCGACGGGGCTGAGCGGGCTTTCCGCTCTCTTCCAGCAAGTCGGATCGGGTCTGGACGAGCGACAGCGGATGATGGTGATTGCCGCCTGCATCCTGGTGCTGATCACGCTCAAGAACATCCTCGCCTTCGCCAATACGGCGCTGACCAACTTCATACACGGCAAGGCCGGCCACGCGATCCGCAGCGCGCTGGCCGATCGGCTCCTGAAGATCGGATATCCTTTCTTCCTGCAGGAAAGCCCAGGCCGGCTGCTCAACATCATTTCCAACGAATCCTGGCGGGCATCGGATGCCATACAGACGGTTCTTGGGGCGATGGTCAATGCGTCGGCGACCGTTATTCTTCTTGCCTTTCTGCTGCTGTTGTCCTGGCAGATGACGCTTTGCGTCGCGCTCGGCCTCATCCTCGTCCAGGCCGCGCATGCCGGCCTCTCCGCCGGCCTGAAGATGCCGAGCCGCACGGTCACGTCTTCCAACAATGAACTTGCCGGCAGAATGCTGCATCTCGTTCATGCCGGACGGCTGATCCGGATTTTCGGCCAGGAGGAGCGCGAAAAGGCCGTGTTCGACGGCGCATCGAATGCGGTGAGAAAGGCGGGCTTTATTCTGCAGACTCGCCAAGGCGCGCTGCCGCCGCTGACGGAGGTGCTGCATTCCGCACTTTTCCTCGCGGTCGTCGTCAGCGCCTGGTCGTTTGACGTCAGTTTTCCCATCATCGTCGCCTTCGTCGTGTTGCTCTACAGGCTGCAGCCGCATGTGCGCGCTCTGCAGCAGGCATGGAGCCAGGTGCAAGGCTGGAGCGGTTCGCTGGAGGAAGTCCGCTGGCTGCTGGATGCCTCCGGCAAGCCGCCCCCGCCGGCGGGAGATCTGCCAGCTCCCCGACTGAACCGCGAGATAAAATTCGACAAGGTGAGCTTTCGATATCCTGGCTCCGCCGCGCGTCCGGTGGTGCTGCGATCCACCAGTTTCGAAATTGGCCATGGTCGCTCCACTGCCCTGATCGGCCGATCGGGAGCGGGAAAGACGACGATCGTGAACCTCCTTTGCCGTTTTGTCGAACCTGACGAAGGCGAGATTCTGATCGATGGATTGCCGCTCAGCCGCATCGATCCCACGCAATGGCGAAACCGGCTCGCGCTTGCCAGCCAGGACCTGGAACTGGTTGACGGCACCATTTTTGAAAACATCGCCTATGGGCAGCATACCTCGCGCGCCGAGGCGGAAGAGGCCGCCAGACTTGCCGAAGCGCATGAATTCATCGAAAAACTGCCTGACGGATACGCAACACTCGTCGGCTACAGGGGCGCGAGCCTTTCGGCCGGACAGCGCCAGCGAATAGCTCTCGCTAGGGCACTTGTTCGCGATCCCGATATTCTCATTCTGGACGAAGCCACCAACGCCATGGATGGCTTGTCGGAAGCTGCCATTGTCGAGACGCTGAAATTGCGAGCCGGTCGCCGCACGACGATCGTAATCAGCCATCATCGCAGCACGATCTCCTTCTGCGACGACGTTGTCATCCTCAGCGGCGGCCGTGTCCGCAACCAGACGGCATTTTCCGAAGTTGCGTCCCTCAGCATGGACCAGCTTTATGAGGACGAAGTGCTCGGCAAATCGTGACGCCTGGTGAGGCAATGGCCATTGGCGCGGCTGGGCTGACGGCGAAGCGGGTCGTTCAGCATCGGCATTCACGCACGCGTCTATAGTTGTAGCGATTGACATGCAACGGTCGTTACATTACGGCAAAAACCATGAGTGACTCATCATGGCTGTTGCTGACCTACAAGGTTCCATCGGATCCCGCGACAAAGCGAGTGGCCCTTTGGCGCAAGATCAAAGGCATGGGCGCCGTCTATATCCAGAACGGCGTCTGCCTGCTGCCGAAGGCGGACGAACATCTCCGTCGCTTTAAGATGCTCGAAAACGATATCGTGGAGATGGGCGGCGAGGCCGTCATCCTGGAAACTGCCGCGGCCGATGCCAGCCAGCAGGAGAAAGTGACCGCCCGCTTCAAAGCGGATCGTGATGAGCACTATCACGAGTTTCTGGAACGCTGCAGTGACTTCGAAAAGGAGATCGCCAAGGAAACGGCGGCCAGCAAGTTTTCCTATGCCGAGCTTGAGGAAAACGACGCCGACCTGAAGAAGCTGCAGGATTGGCTCGAGAAAATCACCAAGCTCGACTTCTACGGCGCCCCTCTCGCAGCCGCAGCGCAAGAGCGGCTAAAAGCCTGCGAGACTCTACTCGACAGCTTCGCAAAGCAGGTGTTCGAGGCCCATGAGGAAACCCGGAGCAACACCTCCAAGCCAGCGGACGACAAGGAGTGATGATGACGGTGTTGATGGGCGAAGGTCTGAAGCGGGTTGTAAGGCAGGTGGCTCTCCTGAACCTCGGCTATTTTGGGGTCGAGTTTGCGGTGGCGCTGTCGATCGGCTCGGTCTCGCTGTTTGCTGATAGCGTCGACTTCTTAGAGGACGCTTCCATCAATCTACTGATTGCCGTCGCGCTCGGCTGGAGTGCTCGCAATCGTGCGCGCGTCGGCATGGCGCTTGCCGGCATATTGCTGGTGCCTGGTCTCGCCACCATTTGGACTGCCTGGCAGAAGTTTATGACCCCCGTCGCACCCGATCCACTGCCGCTGACATTGACGGGCCTCGGCGCGCTCGTCGTCAATCTTTCCTGCGCGCTGATGCTCACCCGCTATCGTCACCATAGCGGCAGCCTGACGCGCGCGGCGTTCCTGTCAGCGCGCAATGATGCTCTTGCGAACATCGCCATCATTGCCGCTGGCCTGGTGACAGCCTTCCTCTGGCGTTCCGCTTGGCCCGATCTGCTCGTCGGGCTTGCGATCGCTGCGATGAACGCGGATGCCGCCCGCGAGGTGTGGACTGCCGCCCGCGACGAGCACCGAACGGCCCAGCCGTGAGACAGCGCAGGATCGATGAACCCATGAAGACAGATGCTTCAAAAATCCGGCGCATATCATCCAGGGACGTTCCGATGCTACGCAGCCTTGCAACACTCTTCAAAAAGAGCTGGCCCTTTCTGCTATCGGCGGGGCTCACCATTCTGGTGATCGTTGCCTATAACCTTGGCGAGGTGGTGGAAAAGCATCATCCCAAGCTGATGGAGAATGTCCATTATGGGATTGCGGCATTCATCCTCTTCGTTTCGTTCTATTTTATCGTCCTGCTGATCCGCACGGTTTGGACCACAGTGGATGACGATAACGATCAATGAGTTGCCTTGCTGGCAGCCAGTGAGTTGCGGACGTCGGAAAGCACCGGGAGGTACAGCGGGCTGAGCGTCGTCGCGAAGGTTGCTGTGAGATGGTCTGCGTCCTTGTACAGCGATAGTCCATTTCGGACCGCATCACAGCGGCCATTGTTGCAGATGGACGGGAGCGGATCGATAATGGCGGCTCCATATTTTTCAGCCAGACGGCTTAGGATTTGATGCGAGAGCGCCTGCCGCTTTTCGATATAATCAAATGGCGGAGCGACATCCGTCGACGTGCCTCGCATCATTGCCTTGGCGATCGCCTCCGGCATGTAGTGGCCCATCTCGGGAACATCCGAAACAAGCACGACCTTGGTACCCTCTTTGGTCAAATCCGCCAGCAGAGTATCAAGCGTCTGGACAATCGAGGTGGATCGGTCCTCCAGCGGCGGGGGCACCGACGCATCGAAATACGGTCCCTCATTCGGCATTTCGGCGTCATGAACGTATTTCGGCCAATAGGCCACGAGGAAGACCAGCGGAATATGCTGCGATGTGACGAGATCCCGCACGGCGCCATTGAAGGCGCCACAGCGTTCGGTATCGCCGCGCGGCGTCAGTTTAACGCCCGGCAGGGGCGGGCAGGACGAATGGCCGGCAAAGAGCCCCTGCATACCAGCCTGCCTCGCCGCAGCATCGATGGCCGGCGCCATCGCACCGGAATGGGAATCTCCCCATACGACAAAAGATGGCTTGCCCGAACTTTCGCCGCCGAGCGGACAGAGCTTGCCAGCGCGGATGTCTGTCACCGACGGTCCTGTCTCGGCGGATTCGGCGAAGCAGGGTGGCACGCCGAACCGGCTTTCATCGTACGTGGCGGCATAGACCTTTTGCACATCGGCGGGCAGGCGACCCGGGAGTCCAGACTGGTGGGCGATATAGTCGCCTAAGCCGACTGCTGCGATTATGAGCGCCGCAGCGCCGGCAAATAATGGCCAACGCGTCACACGGGCGGAATGACCGCGAAACGGCTGTTCGACGAAGCGCCATGAGAGGACGGCGAAGACAAATGAGACCAAGACGATCAAGGCGCCCTGAGGCAGAGATAGCTCTTTTCCAGATAGCTCGCGGCTGAAGACGATGATCGGCCAGTGCCACAGATAAAGGGAGTAGGAGATTAGCCCCACACCCACCATTGCCTTCGATCGAAGAATTCGGCTGGCCGGGCCAATCTCATCGCGGGCATGAATGATCAGCCCGGCACCCAGGCAAGGCAGCAAGGCTGCCGGACCGGGGAACAAAGTTTGATCGCTGAAACCGAAGATCGCCGCAGCGATCAAAAGAAGCCCGCCGAACGCCAGCCCTGTCCGCATGATCGGCTGCCGCGGCACGGGGAAGGTCCTGAAGGCGAACAACGCGCCGAGCAGGAGCTCCCAGGCGCGAAACTGCAGCAGATAGAACGCGTCTGCCTGCGATCGAAACAGCATCCATGTGCTTGCTGCGAACGAGACGGCCAAAAGGCACGCCAGCAGGAAGATCGCGTGCCGGCGCGCAAATCGGTCGATGATCAATAACAGAAGCGGAAACAGAATGTAGAACTGCTCTTCGACAGCGAGCGACCAGGTGTGCAGCAGCGGCTTCATCTGGGCGCCAATGTCGAAATAGCCGCTCTCCTTCTCGAACTGGATATTCGAGGTGAACAGGGCCGCGGCCTTCAGACTGCGCGCGAAATAAGCGAACTCGGCCGGCATCAGCAGGAACCAGGACGCAGCGAATGCAGCGATTAGAACTGCAAACAATGCCGGAAAAATCCGGCGGACGCGCCGCTCGTAAAAGCGGATGAGACTGAATTCACCGCGAGCGATTTCGCCCGAAATCAGCGAGGCCATCAGGAAGCCGGAGATGACGAAAAATACGTCGACACCGACGAAGCCGCCGCTAAAACCCGGAATACCGGCGTGGTAAAGGACGACGGGAATAATCGCCACGGCACGCAAACCATCGATATCCCGGCGATAGGCAAGTCCCGCACCTTGCGCCGGAGCGCCCATCGGGACCGAGTGCGCGGGGCGCGCAATTGCAAGATTCAAATTCTCAACTCCAGCTCAATCATAGCCCATGCCGCCGGGACGTCCGATATTTGCGGCTAATAGGCCGATGAACTGACGACGGGCTGAACGCCGCGGCTTAGGTCCCTGCCTTCCCTCGCGAAAAGGTTCAGGGTCACTTCCAAAAAGGCGTTCACATCCTTATCACAGAGCCTCGTCGGCTGCCTCTCCCAAATAGGCCGTGCTCCAAACGCGTCGAGACGCCGTGATGCCGCGTAAGGGCGCTTGGCTGCCTCAAATGGCGAGGACCTCCGCGGCCGGAGGCTCTTGATCAACTGCCGCCGCTCTTGAGTTCGCAAACGAACTCAAGGCAGCAGACAATCATCGCTCCGGATCTTCCAGACGAATCCTGACAAGATAATCGCCTCCATCACTTCATCGCAGGATTGGCGAACACTAACGGATGATCCCACAGCTATTCCGAGCGGATATAAACCTGCAGCGTATAGCCGATATGCTCGGTCATCAGAGCGCGTGCACGTTCTATATCGCGGTCGAGGGCGGCGTCCATCAGGGCCGTGTGATGCTCGATCGCCATGGCGTCCTGCAGGGCGGCGGCAGCTTCTTCGTAGCCGATGGAGAGGCCGGCGGCCGCGCGCTGCGTCGGTGCCAGACCGAGAAAACGATGGTGGCGGCGAAGCTGATCCGCGATGGTGGACCGGAAGCGCTGAAGCCAGTTCGATGTCGCGGCACTGACAAGTGCGGCATGAAAGGCATTATGCTTCTCGTCCCATTCGTCCGCCACTTCGTCGGAGGTAGAGCCGAGCACGATCTTGCAACGTGACAGGCGGTAATGCGCCGTCACAACAGCTGATTCCCAATCCGGCCCGCCCTTCTCGATCGATTCCATGAAAAGCGGCAGTTCCACGATCATACGTGCCCGCGTCAGATCCTCCAGTTCGGCACGTGATACTGGGGCGACCGCAAAGCCGCGATTGCTGACAGCGGTAACCAGCTTTTCAGCTTCCAGCCGCGACAGCGCCTCGCGCAGCGGCGTCCAGCCCACGCCGTAGGTGTCCCGAAGCATGCTCAATCTCAGCGATGCACCCGGCCTTAGCCGGGTATTGAGGATGTCGCGCCGCAGCAGCCAGTAAGCCGCCTCCGTCTTGCTCAGGGCATCCGTGTCTTGCATGATCCTCGTCCCAGTTCCCTCAGGCTCGGATTATATATAAAATCATTTGCCGCCGAAATTATATATAAAACCTCTCTATCGTGAATATCATATATCGCAAATTGACAGTCTTGCGGCAGTCGCTATGATCCGCGTCAAGAGAGCCGATGGAACACGGCTCCTTGTCTATCCGGGAGGAAATATGCTGAGATCTACATCTAAATGGCTCTCCGGCCTCGTCGTTGCCGGCGCGTTCGTCGCTAGTGTCGCAACGGCATCGGCCGAACCGATCAAGATCGCAATCGCCAATTTCGGCGAACATCCGCAGCTCAATGCTTCGATCGCCGGCTTCAAGAAAGCGCTCGCCGACAACGGCTTCGTCGAAGGTAAGGATGTCGTCTATTCCGAGAGCAATACGAGCTTCGACGCCTCGCTCGTTCCGCAGATGATCGCCAAGCTGCAGTCCGAACATCCGAAGCTGATATACACGGTCACCACGCCGGTTTCGCAGATCGCCAAGAAGGCGCTCGCCGGCTCAGGCATTCCGATCGTCTTTACCGCCGTCACCGATCCCGTCGCCGCCAAGCTCGTCCCGTCCTGGGATGCAGGCGACGTCGGTATCACCGGCTCGAGCGATCTGCAGGACATCTCCGCGATCCTGACCTTTACCAAGAAGCTGCTTCCGAATGCCAAGCGTATCGGTATTCCCTACAATCCGGGCGAGGCCAACGACGTGGCGTTGCTCGACAAGGTTAAGGCCGCCGCTCCGGCAGCCGGCTTCGAAGTGGTTCCCGTCGGCGTCGACAATGTCAATGACATCCAGCAGCGCATCGCATCGCTCGCGGGCAAGGCGGATGTCATCTACACGCCCGCTTCCAACCTCTTGCAGCCCGCAATCCCCGCCGTTGCCGCCGCCGCCCGCCAGGCACAGATCCCGATCGTCAACTCCGACGACGCGGCTGTTCGCAACGGCGTCGTTCCGGCAAGCTTTGCCGTCAACTACGAGCAGGTTGGCGAAAACGCCGGCAAGATCGCCGCGCAGATTTTGAAGGGTGCCGATCCGAAGACGATCAAGCCCTCCGTTCCTGCCTATAAGGACCACGCGCCGCTGATCAACAAGACCGTGTTGAAGGCATTCGGTGCCGAGGTTCCGGCTTCGCTTGCCGATTGCAATTGCTTCACGAAGTAATAGGCGGCATCTTCTACTGCATAATTCTATCCATGGCGGCGTCAGGGATGCCGCCATTTCATAACCCTATACTGCAGGGGAGGCACGGATGCTGGATATCAAATCCGCGCGCAAGGTTTTCTACAAAGGCCAGCCCGACGAGAAGGTCGCGCTCAATGGCCTGACGCTCTCCCTTAAAACAGGCGAATTCGGCGTCGTGATCGGCTCGAACGGCGCCGGCAAGAGCAGCATGCTGAACGCGATTTCGGGCGCTCTCAGCCTCGATTCCGGTCAGATCCTGATCAACGGCAACGACGTGACGAACATGCCGGTCCACAAGCGCGCCGCGCGTCTGGCCCGCGTGTTCCAGGACCCTATGAAGGGCACCGCCGCCAGCATGACGGTTGGTGAAAACATGCTTCTGGCGGAACTGCGCGGCAAGAGCAGAGGATTTCGTCCAGGCCTGAACGCCGCCCGCCTGGCCAACTACAAGGAGCGCCTCGCCGTTCTCGGGCTCGGCCTGGAAAATCGGCTGGACACCAAGGTGGAACTTCTTTCGGGCGGACAGCGCCAGTCACTGTCGCTCATCATGGCGGTCGGCGGCTCGCCAGACGTGCTGCTGCTCGATGAACACACAGCCGCGCTCGATCCGCGCACCGCCGATATCGTCATGCAGGCAACGGTGCGCACGGTCGAGGCGCTCAAGCTGACGACATTGATGGTGACGCACAACATGCAGCACGCCGTCGATTTCGGCGACAGTATCATCATGCTCGATGCCGGCCGCGTCCATCTCGAAATTACCGGGGACGGCAAGCGGCGCATCACCGTGCCCGAGCTGATCGGTCACTTCGCCGTCAAGACCGACCGAATGCTGCTGGTGAGCTGAGATCATGATGGACTTCATTCAGACAACCGTTTCGAGCTTCGTCTCGCTCATCCCGGTCACACTGGCCCAGAGCTTCATTCTGAGCTTCGTCGTCCTTGGCATCATGATCCCGTTCCGGATGCTGAGCTTTCCGGACCTGACCAGCGAAGGCGCGTTTCCGCTCGGCGGCTGTGTCTGCGGCATCCTGCTTGCCGCCGGGGTCGCGCCGCCGCTGGCGATCGCCGTCGCCTTCGTCGTGGGCCTTGCCGCCGGCTGCTGCACGGCCTTCATTCACCTGCGCTTCCGCATCCATACACTGCTCGCCGGCATCCTGATGTCGACCATGCTCTACAGCGTCAATCTCGGCATCATGGGCAAATCGAACCTCTCCGTCTTCGGCTCGCCGACCGTATTCGACTGGGTACCCTTCACGACGCCGGGCTTTCCCGCGAGCAAGATCGTCATCGCCGGCCTGTTGGCCGTCATCGTGTTGATCGCCCTCAATCTCTATTTCAAGACGGAAAAGGGCACGGCCATGCGTGCCGTCGGCTCCAATCCCGACATGGCCGAGGCGCAGGGTATCAATGTCTGGGCCGCCACCATCGGCGGCGTTGGCATCGCCAGCGCCTTTTCCGCGGCGAGCGGTGCACTCATGGTCCAGTCGCAAGGCTTTGCCGACGTCAACATGGGTATCGGCATCCTGATCAACGGTCTTGCCGCGCTCATGATCGGCGAAGCCTTTACCGGCAAACAGACCGTGTTGCGTCAGCTACTGGCGCCGTTCGTCGGCTCCATCATCTACTATCAGCTGGTGTCGCTGTGCCTTGCCGCCGGCATGCCACCGCCGAACCTGAAGCTTGCAACCGGCCTGTTCGTGCTGATCATGCTGGCGCTGCCGAGCATCCGCCGCAGCCGCGGCGGAGCCGCCACCCGAGAAACCATTCGCGAATAAGTTTACGAGGCAACGACATTATGGATAGCCTTCCCGATCTCGCGGCCGTCGAGGCCATGGACGAGGCCGACCCACTGCGCGTCTTTCGCAGCCGCTTTGCCCTGCCCGCCGGCGTCATCTATCTCGACGGCAATTCGCTCGGCGCTGCCTCGCACGAAGTCTTTGCCGAAGTGCGTCAAGCCGCCATGGAGGAATGGGGCAACGGCCTGATCCGCAGCTGGAACAGCGCCGGATGGTTTCATCTGCCGCTGGAACTCGGCGATAGCATCGGCCGGCTGATCGGTGCTGCCGAAGGCCAGACTATCGTGACCGACTCCACCTCGATCAACATCTACAAAACACTTCATGCGGCGCTCGCGATGCGACCGGATCGCAACGTGATCGTGGCGGAGGGCGACAGTTTCCCGACCGATCTGTACATGGCGGAAGGCGTCGTCTCGACGCGACCCGGTGTCACGCTACGTCTTGAAGGCCGCGATGCCGACACCATCGAGGATTTGATCGATGAGAACGTCGCCGTCGTCCTCGTCAATCATGTCAACTACAAGAGCGGCGAGCTGCGCGACATGGCGGCGCTGACAAAGCGCATTCAGGCGGCAGGCGCACTCGTCATCTGGGATCTGTGCCATAGCGCCGGCGCTCTGCCCGTCGATCTCGATGGTGCCGGTGCCGATTTTGCAGTCGGCTGCACCTACAAATATCTGAACGGCGGTCCAGGCGCTCCGGCCTTCATCTATGCCGCAAAGCGTCATCACGCATCGATCGTTCAGCCTCTCAGCGGCTGGTGGAGCCACGCCCGCCCCTTTGCCTTCGAACGGAGCTTCGATGGCGATGCCGGTATCAAGCGTTTCCTCTGCGGCACGCAACCGATCCTGTCGCTTCGGGCTCTGAAAGGGGCGCTCTCCATCTGGGACGAGGTGGATATGGAAGCCTTGCGCCGGAAAAGCGTAGCACTGACCGATCTCTTCATCCGTTTGGTCGAAGCCAAATGCGGCCGATATGGTGTGGAGCTCGAGACGACGCGTGACAGCGAGAAGCGCGGCAGCCAGGTCTCCTTCATCCACAGCAATGCCTACGAGGTCATGCAGGCCCTGATCGAGCGCGGCGTTATCGGCGACTTCCGCGCACCGTCGACATTGCGCTTCGGCTTCACGCCGCTCTATGTCGGTTATCGCGACGTCTGGCGCGCCGTGACAGTGCTTGAGGAAATCCTGAGCAACGGATCATGGAAGGACGCGCGCTTTGCGGTGCGGGCGGCCGTGACCTGATCTACACGCGTCGGCAGCTGGAGAGAGGAAGCTGAACATGAGTTACTTCAGGGTCACCGATTGGGACGCAGCCTATACCAACGGCGCCTATATCGTCGACGGTGATCAATGGCCGGCCGCCTGGGTCGAGCCGGCGAAAGCTTTCCGTGACAGCCTGACGGCAGCGGGACGCGCAAAACTCGATCTGGCCTATGGTCCCGAAGAGCGCAACCGCTTCGATCTCCTTCTGCCCGAAGGCCAGCCGCAGGGATTGGTGGTCTTCGTCCATGGCGGCTACTGGCTGCAACTAGACAAAAGCTACTGGTCGCACCTGGCCGCCGGCTCGATTGCGACCGGCTATGCCGTCGCGATCCCGTCCTACACGCTCTGCCCGGAAAATCGCATCGGCGGGATCGGCAAGGAGATTGCCGCCGCAATCACGGCAGCGGCCGAACTCGTCGGCGGTCCCATTGTTCTGACGGGTCATTCGGCCGGCGGTCAGCTCGTAGCCCGCATGATGACGACGACATCACCGCTTGCCGAGGCGATCCTCAAGCGCATCCGGCATGTGCTTGCCATTTCCGGTCTTCACGACCTGCGCCCGATCATGAAGCGCAGCATGAACGCGCAGCTTCGCATTGATGACGCCGAAGCAAGAACCGAAAGCCCGGCTCTTCTCGAGCCGGTCGAGGCCATCCGCCTCACCTGTTGGGTTGGCGGTGCCGAGCGCGCCGAATTCATCCGCCAAAACGCGCTGCTCGCCAATATTTGGACGGGGCTTGGCGCGGCGACCGAGGTCGTGGTCGAGCCGGACAAGCATCACTATTCGGTTCTGGACGGTTTAACGGACGCTGAGCATCCTCTGACGCAGACCCTACTGGCACAATAACGTCTTCACAGCGGGATCAAAAGAATTGCCCTCGGCGCCACAAACACCGAGGGCATCATATCGTCAGCCGTTGACCGGCGCATTCATCGCCCAGGCGACGCCGAAGGGGTCGCGGAGCTGACCCCAGCGATCGCCCCAGAACATCACCTGCGGCTCGACGACGACCTCGGCTCCGGCATCGACGGCACGCTTCCACCAGAAATCGAGGTCATCGACGACAAGCTGCATCGTGAAGGACTGCGGCTTTTCCAGCGCATGGCCATATTCCGGAAAAGCATCGCCGAGCATGACCGAGCTGCCGTTGATGTAGAGATGGATGTGCATGGTCCGGCCCTTTTCGTCGACCGGATACATGAAGGCCTGTTCGGCACCGAAGGCACGCTTATAGAATTCGGCTGCCTTCACAGCGCCATCTACCGTCAGATAGGCTACGACGCCGCCGCGAACCGGCACGCGCGGCTGCTGGGATTGTTCTGTTGCATCGGTCATGTTGGTCTCCTTGGAACGGTTCTTGGTGTCACGCCCTTGTCGGGGCTGACCCAAGGACGTTGGTCAACTACCCTTCCCGACAACAAGGTATCAATTTTTTTGGCTATTATTTGCGACGGACGCCTAAGCGTTTCGGCGGTCATACATGCGCTGGTTTTCGGGCACGTAAGGTCCGAGCGGGATAGGCCTCATGGAGAATTCGCGCCAGGGCATCCTCGCGCGACATTGGCCGCCCAAGCAGGAAACCCTGCACTTCATGATAACCTTCAGCCCGCAATTTCGCCAATTGCGCCTCCGTCTCGATGCCTTCGGCCAATGTCACCGCATTGAAGCCGGAGGCTATGCCAACTACGGCCCTCACGATGGCGAGATTGCCGGGATCGGCATCCATGCCGGCGACGAAACTGCGGTCGAGCTTGATCTTGTCGAAAGAGAAGGAGCGCAGATAGCTGAGCGAGGAATAGCCCGTACCGAAATCGTCTATCGCGATGCGAATGCCAAGCTCTTTGAGGGCACGCAGCAGCGACAGGCTTTGCTCGACCTCCGAGAGCAGGATGGATTCCGTGACCTCGATCTCCAAGCGTCCGGGGCAAAGACCTGTCTCGCTCAGCGCAGAAACGACCGTGGCCAGCAGGCTCGCATGCCGGAACTGATAGACGGACAGGTTGATGGCCACTTTCAGATGTTCCGGCCACTCCATTGCAGCCCGGCAGGCTTCCCGCAGCACCCAGTCGCCGATCGGCACGATCATACCCGTTTCCTCGGCGACGGGGATGAATTCCGCCGGCGCGATAAGTCCACGCTTGGGATGGCGCCATCGGATCAGAGCTTCGAAGCCGGAAAGAGCGTCTCCGTCCAGACGGATGATCGGCTGGTAATGGAGTTCGAATTCGTCGTTCTGCAATGCCTCCCGAAGCTCCAGCGTGAGCTGGTGGCGGCGTTCAGCTTCAAGCCGCATCTCCGTCTGATAGAATCGATAGGTTGAGCGGCCACTCGCTTTGGCGGCATAGAGCGCCAGATCCGCGTCTCGCATCAGCACATCAGCATCGTTGCCGTGCTCCGGCGCCATGGCAATGCCGATGCTGCAGGTCACATGTTCCCGCACGCCGTCGAGATCGAAGGGTGCCGAGAGCGATTGCAACAACAGGTCAGCGAAGCGCCGGGCTCGCCCGGCATCTGTCATCCTTAAAACCAGCGCGAACTCGTCGCCGCCCAGGCGCGCGACCAGATCGCTCCTCTCGGCAAGCTGCTGGAGCCGCTCGGCAACCTGTCGCAGGAGCATATCGCCCGCAGCATGGCCCTTGCTGTCGTTGATATGCTTGAAATGATCGACATCGATGTAGAGCAGTGCGATTGGCTTTTCCGGCCTCGCAGCGGCCACCTGCCGCACGATGTTCTCGGAAAAGAAAGCTCTGTTCGGAAGGCCGGTCAGGGAATCATGCATGGCAAGATGCGCAAGCCTTGCCTCGACGCTGCGCTCCTCGGTCACATCCTGGGAAATGCCGAGAACATAGCGCGGCGCTTGCCCTGACGGAGCGGGAAGCCCCCGCTTCGCTGTCTTCAGGATACGTAACACGCCATCCACCGTGTGAATGGTTTCCTCGAAGTAGACGGTTTCGGCGGTTTCGAAGGCAAGCTTGTCCTGCTCCCGGAAAAGCGCCGTCTGTTCATCGGAGAATATCGCCCGATCCGACTTGCCGATCACATCCTGTGCTGCGTGCCCAGCGATAGCGCCGCACGCCTCATTGAAGAGGATATAACGGCCATCCCGCTCCATATCCTTGACGAAGACGCCGACCGGGAGATTGTCGACGATGCTGTCGAGCAGCGACTGGGTGGCATCGACCTGCCGCCGTGCCGCATTGACTTCGGTACGGTCCTGCACAACCGCCAGGATTGCTATCTTGCCGTCGAAGCGGATTTCCCGCCCATAGGTCAGAACCTCGAATGTCTCGCCATCCGCCTTCTGATGCGTCCAGCGCTGCGCCGTCTCGATGTCGGTGCGGTCGTGCACGGCATCCAGCATCCGCTCGCGCTCAACAGATGGCCTGATATCGAGCACGGTCATGACCGCGAAATCCGCATCGCCATAGCCATAGAGGTCGCGGGCCGCATCGTTGACGATCAGAAACTTCAACGTCTGCGGATCATAGACCCACATCGGCGACGGATGTGTCTTGAAAAGCGACCGAAAATCATCGTTCGGGGCGTCGGGCCAAACGGAATTCATAGGAAGGTCGACCTTGCCAATTCGAGTTTGAAGATTAGCGAATTGGACATTGATAGACGAAAAAACTAAATAAAATCAAAATAGTAACGAGATTAAACTTTAGGCAAAAGCCTATCGAATATGCAACGACAGGCTTTATTCCCTTCGCTCCGTTTCATCGATATGGGACCGCAAATGCCGTGAGGTTCAAAGCCCCGCCTTGCCGATCGCATGGATGACGCCGTGCAGCTCGCCAAGACCTTTCAGGCGGCCGATGAGGGAATAGCCGGGATTGGTCGGCTTATCGATATCATCGCCGATCAGATGTCCGTGGTCCGGCCGCATCGGGATCACATGATCTTCCCGGCCTTCTTTGCGGCGCCGCGCCTCCTCCGTGAGCAATGTGCGCAGAATGGCATACATGTCGCTGCGCCCTTCCAAATGGGAGGCCTCCACGAATGAACCATCAGCTTCGAGCGCAACGTCGCGCAGATGCGCGAAATTGATGCGGGAGGCGAATTCGCCGGCGATCGCCAGCACATCATTGTCGGCACGGGAGCCGAGAGAGCCGACACAGAGCGTCAAACCGTTGGCCGGATCATCGACAATGTCCAGGATGCGGCGCAGATCTGCCGCCGTCGAAACGACGCGCGGCAGGCCGAAGAGCGAAATCGGCGGATCGTCGGGGTGGATCGCAAGCCTGGCGCCGAATTCGGCTGCAACCGGCACGACCTCTTGCAGAAAGGCTGCAAGATTGGCCTGGAGATCCTCAGCCGTCATGCCGTTGAAGAGGGCGATGGCTGAGCGGATGGCGTCGCGGCCATAGCTGTCCTCACCGCCGGGAAGACCGGCGATGATGTTGTTCTCCAGCCGTTGCACGGCCTCCGGCGAAAGCCGTCTCAGCCGCTCTTCGGCACGCCGTAGCAGGTCCGGCGCATAATTTTCTTCGGCACCCTGCCTGCCCAGGACGAAGACGTCATAGGCAACGAACTCCACCATGTCGAAACGCAATGCGAGCGCGGTGGTCGGCATTTCGAAGCGCAGATCCGTGCGCGTCCAGTCGACAACTGGCATGAAATTGTAGCAGATCGTCCTGATGCCGGAGCGGGCGAGATTAACGAGGCTGTCCTTCCAGACACCGATCGCAGTTTTCGCCCCTGCCCCGCCGAGCTTGATCGCGCTCGGAACGGGGATCGATTCACACACGCTCCAGCGCAGCCCCGCCGCCTCGACCAGCGCCTTTCGCGCTTCGATCTCGGTCGGCATCCAGACGCGCGAATGCGAGACTTCATGCAGCGCCGTGACGATGCCCGTGGCGCCTGCCTGGCGCGCATGCAAGAGCGGAACGAGATCCTTCGGGCCGAACCAACGCCAGCAGCTTTCCATATGACACCTCCCCATTTGTGGGTCAAAATATCCTTGAAAAGCAAAATGTCTACCGTCATACGACGGTTGACACCCCTTATTGACCAACAATATGGTCCGATAGCGGAGGAGAGATGGTGGCAGATACCGCTAATATGGAAGATAGAGGTTCGGCGGTCGATCAGGTGGTCGACGCGCTGCGACGGCTGATGCGCGAGCGCAATCTTGGCCTCGGAGACGCACTGCCCTCGGAAGCCGAGCTCGCGTCCATGTTCAATGCCAGCCGCAATACGGTGCGCGAAGCGATCCGCATCCTGAAGGCCTATGGCATCGTCGAAAGCCGCCAGAAGGTCGGCGCGGTGATTACGGATCGCCGCCAGCAGGCGCTGATGGACCTCTTCTCCTTCGCTATCGACATCTCGGCAGAAAGCTTTCTCGATATCCAGGGGTTTCGTCGCCTCATCGAGGTCAATCTCAGCGATCTTCTGTTCGAAACTCTCGACGAAACCGCCATCGACAGGCTGCGCTCCATCAACGACGCGATGAAGGCCGCATCGACATTGGCCGAGGCGGCGGAACTTGATTTCAGGTTTCACGCCGCCCTTGTCGGCTTCGCCGGCAATCAGACCCTGTCACAAGTCTATGGCATTCTGCAGCCATTGTTGCAGCGGCTGATGGAGGCGGGCAAGCGTTCACGCGAAGCGGTCGACAGCGCCTATCATGACCATCGCGCCATCACCGAAGCGTTGGAACAACGGGATCGAATC
Organism: Martinezella sp. CNPSo 3957; assembly: GCF_057784395.1. Classification (NCBI taxonomy): domain Bacteria; kingdom Pseudomonadati; phylum Pseudomonadota; class Alphaproteobacteria; order Hyphomicrobiales; family Rhizobiaceae; genus Martinezella; species Martinezella sp. CNPSo 3957. The sequence continues at coordinate 160,993 of NZ_JBXSOU010000004.1, forward strand.
GCCTACGCCTATCACATGAACCGCCACCTGCAGGCGGGCCTGCAATTCATCGCGCCAAAGGCTGTTTGAGACATCCATTTCATCACGGATACATGACATGAAAAGACAGACGCTCGACACCGGCTGGACCATCTCGCGCCTTCGCGCGCCATCCAGTGCACCGGCCCTGCCCAATACGATCCCGGCAGCAGTCCCCGGCAATGTGCATCTCGACCTGATGGCGGCGCAGCTGATCACCGACCCCTATCTCGACGTCAACGAGATTTCTCAGGACTGGATTGGGCATTCCGCCTGGCGGTATCGTCTAGCCTTCGACTGGGATGGCGAAGACGCCGAACGCATCGATCTTTCCTGCCTTGGCCTCGACACTGCGGCACGCCTGGAACTGAACGGCAGTTTGCTTGGCGAAACCCGCAACATGCATCGCAGCTACCGCTTCGGCATCGGCGATCACCTCAAAAGCGGCCGCAACGAGCTGATCGTCGATTTCCAATCCGCCTATGAACATGGCGAGGAGGTCCGCAAGCAGCTCGGCAGCGCCGCTGATATCCCCCAGAATTATCCTGGCCCAAGCAATCTCATCCGCAAGATGGCCTGCAATTTCGGCTGGGACTGGGGTCCGACCGTCGTCACATCGGGCATCTGGAAGCCCATCCTCATCGAGAGCTGGTCGAAGGCCCGTCTCGGCAGCATCCGCCCTGAAATTACCCTGCAAGGCAGCCAGGGCGTCGCGCGCCTGCATGTCGAGGTCGAATGGGCCGAAAAGGGCACGGATAGTGCTGCACTTGTCCTCTCCATCGGCGGCAAGCGCGCGGAAGTGCGTGTCGCGCAAGGCGAGACCCACGCGCTGATCGAATGCCGGATCGATAACCCGCAGGTCTGGTGGCCGCATGGCATGGGCGGTCAGCCGCTTTATGATCTCGACCTGCAGCTGCTCGGCTCGGACGGTGCGGCGCTCGACGGCTGGAAGCGGCGCGTCGGCTTCCGCTCCGTGCGGCTGGATACGACACCGGACGAGATCGGCTCTGCCTTCACGCTCGTCGTCAACGACGTGCCGGTCTTTGCCCGCGGCGCCAACTGGATCCCCGACGATTGCTTCCTGCCGCGCGTGACGCGCGAACGCTATCGCGAGCGGATCGCCCAGGCCCGCGATGCCAATATGAACATGCTGCGCGTCTGGGGCGGCGGCATCTATGAGACCGATACGTTCTACGAGGAATGCGATGCCGCCGGCATCATGGTCTGGCAGGATTTCCTCTTTGCCTGCGCCACCTATCCCGAAGAAGAGCCCGTCTACAGCGAGATCGAGGCGGAAGCGCGCGAGGCGATCACGAGGCTCATGCCCTACGCCTCTCTGGTGATCTGGAACGGCAACAACGAGAATATCTGGGGCTATTTCGACTGGGGCTGGCAGGATGTGCTCGGCAATCGCCCATGGGGCGCCAGCTACTACCTCGACCTCCTGCCGAAACTGGTAGCCGAGATCGATCCCACCCGACCCTATTGGCCGGGCAGCCCCTATTCCGGCTCCATGGAGATCGCGCCGAACGCGGACGAGCATGGCTGCAAGCACATATGGGACGTCTGGAACGAGGTAGGCTACGAGACCTACCGCAACTATATCCCACGCTTCTGCTCCGAATTCGGCTGGCAGGCACCACCGACCTTCGCAACTCTTACCCAATCCGTTCGCGAGAAGGACCGCGCCCCGGCCTCTCCGGCGGTCATGCACCACCAGAAGGCAACCGGCGGCAACGACAAGCTTCTGCAGGGGTTGGAAGGCTGGTTTCCCCACCCGCAAAATTTCGACGACTGGCTCTTCGTCACGCAACTGAACCAGGCGCGCGCGATCAGCTTCGGCATCGACCACATGCGCTCGCATCGGCCGAACTGCATGGGCACCATCGTCTGGCAGCTCAACGATTGCTGGCCGGTCACCTCCTGGGCAGCCGTCGATGGCGCCGGCCGGAAGAAGCCGCTCTGGTATGCCTTGAAGCATAGCTATGCGCCGCATCTCCTCACCATCCAGCCGCGCGGCGATGGCTTGGCTGCGGTCGCCGTCAATGACGCAACGCTGTTCTGGCGCGTGCCCTTCACAGTCGAGCGCTTCGATTTCAACGGCAAGCTGCTTGCCCGCCACCACATCTGGCGCATCCTGTGCGATCGCTTCGAGAATGCCGATTTCGAGATTCCCGCCGAGGTCGCGACCCCAAGCGATCCGCGCCGCGAATATCTGCGCGCCCGCCTCGGCGATGCGGAAGCGTGGTGGTTCTTCGAGAAGGATATGAAACTGCAATACCCCCAGCCTCGCTTTGATATCGAGACCATCCAGACGACAGACGGGATCACCGTAACCATCACCGCTCAGTCGCTCCTGCGCGATGTCTGCCTGTTCGTCGATCGCATCAATCCGAATGCCGAGGTCGACGACATGCTGGTCAATCTCGCGCCCGGCGAAAGCAGGACGTTCAAGATGAAAGGCATCTCAAAGGAGGCCTTCGACGATGCCGATCTTTCGGCAATCCTTCGCACGGCCAATCAGGTTGCGGAGCTTCCACATCACTGAAACCGCGCCTCCTTACGCGAAAAGATCCGGCGCATTGCGCCGAATCGAGGCCTATATTTTCCGTAAGCCGTCACAAAAGATTGCGCCGGTGAATGGCGAATTGCCTTCTATGATCGGGCGCCGCCTTGTGATCTAGTGCCCCTCATCCGATCCATGAATCAGCGAGATCACGCTTATGTCCTCGGGCACCAATCGCAGCTTTCAAACGCCCCGCCGCGAAGAACTTGGCCTCATCACCCTCAGCAATACCGCCGGTCTTTCGGCTTCGGCCCTGCCGAATGGCACGCTGTTTTCGATCGACTTTGCCGACCAGCAGGGCGGCGTCATGATCAATCAGGTCCTCGGTTCGCCCGTCTATGGCGGCATCGGCCGGCTCTATCTGCGCGTCGGCGGTGCGGAGCCGGCGACTGCGGAAATCGTCGGGCCAAAGGCTACCGTGCAGTTCGGCCATGGCAGAAACGGTTTTTCCTGGAGCGGCGAGACGGCAGGTGTGAAGCATACGGTCAGCCTGCGGCTGCACCCGAATAAGACCGTATGGTTCTGGCAGGTTTCGCTGGAAAACAGCACCAATGCGACGCTTTCGGCCGACCTCGTTCTCGTTCAGGATGTCGGCCTCGGCGATCGCGGCTTCCTGATGAACAGCGAAGCCTATGCCTCGCAATATATCGATCACCACATTGCCGATCATAGCGCCTTCGGCTCTGTCATCATGGTCAGGCAGAACCTCAAGCAAGGTGGCGGGCGAAATCCGTGGCTGGCACAGGGCTGCCTCGAGGGTGCGGCGGCCTATGCGACCGATGCAATCCAGCTCCTCGTGCCGTCCAAGGGCAATGATGGCGTCATGGTGCCGGACTTCGGCACCAGCCTGCCCAGCGCGCGCCGCCAGCACGAAGTCGCCTGCCCGACAATACAGTCGAAGCCGCTTTCTCTTGCAGCAGGTGCCGCCGCCGCGACGACCTTCTTCGGCCTCTTCGTTGCCGATCATCCGGCCGCTTCCAGCGACGCCGATCTTGCCAATCTCGATAGCCTGCCGGCGCTTCAAAGTGAGCTGGCAGCGGAGACGCTATCCGCTGGACAACCGGTGCGCAGCCTCGTGCAGGACGCGCCGCTTGCCGAAAGCGACGATCTGGATCAAGCCGCGATCAATACGCTCTACCCCCAGCGTATGCTGGAAGAACACGCCGACGAGAAGCTGCTTTCCTTCTTCGTGTCCGACGGGCCGCATAACAGGCACATCGTGCTGCGCGAAAAGGAGCGACAGGTAGCGCGCCGCCATGGCGCCATCGTCCGCAGCGGCCAGAACATGCTGCTCGATGACCAGACACTGGCGGCCACCTGCTGGATGCAGGGCATCTTCGCGGCGCAGCTAACCATCGGCAACACGTCTTTCCACAAGCTGTTTTCGGTCTCGCGCGATCCCTACAATCTGACCCGGTCGAGCGGCCTGCGCATCCTCGTTGATCTCGGCGATGGCTGGCGCCTGCTTGGCGTGCCTGCCGCCTTCGAAATGGGCTTGAGCGACACGCGTTGGATCTACCGGCTTTCCGGTCGAACCATCACTGTATCGGCAATCGCCTCCGGCGACGACCCGGCGATGCGATGGAGCGTTTCAGTAGAGGGCGCCGCCTGCCGCTTCCTCGTATTCGGTCAAATCGTGCTTGGCGAACGTGATTATGAAGCTGTGGCGAACATCGCGGTCGATGCGGCGGGCAAGCGCATCTCCTTCCAGCCGCAACCATCCTGGCTATGGGACCGGTATCCGAAGGCCGGATACCATCTCGTCACCTCGACCCCGGATGCGTTCGAAGCCGTTGGTGGCGATGAACTGCTTTACAGCGACGGCAACGCCCGCAACGGCCCATTCATCGCTCTGAAATCGCACCCGACGAAAGCACTGCGCTTTGCCGTCACGGGCTCGATGACCGATCCGGATACGGCCGAAGCCCTTGCCGCGCGCTATACAGCGGGTGTTGAAAGCGAAGAAATGCTCGCGCCCGCGCGCCACTTCTGGAGCCATGTGACGCGGGGGGCGCGCATCGAGGGTGATGGCCGCGATGTGGCGGCGCAGGCCGTCATGCTGCCCTGGATCGCACATGACGCCATCGTGCATCTCAGCGTGCCGCACGGGCTTGAACAATATACGGGAGCTGCCTGGGGCACGCGCGATGTCTGCCAGGGGCCGATCGAATTCCTGCTTGCCTACGAGCATGACGAAGAAGTCCGGCAGATCCTTTTAACGCTCTTTTCCGAGCAGTACCGCGATCGCGGCGACTGGCCGCAATGGTTCATGCTGGAGCCCTACGCCAATATCCGCGCCGGCGAGGCGCATGGCGATATCGTTGTCTGGCCGCTGAAGGCGCTCTGCGATTACATTGAGGCGACCGGCGACATCGCCTTCCTTGCCAAAACGGTGCCGTGGCGTGCCGACGACACGATGCAGCTGACATCGGAACGCGCGACGATCTCCGATCACATCGAAAAGCTGCTGGACACGGTGCGCAGTCGCTTTGTGCCCGGCACAAACCTCATCCGCTACGGCGAAGGCGACTGGAATGACAGCCTGCAGCCGGCCGATCCGCATTTGCGCGACTGGATGGTCAGCAGCTGGACTGTTTCACTTCTGTATGAACAGCTTGTGCGCTACGCGAACATCCTGACGCTCGCCAGCCGCAATGAGGAAGCGCAGTCGCTGCAGGCGACCGCCATTGCCATGCGCGCCGATTTCAACAGGCTCCTGATGCGGGACGGCATCGTCGCTGGCTACGGCGTCTTCGATCCGAGCCATGACGGCGTCGAATTGCTGCTGCATCCGGAGGATACCCGCACCGGCCTGCATTATTCGCTGATCGCGATGACGCAGCCGATGATCGGCGGGCTGTTTACTCCAGAGCAGCGCCACGCGCACATGAAGCTAATCCGCGAGAACCTACTGTTCCCGGACGGTGTGCGGCTGATGGAAAAGCCGGCGACCTATTCCGGTGGTCCGGAAAAGCTCTTCCGGCGTGCCGAATCCTCGTCCTTCTTCGGTCGCGAGATCGGGCTCATGTATGTGCATGCGCATCTGCGCTACTGCGAAGCCCTAGCGCTCGAAGACGATGCCGAAGCCGTGTGGGCGGCACTCGCGCTCGCCAACCCGATTGCGGTCAGCGGCCGGGTGGAACACGCGTCGCTCCGCCAGCGCAACACCTACTTCAGCAGCAGCGACGCGGCTTTCGCCGACCGTTATCAAGCCTCTGCGGAATGGGCGCGCGTCAAGGCCGGCGATATCGCCGTCGATGGCGGCTGGCGCATCTATTCGAGCGGCCCCGGCCTCTATACCAAGAGCCTCATCGGCAACATCTTCGGCTTCAAGCGGCAATTCGGCGAGCGTATCCGCAAGCCATTGTTGCCGGCCTCGATCGGCGCTTGCGATGTCAAGCTGGATTTCGGGGCTTGAGCCAATTGCGAATGGCAAAAGGGGCCGCAGCACCAGCTCCTTTTGCCAGCCTGGGATAGTCGCCAACATCTCAGAGAGTGCCTTCCTGCCTTCGTGGACCGTCTGGTTAACCGAATCGACTAAGCTCACCCGGATGTGCAAAGCCCGGAGGCGGATTTGGAAACGGCGCTCTATCTCCCGATCAAGTCATTTCTCGAAGCAGCCGGCTATGCGGTAAAAGGCGAGATCGGCGGCTGCGACCTTGTCGGCCTGACTGATGGCGAGCCGCCCGTCGTCGTCATCTGCGAACTGAAGATGACCTTCAATCTCGAACTCATCCTACAGGCGGTAGATCGCGCCGCTGCCAGCGACGAGGTCTGGATCGCAGCCCGCGTCTCGGCAAAGGGCAAGGGTCGGGAAGGCGATCGTCGGTTCCGCGATTTATGCCGAAGGCTCGGCTTCGGCATGCTCACCGTCTCGGACAACCACCAAGTCGATATCGTCGTCAGTCCCGTCGCGCCGATGCCCCGCAAGAATGCACGGCGCAGGTCGCGCCTTGTTGAAGAACATCGTCGGCGCAAGGGCGACCCCGCTCTTGGTGGCAGCACCCGCAAGCCGATCATGACCGCCTATCGCCAACAGGCCCTTGCCTGCGCTGCCGCTATCGAAAACGGCGTGCAACGCCCGAAGGATATGCGCGAAGCGGCACCGAAGGCGCCACAAATTCTGAGAGATAATGTCTATGGCTGGTTCGAGCGCATCGACCGCGGCATCTACGCACTGACGGAGCTTGGAACAGAAGCCCTCAAGCGTTGGCCGGCACCGCAGCTTTAAATATGGAAAATTTCCGGTCGACCAACATTAAATTCATGTAATATCTTAAAATTTTGCAATAAAAACATGATCAATATTTAATTTGTAAAAGTTTCTTGGCGGATCATATTAACACCAAGCGCCAATTCAAATCTATACTTTGCTTCCCGCAGTAAAAACGGGAAACAAAGTCGCTCGCAAAATTGACGCGGAACCAATTACAGCTCGTCTCCGATATGGACGGGCTGTCAAACCGCCAACGATCTCGCAAGGGACTTTTGCCATGCCTTCTATTCTCCGCAAACATCGCGCAGCCGCCATTGTCGGTGCCGCTATCATCGTCGGCGCCGGCGCATTGCCTTTTGCCTTCAGCACATCCGCAACCGTCGCCTCAGCCGCCGAACCGGCCGGCATCATCGCACCCGGCGGCTCCTTCGCTCCGATCGTCGATGCCGACAAGCCGGCCGTCGTCACCGTCACCACCACCATGAAGGCGACCGATACCAGCGCCGACAGCAGCAATTCGCCAATGGACGAGCAGTTCCGGCAATTCTTCGAAAACCAGGGTATCCCCTTCCCGAAGCAAATGCCGCGTCAGCAGCAGAGCCAGCGCGCCATGGCGCTCGGTTCCGGCTTCATCATCAGCCCGGATGGAGTCATTGTCACCAACAACCACGTCATTCAAAACGCCGTCGAGATCAAGGTGACGCTTGATGATGGCACCGAACTGCCGGCCAAATTGCTGGGCGCCGATGCCAAGTCCGACCTCGCCGTCCTGAAGATCAACGCGCCGAAGCCGCTGACCACCATCGCCTGGGGTGACTCCGACAAGCTGAAGCTTGGCGACCAGATTCTCGCCATAGGCAATCCCTTCGGCATCGGCACGACCGTTACAGCCGGTATCGTCTCGGCTCGCGGCCGCGACCTGCACAGCGGACCCTATGACGACTTCATCCAGATCGATGCCCCCATCAACCACGGCAATTCCGGCGGACCGCTGGTCGACCGCGAAGGCAATGTCGTCGGCATCAACACCGCCATCTACTCGCCGAACGGCGGCAGCGTCGGTGTCGGCTTTGCCATTCCCTCTGCCGAGGCCAAGGCGATCGTCGCGAAACTCGAGAAGAACGGCTCGATCGATCACGGTTATCTCGGCGTCGCTATCCAGCCGGTGACCTCGGATATCGCCAATGCCATGGGCCTCTCGCAGACCCAGGGTGCGCTCGTTGCCAGCGTCAATGACGATACCCCGGCCGCCCGCGCCGGCATCAAGAGCGGCGACATCGTCACCGCCGTCGGCAACGAGAACGTGAAGACGCCGAAGGATCTGTCGCGGCTCGTCGCCGATCTCTCTCCTGGCGACAAGCGTTCCATCACCCTGTGGCGCGACGGCAAGAGCATGGACGTCAATGTCACCATCGGCGGCAATGACGACAGCAAGCAGGCCGCCAACGACGCTGGCGACGGCAAGATCCAGCCATCCAACCAGCCAAGCATCGGTGTCGGCCTTGCCAACCTCACGCCGGATGTGCGTGAGCAGTTGAACCTGCCGCATGGCGTCGAGGGCGCCGTCGTTGCCAGCGTCAATCCGGAGAAGCCCGCCGCCGCGGCTGGCATCCAAACCGGCGACATTATCGTCTCGGTCAACGATCAGCCGGTCCACAACGCCCATGAGGTGCAGACGGCCGTTGCCAAAGCCGGCAAGGATGGCCGCAAGTCCGTCCTGCTCCTGATCGAGCGCGACGGTAACAAGACCTTCGTCGCCGTGCCGTTCTCCGCCGCTTAAAAAATCCGGAGCATTGAATGATCGGCCCGCTTCCAGCAACGGAACGGGCCGATTGACGTTACGTCACCAGCATACCCTGGCGCTCGGCGATGCTGATCTTTGCCTGCGTTCCCGCGTTGAAAGGCAGAAAGTCCGCCTCGATGCCATCGCTGAAGATCACCCCATGCTCCGCCATCTCGGAGACGACGGTCATCGGTATCTCTGCATCGACCTGCCCCGACACCAGCGAAACACCGGTCGTTCGGCTGGGAAAAGGCTCCCGTACGAAATAGTGCAGGAACTGTGCATCCCAAGGAAAGGACGCGTCGGCAATGCCTGCCGGCAGCTCCACGCCGCAGCTCTCGGCCACACCCGCCCAGCCGGCATAGAGGCTTTTCAGCCAGCCGGTCGAGCCCATGCCTGTGGAAACGATGATGCCGCTCGACGATTGCCGCTCATGCCGTTCACCGATCTGAAGATCGTAGCGCGCCGAGACGTGGCTGCGCGGGCCGATGAAGAGGTCGTTCACGGCGTAGAGCACCTCTCCCGTATTGAGCGCAGCCTTTGCCATGCTCACCCGTTTGAGCGGCCGGCGTTGCGCCAAGGCTTCGGGGACGATCTTGCGCATATCGGCCGTCTGGAAAGGCAACAGCACGCCGTCCCATCGCTTCGGATCGGGATTGACGCCGAGCACATTCTGACCGTCGAGATATTTCAGCGTATTGGCGACCAAGCCGTCCTGCCCAAGCACGACGACGAGATCATCGGCGCCGAATATGAAGTTTGCCAGATAGCGGCGGTTGAGCGTCTGCACCCTGGCAACAGAGCGCAGACTTGCTTCGACATCGCGCGCTGCCGCCTGATAACGCTGGTGTTCCGCGAGATAATCGCCGAAATCCGCGCCTAAGTGCTCGACGTAAAACTGCGCCTGCTGGACGGTATTGAAGCGCGCGACCATTTCGTCAAGGCGGGTGTCGCGCACGATCAGCACAATCTTTCTGTCTTCAGCCTTTGCGTTGTTTGCAACAGGCATGACTTATCCCCTTGCCTGAGGTTGCAGCATCTCGCGCAGGAGATCGGGGGTGACGTTCAACTGGCCGATCTTGGTGGCGTTGTCGGCAAGATCGCGGAAGGCTAGCGCCATCAACTGACCGGGATCCATGCCGACCGAAGCGAGCGCCTGCAGCATCTTGGGATCGGCATCGCCGAACGATTTCATCATGGCAGCGAGGCCATAGGCTTTCGCGTCGGCTTCTTCGCGCGCATTGGCCGAGGCGAGAGCGACAAGCGCCTTGTTCTGCTCTTCAAGCGCGATCTTGCCTGTCATTTCCTCTTGGCGGATCTGGAGCTGCCGCTCCTGCACCGAGCGCTCGGCCTCCATCTGTGCCTCACGGACCTGGCGCTTCTTGTTTTCGACAGCAATTTCGGTCGCGAGTTCGTTCTCCTTGATCGTCCGTTCCTGCTCGACGCTCGCGTTGCGGCGGGCATAGATCGCCTCGTCGGCACTGCGCAGCAGTGCTTCGCGCGCTCCGGCCTCCAGCGCCTTGGCAGTTTCAGGTTTCGGCTTCACCGCCAGGATCGACAGGCTGAGCAGCTCAAGACCTAGTGCCTGCAATACGGGATGATCATGCAGCGTCGTCGCGACACGCCCGACTAGCAGCTCGCCGGCCGCCAGCACCTCCTTCAGCGACAAAGCCTGCACTTCGGCGCGCATGACGACCTGAACCTGGTCGATCAACCGCTGCGACAGCTTCTGCGGGTCTTCCGAACCGTAAACGCCTTTGGCATTGAGCGAGAAATCGAGCAGTTCCGCCGTCCGTTTCGGCTCGGCAATACGATAGGTGATCTGCCCCTGAACCGTAACCTCCTGGAAGTCCGAGGTCACCTCCGGAAAGATGAAGGGCTCGTTGACGCTGGCCGTCGGTACCACGACCAGCGAGGTCGACGGCGCGAAATACCAGAACGAAAGCCCTGCGCCCTCTCGCTGCGGCCGGCCGCCTCGATACTGGATCACATACTGGGTCGGTTGGGCCTTGATGAAACGAAATCCGAACATGACTGCCTCCTGAAAGTGGCGCTTGAAACTGTGATGACGTGAACAAACACAACTTATTGTATTTTGTCAACTAAGTTAGTTGAAACTTTACACTAAGATATCGCCGCGTTATGTTTCAAATCATGAGCTGCTCTGAAGACCCCCATAAAAGGCCGATCGTTTCGGTCGATCTCGCAATCTTTGCCTTGACGCCGGACGGGCTCGAGGTCCTGCTCGCCCAACGCGGCGCGGAGCCGTTTACCGGTCGCTGGGCCTTACCCGGCGGTTGGATTCATGTCGATAAAGATGAGAGCCTAGAGGCCGCGGCAAGACGCGTGCTCAGTGACAAGACAGGCGTCGCAGCGCCCTATTTCGAGCAGGTGGGCGTCTTCGGTGATGGCAGGCGCGATCCTCGCGGCTGGAGCCTGAGCGTGACCTATATGGCATTGATCGCGCAGGATGCCGTCAGCCTGCAACATGGCGGCAATATCACCGACGTCGCATGGCATCCGATCGCAGGCGACACGACAGCGGAGCCCCTCGCCTTCGATCATGCGGCTATTCTGAAGGCGGCGATCACCAGATTGCGCAACAAGGTCGAATATACGACCCTGCCGGTACATCTTTTGCAGGAAGCATTCACTCTGAGCGAATTGCAGGCCGTCTACGAGCGGCTTCTCGGCCGCCTTCTCGATAAATCTGCCTTTCGCAAACGCATCGCGGAAGTCGATTTCATCGAGCCGATTGCCGGGGAAATGCGACGCGGAAGCAATCGCCCTGCCCAGCTCTACCGGCTCAAGCAGGCACATTCGACCGTCTTCTTCGACCGAACGATTTGAGGCAGCGCATTTCCACAGACGTTCGACTTCGCCTTTGACATAGGACTCTTTTTGTCCAAACTCTGCCTTTGTGATGGTACAAATAGCGCCGGAGCCGATTGAAACGATCGGGCGGGAAGTTTAAACCGCGCGGGCGATATCAGCGGCCAGGCCTTAAAACAGGAATGAGCGGCGGCAGGAGTTGGAGTGACTGATCCATACGATATTCTCGGCGTTGCGCGCGATGCGGGCGAAGAGCAGATCAAGGCAGCCTATCGCAAGCGCGCGAAGGCAACCCATCCGGATTCCGGCGGCGATACCGAGGCTTTTGCGCGGCTGCAGAAGGCCTACGAGCTTCTTCTCGACCCCGTACGCCGCAAGGTGTTCGACGATACCGGCTATGATGTCGAACTGACCGATGCCGTCGACCTGCAGGCGCTGGTCGCGATCGAGAAGCTGATTACAGAGGTCGTGCTGGACGAACGGGAACCTGGCACCTTCGATCCCGTCGCCAAGATGCGCGCGAGCCTTCTGGAAGAAATTCGCAAGGCGAATTTCAGCAAGAGCGAGCTCGAGCGACACTCCAATCGCATCGGCCTTCACCTCGAGCGGCTGGGCAAGCGTCCGGGCAAAGACGTAGTCGGCCACATGCTGCGCGCCCGCATCAAGGCGATCGCCACCGCCATCAGCGAAACGGAAGCAAAGATCGGCGCCAGCGAACGCGCCTGCGACATGCTCGAAGGCTATCTTTACGAGATGAACGAGCCTCAGGAAGAAGCGGAAACAGCTGCCGAAATCGAATCGGACGAGCCAAGGATCCGCTCGGCCGCGCAGTAGACGCGTACTTTTTCACTGCTCTGAAGAGGCAAATTTCGCGTTTGCCTTGATCGCCACATCACTTTCAGCAACGCAATGTTGCAATGCAACAATTTTCCCTGGACAAATCGGGGGGCTGGCCTAGATCATGCATCCAGCACGCCGTCCTGTTTCATCGAGCGACGGCGAAGCGGCAATGGCGGGCGCCGTGTTTCCGGCATTCGCCGAAGGTCTAAAAATGGCGAGGTATGCGTTTGCTGGCTTCCGAAGCGGATGAAATCGTCTTTGAACATCTGAGCGAGAACCGATCGCGGGCCGCATTGAGAGGCGCCTTCTGGTCGGCGCTGGACACGTTGATCCCGACGGCACTCAACAGCCTGGTCTTCGTCGTTACCTCGCGTTTTCTTCTGCCCCAGGATTTCGGCCTCGTCGCACTCGCCTTCGCCATCGTCAGTTTCGCTTCCGGTTTCGGCCCGACGGCCTTCGGTGAGGCGTTGATCCAGCAGAAATCCATTCGGCGCAGCCACCTCGATACGGTCTTCTGGCTATCCTTCGCCTCCGCGGCAATCCTCTATGCCGCGCTGTTTCTGCTTTCCCCGTTTCTCGCCCATTGGGTCGGACATGACGATATCGTCAAGCTGCTGCTGATCATCGGCCTGAAAATCTTCTTCGACATGATGATCATCGTGCCAAACGCCCTGATCGGCCGCACGATGTCTTTCCATCTGGCAGCTGCCCGCACGGCGATCGCCACCACCGTTTCGGCGACCATCTGTCTTGCGCTGATCTTCGCCGGTTTCGGGCTATGGGCGCTTGCAATTGCCCAGATCGCCGCTCCCGCTGCTGCCTGCGTTGCCGCATTCTGGGGCGCAAGATGGCTGCCGGGTTTCCGGATCAAGCTCTCGAGCCTGCGCGAACTGCTGCATTACGGCATCTTCGCCTCGGGCAACCGCTTCCTCCAGACCATGAATCTCGACCAGCTGATCATCGGCACGCTGGTAAGCCCGGCTGCTCTCGGTATCTATAATTTCGCCCGGCGGCTCTACGAGATGCTCAACAATGTCGTTGCGGGCGGGCTGAATTCGGTCAGCCACGTGCTGCTCTCCTCGTTGCAGCATGATAAGGATAAGGTGCGCGAAGCCTTCCTCATGGCGACCTTCGGCTGCTCGCTGGTGTCTTTCCCGGCCTTCATGGGGCTTGCAGCGGTCGCCGACGATGCCATTCCGCTGATCTTCGGACCGCACTGGGCCGCCGCCATCTGGCCGGTTCGTTTCTTCTGCGTCATCGGCCTGATGGCCGGTATCGGCATCATCCAGGCCTCCCTGATCACCAGCCAGGGCAGATCCGACTGGTGGTTCTACTATCAGCTGGTGCGCAATGTCGTCTCGATCCTCACCGTGCTCATTCTTCACCAATATGGGGTGACAACCGTCGTCTTCGGTCTCATGCTCGGAGTGGTGATGCTCTGGCCGGTGACGCTGTGGATGGTGTCGCGATTGATCGGCCTCAGCATACCGGAATATTTCGGTCAGTTCCTGAGGCCCATTGCCGCTTATCTCGGCATGCTTGTCGCTGTGCTGGCAATTTCGTCGGCCCTGATCAACCAACCGCTGGCAGAACGCCTTATCTGCGAAGTCCTGGTCGGTGGCCTCGCCTATTCGGCCCTCATCCTTCTCTTCTGCAGGGAAAGGGTCCTCTTCCTCGTGCGAACGACGCTGCAAGGCCGTCGTGCGAAGGCACAGTAGCAGTCGTCGCGAACAAGGACGGAAAAAGGCTCATTCCATCTCGCGATAGAATACCAAGTCGGAAAGGCGCCTCATGACACTGGTTACGTTCATCATTCCCGTTCGCCATCAGGCCAATTCCAATGATTGGCCGGCGCTGAAACGGCGGCTGTCGCAAACGATCGCATCGATCGCCGGGCAGTCGAACAAAAACTGGCGCGGCGTAGTCGTCGCCAATGAAGGCGCCGATCTGCCGGATCTGCCGCCGAATTTTACGGCGGAACGCGTGACCTTCCCGCCGAACCAGCTGCACGACATTAACGGTGCCGATCGCGAAAAGGTCTACGATGCGTTCCGTCTGGACAAGGGCCGCCGCGTATTGAGCGGCATGCTATCCGCGCGGGATACTCGTTTCTTCATGATCGTCGACGACGATGATTTCGTCAGCGCCAACATCGTGGATTTCGCCGCCAGAAATACCGATGCCAACGGCTGGAAAATCAACCGGGGCTATCTGTGGAACGAAGGCGGCAGGCTGCTTATGCATCACAACGACTTCGCCAATTATTGCGGTACGTCGCTGATCATTCGCTCCGATCTCTATCGCTTGCCGGCGACCTTCGAGGACGCCGAAATTGATTACATCAAATCCATGCTCGGCAGCCATGTGCGCATTGGCAAGCTGCTGGCCGACGCCGGCGCGCCGCTCGGCTCGCTGCCCTTCCGCGGCGCGATCTATCGGGTCGGCCATGCCGGCGCCCACAGCAAGTCCTCCAATCTCATCAGGACTCATTTCCTCAACCGATCGGTGCTGACAAGCCCCCGCCAATTCCTGGGTAACCTTTCGCGGGTACGCCCGCTCGATCGCAACCTCAGAAACGAGTTCTTCGGCGCGCGCGCCGCCGGATAGCGTAAGCGTAATCCTTTCCGCCCAACGAGGTTTCGACCAATGCCGGCTGATACGACGAGACATAGATATGCCGCCCTGGATGCGATGCGCGGGCTGGCGGCATTCGCCGTCGTCGTCTATCACCTCGACAGGCCCTATGCGCCTTCGGCCTATATCGCGGTCGATTTCTTCTTCGTGCTCAGCGGCTTCGTGATTGCCAGGGCCTACGGTGAAAAACTCGCAAGCGGCATGACCGTGCTGGCCTTCATGAAGGCCCGCTACGCGCGTCTTTATCCGCTCTTCCTCATCGGCAGCGTCTACGGCCTTGTGCAATTGCTGCTGCACTGGCAGGCATCCGGTGTCGGACGGGCCGATCTTGCCGCGAGCATCCTTACGACCATATTCATGCTGCCTTCGCCGAGTTTTCTGACGCGCTCGGCGGGCGATATCTTGGCGCTTTATCCGTTGAATGGCCCCGCCTGGTCGCTGTTTTGGGAGCTGCTGGCCAATCTCATATTTGCGCTCGTGTTGTTCAGATTGAAAACGCGAAGCCTGATCCTCATAGCCACCGCATCTCTGGCGCTGCTGATCGTCTCGGTTTTTTTCCACAAATCGCTCGATCTCGGCTGGGAATGGCACTCGGTAGATGGCGGCCTTGCTCGCGTCTTCTTTTCCTTCACGCTCGGAATGATCATCTACCGGCTTCGAAACAGCACCGCGATTGGCTGGATCATGAACAGCTATGCCGCCCTGCTGCCCATTGCGGTGATCTTAATCTTGCTGTTTCTCCCCACCTATTCGCTGAAATATGCACTTGTTTTCTGCATCCTGATCTCGCCGCTCATCGTCCTTGCCGGCACGATGCTGGAACTGCCGGAGAGGCTGCAGCGGCTCGGCATCTTTCTCGGCTATCTCTCCTATCCCATCTATATGTGCCATCGCGGCTTCACCGAGATCTACGGGCATCTGATGCGTGATACCCACTTGCCGCAGCCCGTCTACATCGCGATCTATCTCGTCGCGATTTCCATCATCGCCCTCATCTCGGCCAAGCTGGCGGAAAGCCTGGTTCGCTATATCGGCGCCTCGAAAGGCGCTCCCAAAAGCATCGAAGCCAGCCAACGCGGCTGACTGTTTCCGGCGTCACGTGTGGACGGCGGCAAGTGCGATGGCATCGGCAACCTCGTCGCACCGCTCCGAAAGATTGGCCGTAGCGACGCGCAAATGGCTGCTGGGCAGGATCGAGAATTTTGCACCGGGATGCACGGCAATGCCTCGGGCAGCTAGCGTCACCATTGCGAAGGGCTCCGACGAGACCGGCACCCAGGCACATAATCCCTCTCCATGCCACGCATCGACGCCGCGCTCGCGGAGCGCATCGATGAGCCCTGCGCGGCGTTCCCGATAGGTCCTGCGGGCATGATCCAGGCACGATGCCGTCGCTGGATCGCGCAGCAGCCAGGCAGCCGCCGCCTGCAGAATACGGCTGGTCCAGCCGGAACTGAAGCTGCGATAGGATTGGATCTGGTCGATGATCGCCCGCGAGCTCGACAAGACGGCGAGGCGCAGGTCCGGCCCATGCGTTTTCGAGTAAGACAGAATATGGATGACCCGATCCGGAAAGAGATGTCCCATCGAATGACGTGGTGCCGTCGAGATATCGGCAATGCCATCGTCCTCGACGATCAGCGTATCCTTGTCGCGAAGGATCTCCGGGAGGCTTGCCATGCGCGCCGGGCTCACGCATTGGCCCGTGACGGAATGGATGCGCGGCTGGAAGATGAACGCGACCGGGCGATATTTCAGCGCTTCCTCCAGCGAGGCCGGCAGCGGGCCCTCCTCGTCGCATTTCACCGGAATGATGCGTGCGCCCCGATCCTCGAGAATATCGAGAAGCCGCATGCCCGTCGGATCTTCGATCGCAACGGCAGCACCGGGCATGACGAGGGCGTTGATCAGGGTGTAGACGGCATTATAGCCGCCATTGGTCGCCAGAAACGCCTCTGGCTCGTAAGGCCAGGTCTTCCTGACCTCGCGCTCAAGCTCCGGCAGGATGCGGCTGCGCTCGTAGCTGTTGAGATTTTCCGCCGAGGCGCCATAGGCCATCGCCGCCGCCAGGTTTGGCAGCAGCCGGACATCGGGAACGGCTGCCGTCAGATTGAGGGCGTCGGAACCGTAGTCGCCGACACTTGCCAGCCGCGCCGGCTTGGCGACGAAGCGGTCGCCGCTGACCCATGTGCCATTCCGGCCGCGTCCGCTGATGATCTTCTGACGCCTGAGCTCGCTCCATGCTTCCGACAGGGTTGCCGGGCTCACGCCAAGGACAAAGGCGAGGTCGCGGATCGGCGGCAGCTTGGTGCCAACAGGCAGGGCGCCAGCGCGAATGAGCGCGCTCGTTTCAAGCGCGATGCCACGGATGGTCCGATCGCTCAATTGTGAGGCAAACCATTTCGCATCCCGCTCTTCGCCCATTTTCGCACCATTTTTAATGTTCAATAACGTAATAACATTTGATCGACCTATATTGAACATTTACTCGTTAAGAAAAGAAGTTTTCCCGCGAGTGAATTTCATGCCCCTTACTCTCCGCCTTGCCCTTCGTGACTGGGACTACATGACCCCTCTGGTCCTGGGCGATGTCTCCTCCCCCAAACTCGACATCAAGGTGGACCGGGTCGGCACGCTCGTCTCCCATGTCGGCAGGAGCGACGCCTATGACGCAGCGGAAACATCCTTCAGTCGCTACACGCAGTTGCGCATCGACGGTGACGACAGCGTCGTCGGCATACCGAACTTCATCATGCGCGGCTTCCGCCACCGCTGCGTCATCACCACCAAGGACAGCCCGATCACGAGCTTCGCCCAATTGGCCGGCAAGCGTATCGGCGTCACCGGCTGGCGCGATTCCGGCAATACCTGGACACGGGCCGCACTTCGCCGCGAAGGCGTCGGTGTCGAGGATGCGATGTGGTATGCCGGTCGCCTGACTGAAGCGCATCCGATCACCGACCGCCTGGACGGCTTCGGCCGTCCCGGCCGGATCGAGGCGGCACCCGGTGAAAGGCCGATGGTGGAGCTGCTGAAGGAAGGCCAGCTCGACGCGATCTTCACGCCCTTCATGCCGGACGGCTATTTCGCCGGCAATTCCGGCTTTCGCCAGCTGCTGCCGGATTTCCGCGCCGCCGAGCATCGCTATTTTGCCGATGTGGGCTATGTACCGGGTATGCACCTGATCGGTTTCAAGGCGGAGTTTGTCGCCGAGCATCCCTGGGTCATGGCCGAACTGAGCGCGCTCATCGATGAATCGCAGCGTGTCTGGCTGAGCAAGCGGCGCAAATATGCCGACACCACGCCCTTTATGCTCGATGAGCTGTTGAAATCGGCAGCCGAGCTGCCGGAAGGGTGGGATGCGAGCGGCCTTGCCGCCAACCGCAAGATGATCGCCGATTTCGCCGGAGAGCTGCATGTGCAGGGCATCCTGCCGCGGCTGATGACGCCGGAGGAACTCTTCCCGTTCGATGTCGACGGCAGCCGGACGAGCGCTGTCTGACCACCGCCTCAAAAATCAGAGACACAAAGCAAAAAGGGGAATGAACATGTCGCTGAAGAAAATGACCTACGTCGCCCTGGCAAGCCTGATGATGTCGGCCGCCGCCTTCGCCGAGGATGCGAGCCTGCCGAAACTTTCGCTCAACAAGGATCTGCAGGCCAAGCTGCCGGAAGCCATCCGCACATCAGGCAAGATGATCTCCGTCAACAACGGCTCTTTCCCTCCCTATGAAATCGTCACCGGCACCAAGCTGACCGGCGCCAGCGCCGATCTGACCGACGCAATCGGCGAGGTGCTCGGCGTGAAGATCGAGCATGAAAGTGTCAGTGGCCTGCCGGCCATCCTCGCGGGCATCAATTCCGGCCGCTACCAGTTTGCTTTCGGCCCGATCGGCGATTTCAAGAGCCGCGAGGAGGCCAATGACTTTGTCGACTGGGTGCAGGAATTCGTCGTCTTCGCCGTCCAGAAGGGCAACCCTAAGGGCATCACCTCGCTCGACAGCGCCTGCGGCCAGCGTATCGCCGTCATGGCCGGTGGGTCGGCCGAAAAGGTGATCCAGGTGCAGGCCGAGAAGTGCAAGACCGACGGAAAGGGCGCGATCGAAGTTCAGTCCTTCACAGACCAGCCGAGCTCGATCCTCGCCGTCCGCTCCAAGCGCTCCGACGCCTTCTTCTCCTCACAGGCGCCGCTCACCTATTTCGTCTCGCAGGCGAACGGCCAGCTCGAACTAACGGGCGTCGGCCAGAAAAACGGTTTCGAGGATCTCTATCAGGGCGCCGTCGTGCCGAAAGGCTCGCCGCTCGGCCCGATTCTGAAGGATGCCGTCAAACTTCTCATGGACAATGGCACCTATGCCGCCATCATGAAGAAATGGGGCCTTGAGAACAACATGATCAAGGAACCCGGTATCAATCTTGGCGGGATGTTGCCGAAATGAGCACGAATGCCGGAAACATCGCATCGCCATCTGGCGATGCGGCGGAACGGGATGTGGCGAATGCCCACACACCGTTCCCGAAGGGTCGTGTGGCAGCCTGGATCGTTACCCTTGCGATCGCGGCCTATTGGGCTTGGTCGGTCGCCCACAATGAAAACTTCGGCTGGCATGTCGTCGCCCAATATTTCTTCGATCCCGTCGTCATCAGCGGCCTGTATGTTTCGCTCGGCCTGACCGTCGTCGCCATGGCGCTCGGCATCGTCTTCGGCCTGCTGCTGGCGATTGCCCGCATGTCGAAGGACACGCTGGCAAGTACGCTTGCCTCGCTGTTCATCTGGTTCTTCCGCGGCACGCCGCTGCTCGTACAACTGATCTTCTGGTACAATCTTTCGACGCTCTTCCCGACGCTGTCGATCGGCATTCCCTTCGGCCCGACCTTCGTCAGCTGGGACACGAATTCCGTCATCAGCCCGATGACGGCGGCGATCGCCGGCCTGGCGCTGAACGAGGCCGCCTATATGGCCGAGATCATCCGCGGCGGCCTGCTTTCGGTCGACAGAGGCCAGTTCGAGACCGCCGAAGCCTTCGGCATGACGAGAAGCCGGGCTCTGCGCCGCATCATCATCCCGCAGGCCATGCGCTCCATCGTGCCGCCAACCGGCAATCAGTTGATCAGCATGATCAAGGCGACCTCGCTCGTCAGCGTCATCGCCATGGCCGACCTGCTCTACTCCGTGCAGTCGATTTATAATCGCACCTTTGAGGTCGTCCCGATGCTGCTGGTCGCCGTCATCTGGTATCTGCTGATTACTTCGGTGCTGAATATCGGCCAGAGCTATATCGAGCGCTACTATAGCCGCGCCGATCGCCGCTCCGGTGGGACCAAGGCGGTAACGGAGAGCACGCCAGCGCTCGTGCCGGCACAGGAGGCAGGCCAATGAACGCTTCCGTGAACTCAATCGTCAACGCCAGCCCCCTGGTGCAGGCGCGCAACGTCCACAAGTCCTTCGAACATCTTGAAGTCCTGAAGGGCATCGATCTCGACGTGACGCCGGGCGAAGTGGTCGTGATCCTCGGCCCCTCCGGTTCCGGCAAGTCGACCTTCCTGCGCTGCATCAACCATCTGGAATCGATCAATCGCGGTTCGATCGAAGTGGATGGCGAACAGATCGGATATCGGTTGAACAAGGGCCGGCTGGTCAAATTGTCAAACCATGCGATCGCGCTGCAGCGGCGCAAGATCGGCATGGTGTTCCAGCAGTTCAACCTCTATCCGCATATGACAGCGCTGCAGAACGTCATCGAGGCGCCGATCGGCATTCATGGCGAAAGCCGCAAGCAGGCAACCGAGAATGCACTGGCTCTGCTCGACCGCGTTGGCTTGTCGGCCAAGGCTCACAACTACCCCCGGCAACTCTCCGGTGGGCAGCAGCAGCGCGTGGCGATTGCGAGAGCGCTGGCGATCAAGCCGAAGCTGATGCTCTTCGACGAACCGACCTCGGCGCTCGATCCGGAATTGGTCGGCGAAGTGCTTGCCACCATGCGCGACCTTGCCAAACAGGGCCTGACGATGATCGTCGTCACCCACGAGATCGGCTTTGCCCGTGAGGCAGCCGACCGTGTCGTCTTCATGGATGGCGGCAAGATCGTCGAACAGGGCAAACCGGAGGATGTGATCGGCAATCCGCAGCATCCCCGCACCAGAAGCTTCCTGTCGCGCTTCATCTAGCGCGATATACATATCATCAGTGATGCCCGCACGCTCTATGGCGAAAGGCGGCTCAAAGCGAACCATTGGAATAGCCATGACCCTCGACAACGATTTCGCCCGCCTCTCGGATTTCGAGCCGATGAAGGCCGAACTGACCGGCATCCGCCAGCATCTGCACGCCAATCCCGAACTCTCTTTCGAAGAAGCTGAAACCGCACGCTTCGTCGCCGAGAAGCTGGAAGCCTGGGGTTACGAGGTTACCCGTAATGTCGGCGGCCACGGCGTCGTTGCCCGCATGATTGTTGGAGCCGGCAAGAAGAGCATCGCGATCCGCGCCGACATGGACGCCCTGCCGATCATCGAGCAGACTGGCAAGCCCTATGCCAGCAAGACGCCGGGCAAGATGCATGCCTGCGGCCACGACGGCCACACCACCATATTGCTGGGAGCCGCCGAATATCTCGCCCGCACCCGCCGCTTCAACGGCACCGTGAACCTGATCTTCCAACCGGCTGAGGAGGCGGGCGCTGTCAGCGGCGCTCCCGCGATGATCAAGGATGGCCTGTTCGAACGCTTTCCCTTCGACGTCATTTACGGGCTGCACAATCATCCGGGTGCTGCGGAAGGCACCTGGCTGCTGCGCTCCGGCCCGCTGATGGCGGCCGCCGACACGGTTGAGATTACCATCGTAGGCAAAGGCGGCCATGCCTCGCGCCCGCATCTGACCATCGACCCGGTGGTTGTCGCCTGCAACCTCGTCGTCAGTCTGCAGACGATCGTTGCCCGCAGCGTCGACCCGACCCAGACAGCGGTCATCACCGTCGGCGCCATCCATGCCGGCGAAGTATCGAACGTCATTCCCGAAAGTGCGAAGATGCTGCTCACGGTTCGCTCCTTCGATCCGAAGGTGCGCGAACTGCTTGAGGCGCGCATCCGCAAGCTGACGGCGTCCATTGCAGAAGGTTATGGCGCAAGTGTCGAGATCGACTACGTCTATGGCCATCCGGTCGTCGTCAACTCGGAGAAGGAAACGGAATTCGCGCGGATGGTCGCCGAGGAACTTGTCGGCGCTGAGAAGGTCACCACCTGCGGCCTTATCCCCGGCAGCGAGGATTTCTCGCATTACCTGGAGCATAAGCCCGGCAGCTTCCTGCGCCTCGGCAACGGCGTGAACTCGCCCATCCTCCACAGCGCCAAGTATGATTTCGCCGATGAAAGCCTCACCGTCGGCGCCGCTATGTGGGCACGTCTGACCGAGCGTTATCTCGACGCCTGAACCGGTTCCTATCTGGATCGCAAGGCGGAGCTGGCAACGCCACGATAAACAGCAGCCCTGGCAACAAGCCGGGGCTGATCCGTTTTCGGGATGTCATGGAAAAAAGCGGAATGCGATGCTTTCAATAGCGCCGCTAGAGCAGTTCCAGCAAAAATGCGAAGCGGTTTTGCGTCCGGAACGGCGTAAAAACAAAAAGATAGAGCGTTTTCGCGATTCGAAGAAAGCGGAATTGCTCTAGACCCGCGGCGCGGTGCGATTCCTGCCTTTATAAATACTACTTGTCGAAGGATCCGAGACTATCGCCCGTTGCAGGCGCTGTATTTGCCGGCGTTTCAGTCCCCAGCCCGGATTCCAGCTGCACATTCTGAGTCTGCATTACCCGCCATTCATTCTCGAGGCGATCAATCACATACGTAGGAATTTCATTTCTTACGTTTTCAAACTCTTGCATCACGACCTCCATTGCCATGCGTTACTGGCATGACATGGAGGAGTTTCTTTGTAAATCAAGGCATTAAACTATTTAAACGATTAAAATATTTTCAATCGTTTGAAATATCGCCTTCTGTGGAAAGATTGGTGACAGATGAGAACGCGGGTGTGGATATCCAGAGACAGCCTTCAATAGTGGTGGGATTGATCGCTTGCGATTTTGTGGATTCGTGCGACGGTCGCCACCGGACAATCCGTCAAAGGTGATCTTGAAAGCAGATCGCCGTCCGCATTGGCGCGGCCATCCAAAACCCTGCCTCCAGCGTAACCGAACGTGACCTTTCGGTGTTCGGAACGATATTTTCAGCCGATCAGGCGCATCGGCCAGAATATCAAGATCACGCGACGTTGGGCGGGACGAGGGACTCGCCCCTCGCCCACCCATTTCGGCACTCGTGCTTTCAAGCAATCCAGCGAAACGCCGAAGGTTACTCGACGATGTCTCTGTAGCGCCCATGGCCGTCATCGGCGCGTTACGATGACGTTTTACTGACCGCCGACCATGTTGCCAACGACCCCACCGAGCAGGCCGCCGCCCACAGCGCCGGCAATTGTTCCGGAGGTCTTGTGTTTCTTGCCGGAAAGCTTATTGCCGGCGATGCCGCCTGCAATAGCACCACCGACGGCGCCGATGTTCCGACCAGTTAACAAGCCAGGGGCGCCGTCGTTGGCGATGCTGCCCGTAGCTTGCGGATCAATCCCTTGATCAGCTTGGATCGGCATTGCCTGTTGCATCGGTTGACCATATTGCGAATTCCGGTTGTCGACCATGTTGCCGACCATTCTGCCAGCAACCGCACCGCCGACGACACCGGCGATCGTCCCGAGTGTCTTGTGCTTCTTACCGCCGAGCTTGTTGCCGACGAGACCTCCGGCGACAGCGCCACCCACTGTACCAATATTCTGGCCGTTAAGCAGTGTCTGTTCCTGGGCATGGCTGGCGACGGGCAGCATCGCCATAGCGGCGATGGGAGCAAGCAATGTCAGGCGCAGACAAGTTTTACGAAAAGAGGAGCCGGAAGTTTCGGAATGCAACATTGCACATGCCTTTCAAGGAGAAGTCAGATCTCCTGAAACATGACTTGTTATCCATAAATTTTCGTAAGGAAACACGGTTAACAGGATCTACCCGTCCCGATATGAGGGATCGCGTCAGCTTCCATCCGCGCGCACGACCCCATGCCAAGGGGTTACGCTATTCCCCTATGGGTCGCCCGCTCTCGCCCATCAAACTCCAGATCCTGCGCGCGTCCGATCGAATCATGTTGTTCGCGCATGGCGTCGGCCGCCTCGCGTACCACTTCGGAAATCTGCAGGAGCTGTTTGGCGAGAGGGCTCGTCCTGCGCCAGATCATGCCGATGGTGCGCGACGGCTGCGGGCTTTGGAAGCGCACCGTCGACACCGAGGCCGAGCGGGTTTCCACCGCTACAGCCATCTCCGGTATCAAAGTGACGCCGATGCCGGCGCTGACCATCTGCACCAGCGTCGACAGCGAGCTGCCGTCCATCAGTTCGCGCGGCAAGGCTGAATGGATGTTGCAGAAGGAAAGAGCCTGGTCGCGGAAACAATGCCCCTCTTCCAACAACAGCAGCCGCATTTCGCGAAGCGCCTCGCGGTTGGGCACCGGCTTGCCCTCGTCCTCGCTCGGTCGCACCAACACGAAGTTTTCCGCAAACAGCGGCACTTCCGTCAGAGATGTCTCGGAGACCGGCAGAGCAACGATTGCCGTATCCAGCCTTCCCTCCTCTAGCTCTTCGA
Source organism: Martinezella sp. CNPSo 3957 (assembly GCF_057784395.1). Lineage (NCBI taxonomy): Bacteria > Pseudomonadati > Pseudomonadota > Alphaproteobacteria > Hyphomicrobiales > Rhizobiaceae > Martinezella > Martinezella sp. CNPSo 3957. The sequence goes on from NZ_JBXSOU010000004.1 coordinate 185,559, forward strand.
CCAGCTTCGACGTCAAAGTCTCGCGCACATGGATATCCAGACCGTCATAGATGCGGGAGAGATTGCCGATGATGCTCGGCAGCAGATAGGGCGCGACCGTGGGGATGATGCCGATGCGCAACCGGCCCACCGGCTGATCGCGCGACGCACGAGCAAGATCTCCCAGCTCGTCGACGGAGCGCAGTATGTCGCGGACGCGGATCGCGAAGGCCTCCCCGAAGTTGGTCAACCGGACCTGTCTCGCGCTTCTTTCGAAGAGGTTCGTGCCGAGCTGCTCCTCCAGCTCCTTGATCTGCATCGACAAGGCGGGTTGAGAGATCGAGCATAGATCGGCGGCACGTCCGAAGTGGCCGAGCCGAGCTAGCGCTTCGAAATACCGAAGCTGTTTGAGCGTGAAGTTTGCCATAAGCTCATCTTATCGCGCCAATCAGGAAATCCAACTTAAATTAATGGAAAGCCTTGGCTATAGTGCCGCAGCAAAGATGAGATGCGGCCGCCTGTCATACGAAGCTCATATTGAGAGCATTGACTGCGTTCAGTTCATCGATGCACGGACCGGTCGGAAGGCAGGGGACCCAAGCTTTGCCTGCTTCCACGTCTCCGTTTCACGCGAGGCCAGAATGACGAGAGATTCATGCGTCTGACATGTCGCTGCCATACCAGTTTTGGAACCGGGCAACTTCCCGGCGGGCTGGCAAAGCTCCTACTCCGGTCGTCACAAATCAAATTATCGTAAGGGAGAGTATCATGGATACAAAAGTCGAGACTGCCGGCAAATGTCCGTTTCCGCATGGAAACACGAGCGTTTCCGCACGTTCGAACCGGGACTGGTGGCCGAATCAGCTGAACCTCAAGATCCTTCATCAGAACTCAGCGCTGTCCAGCCCGATGGGCAAGGCATTCAACTATGCCGAAGAGTTCAAGAAGCTCGATCTGGAGGCCCTGAAGAAGGACCTCACCGCCCTGATGACGGATTCGCAGGATTGGTGGCCGGCCGACTTCGGTCACTACGGTCCGCTCTTCATCCGCATGGCCTGGCATAGCGCCGGCACCTACCGCACGGGCGATGGCCGCGGCGGCGCCTCCTCCGGTACGCAGCGTTTCGCTCCGCTCAACAGCTGGCCGGACAACGTCAACCTCGACAAGGCTCGCCGTCTCCTTTGGCCGATCAAGCAAAAATACGGCAACAGCATCTCCTGGGCCGACCTGCTGGTTCTGACCGGTAACGTCGCGCTGGAATCCATGGGCTTCAAGACCTTCGGCTTCGGCGGTGGTCGCGAAGATGTTTGGGAGCCGGAAGAAGACATTTACTGGGGCGCGGAAGATACCTGGCTCGGCGACAAGCGCTACAGCGGCGATCGCGATCTGGAAAACCCGCTCGCAGCCGTGCAGATGGGTCTCATCTACGTCAATCCTGAGGGACCGAACGGCAATCCCGACCCGCTTGCAGCCGCTCGCGATATCCGCGAAACCTTCGCCCGCATGGCAATGAACGACGAAGAAACCGTCGCCCTCATCGCCGGCGGCCACACCTTCGGCAAGACGCATGGTGCCGGTGACGCAGCCCATGTCGGCCCCGAGCCGGAAGCAGCCGGCATCGAAGAACAGGGCCTCGGCTGGAAGAGCAGCTTCGGCACTGGCAAGGGCGGCGACACGATCGGCAGCGGTCTCGAAGTCACCTGGACCTCGACGCCGACCAAGTGGAGCAACAACTTCTTCTGGAACCTGTTTGGCTATGAATGGGAACTGACGAAGAGCCCGGCGGGCGCGCATCAGTGGGTGCCGAAGCATGGCGCCGGCGCCGGCTCGATCCCGGACGCGCACGACAAGTCCAAGCGTCACGCTCCTGCCATGCTGACGACCGACCTCGCCCTGCGCTTCGATCCGACCTATGAGAAGATCTCCCGCCGGTTCTTCGAAAATCCGGACGAATTCGCCGATGCCTTTGCCCGCGCATGGTTCAAGCTGACCCATCGCGATATGGGTCCGCGCGTGCGCTATCTCGGTCCGGAAGTGCCGAGCGAAGAGCTCATCTGGCAGGATCCGATCCCGGCTGCCGGCCCCGCATCGATCGAGCCCAACGATGTTGCCGCCCTCAAGGCCGAGATTGCTGCATCGGATCTCACCATCCCGCAGCTGGTTTCGACCGCCTGGGCCTCGGCTTCGACCTTCCGCGGCTCAGACAAGCGCGGCGGTGCAAACGGCGCTCGCATCCGTCTTGCTCCACAGAAGGACTGGGAGGCTAACCAGCCGGCACAGCTCGCTTCCGTTCTGGCAACGCTCGAAGGCATTCAGAAGAAGTTCAACGATGCCCAGACCGGCGGCAAGACGGTATCGATTGCCGATCTGATCGTTCTGGGCGGCTCGGTCGCTATCGAACAGGCTGCGAAGAAGGCCGGCCATGACGTGGTCGTACCCTTCGCTCCGGGCCGCACCGATGCGACGCAGGAGCAGACCGATGTCGAGGCCTTCGCCGTTCTCGAGCCGATCGTCGACGGCTTCCGCAACTATCAGCGGCAGGCCTACACGGTCTCTTCGGAAGAGCTGCTGATCGACAAGGCACAGCTTCTGACGCTGACGGCACCCGAAATGACCGCCCTCATCGGCGGCCTGCGTGTGCTGAATGCCAATGTCGGCCAGAGCCAGCACGGCGTCTTCACCAAGCGTCCGGAAACCCTGACCAACGACTTCTTCGTGAACCTGCTCGACATGGGCACGGAGTGGAAGGCGGTTTCGGATGCCAAGGACGTCTTCGAAGGCCGCGACCGCGCAACCGGCGACGTGAAGTGGACCGCGACGCGCGTCGATCTCGTTTTCGGCTCCAACTCGCAGCTGCGCGCGATCGCCGAAGTCTACGGCCAGTCAGATGCCGAGAAGAAGTTCGTGCAGGACTTCGTTGCGGCATGGACCAAGGTCATGAACGCCGACCGCTTCGACATCGCTTGATGCTGAAAATATCGGGCGCGATCAAAGGTGATCGCGCCCTTTTTTCAACCGCCTTCAGAAACGGCATTTTGCCGTTTGCTTCTTTCGAACCAGGCATTCAATCCCGTGCGTGCGGGCTGCTCGATCAGACAGTAGCTAAGCAACCCGAGGCATATGGCTATGACCAGCGCAGGCAGTTCGGCCAAGCGACCTTGCCGAGCCAGCACGTAAAACGGCTGCTGCCATAGATATATTGAGAACGACATCCGCCCAAGTTGCCGGATAACGGAGCCTTCAAATAAAATCCTGGAAAAGCGCGCAGCGCTCTCGATCGAACACACGCTGATCGCCAGCAACAGGGTTTTAACGCCGAAAAATAGCCAGGCGACATCGGCGAACAAGCGCGCAGCCAAGCCGCAGAAAAATATCAAAGGTACCAGCCATTCCAGGGGTAGTCCGCGGCTTCGCTGTCCCATCAGCAGGAACAACGCGGCTGAGATCAAAATTGGCGCTGCCGCCACCTGGCTCGACCAAAAGACGATAAATGGATTTTGTCCGTAAACGTCATATTGCAAAATGCCGGTGGCAAGTGCGGTAAGACCAAGCAACAAGAGGGAAAATCCCACGAACCTGTTACCGGCATCACGCAATGAAAAGGCTAGCAGCCCAAGCAGGAGATAGCTGTGCTCTTCGACGCATAATGACCAAATGTGATCGAATATCGAGACGAAGGTGTGACTGGTAATTATGAAGTAGTTCAACGTGAAAGAAAGCGCGGCGAGGACAGCCGCAAGGTCGGGCGCAAGCGACGTTGACGAGAAGATCGCCGTATTCACCAAAACAAATATAAACAAAGTTGGATAGACGCGGCTGAAACGCCGGAGGAAGAAAGTGCCCAAAGGCATCTCCCTGACGAAAAGGATCTCGGCCATAAGGCGTCCGGAGAGCACGAAAAATAGATCCACACCGGCGGATCCAAGACCGGGCAGGTACTTGTCGCCGCCGAAATGGCCCATCAATACCAGAAAGACGGCGAGTCCACGCCATCCATCAAGGGCCGGAATATAGGTCGGTCTTCCTGCTTCTGACATCGGTAACCATCGGCTGCGCTATCGAACCGCTACCGTAAGGCGTCAATATTAATGAAATTACTTTAAGTACTATCGAAAGTAAGCACAGCGCCAACATTTGAAGTAATGCGATTTCATTACGATTACGTCTCAAACATGCGCTCGTGAAATTGAACAATGATCGTGTGGCAATCGGCAACGCTTCTAGCGGTAATTCCTCCGCACATCGAATCGTCCTCTTGCTTCGGTGCCATGCTTGCGAGCGCAATTGGAAGCATCGGACACCGGCGCAACGCATCGCTTGTAGGCTGCAGCTCAATCGACGCAGCACAGGGGAGCGGCGTTGTGCAACGGCAGCGGCAGAGTCATGACGGGATTGGGAATCGTAAGCGCATCTAGTGTTGCCGTCTGCTCGGGCGAGAGCTGGACATCGAGTGCGCCGATATCCTCATTGAGTTGTTCCAGCGTATGAACGCCGATAATCGTCGAAGATACGCCAAGGCGTCCCATTGCCCAGGCAAGAGCGACGCGTGCGGTCGTCGTACCGAGCTCGTCGGCGACGCGGAATAAGGCGTCCACGATTTCAAGATCCTGCTCGTCGGGCCTTTGCGCCAATTGCGCCGCATGCCCCCTTCTCATACCCGCATTATTGGCAGGCTTATATTTGCCGCTGATGAGACCGCCACTCAAGGGCGAATGCGAGACGACGCCAAGCCCCAATCCTGTTGCCAGCGGAATGAGTTCGTTTTCAAACAGCCTTGCTGCAAGGGAATATTCGATCTGCAGACCGATGAACCGAGCCCAGCCGTTGGATTGCGCCAGGAGGTGCGCATGCGCCACCTTCCAGGCAGGGGCATCGGAAATGCCGAAGTAACGCAATTTTCCGGACTGAACGAGATCGTGGAGCGCCGCCAGTATGTCTTCCAGGGGCGCCTGGATGTCCCAATTATCAAGCCAATAGAGGTCGAGATAATCGGTGCGCAGCCGTCGAAGGGCCTGTTCGAAACCGGCTATCACGGCCTTGCGGCCAGGTGTTTCACCATCCCACTCGACATTGAATTTGCCAGCAATGACAAGGTCGCCACGTCTGATCGAGTTCTGGGCGATATAGGTGCCGACAACCGTCTGGCCGCCCGCTTTGACCGCTCCATTGCCGGTGTCAAGGTAGTTGCCACCGAGTTCGAGATAGCGCGCCAGAACTGCAGCAGGCTGGTTTTCACGGGATGGCCAGGCGCCCCCCGTATCGAAAGTCATGGTTCCAAGCGCAAGCGGACTGACGCGCAACTCCGAGCGGCCGAGTGCGGCATAGTCTTCGAGATGCATGCATAATCCCCCAGCCGGCCTGCAGCCGGTACATAACTTTCCATATTATGTAAGTGCATCAAGCAAGGGAGATAAGCACCAATTTACAATTTTACAATTCGGGAATCCGGATAATCGGCGCGATATCATTCAATTTTGCAACCGCGTGGCACGGGAGGAACAATTCGTCCCGCACTATAGTCTAACGCTTGCGTATGAACTCGGTGCGGAGAACCAAACCCTTGATCCCGTCGTAACGGCAATCGACTTCTTCAGGGTTGTCGGTCAGTCGAATGGACTTGATAACCGTGCCCTGCTTCAAGGTCTGGTTGGCGCCTTTTACTTTCAGATCCTTGATGAGGGTAACCGAGTCGCCGTCGGCAAGCACGTTGCCGCTTGCATCATGTACGATGAGGCCTGTTGCGGCAGCTGCGGCAACCATCTCTGCGGCGGGCCGCCACTCGCCGGTCACTTCGTCATAGACATATTCGTCATTTTGGCCGGTCATTCCAAACTCCACTTCACGTTTTTTTTCAAATATTCCGGAGCCGACAAATGCCTGGCCTCCATCTCGATCATGATCCGAAAATGGCGTCTATCCGAGACGATCAGCCTATGCAATACAGGCAGCCGCGCAAAGCGACAGCCCTGAGGCGGGCCTAACCTTCCTGTTTCACGCCGAGACCGACCAGGGATTGCGGCCCTCGCGAAGCCACGACAGCGTGTCGACCCAGAAGCTCTCCTTGTAGCTATCGTGAAACAGGCCGAAATGACCGGTCCTGTCGCGGCCAAGGTCAATAGGATGCAGATGCACCAGGATGGATTGCGCACCCGTATAATAGTTCAGCGTGCGGCGAACCGCCGGCACCGTGCCGAGTTCATCGTCCGAAACCGCAATCGCGAGGATCGGCGCCCGGACCGCGGCCATTCGCCGAAGAGCATCCTCCCTCTCTGCCACTGGATGGCTGCGCTCGAACCGGGGGCCCCGAAAGCTCCACTCATTTGCTACGCCCTTCGGCAGATCCTCCAGCCAGCCAAGCCGGCGACCGGGAAAATAGCCATAGAGCGCAGTGATCGCGGGCATGGCGACATGCCATTTGAAAAACAGGGCGGCGCGGCGGTGCGGCATGTAATCGCCCCACCAGGCATATTGGGCGCCGACTGTCAGCATCCTGTCGATCATGGGAGCATGTTCGGCAAGTCCCGGCAGGAAACCGCCGACGCTATGGCCGACCACCATCAATGGCTCGCTGCGACGATGGCCAGCCACCCATTGAAGTGCGGCATCGAAATCCCGCTCACCCCAATCCCGCCAGCGATAGCGGGATCCACGCAGCCGTTGCGGCCGCGATAGCCCGATACCGCGATAATCATAGGTCAGGACATCGAACCCATGCCGAGCCAGAAATTGCGCGTAGCGGTGATAGTAGCGCGCAAACACGCCCGTGGCCGGGTTGATGATCACGCTGCCTTCGGGCTTAGCCGTCTCCGCCAGCCAGAGATGACCGCCGAGAACGACGCCGTCGGCACATGAAAAGGAAATCTGCGTGCTGCGCGGCCCCGAGGATGATGGAATGTGTTGCTCGTTCATGGGACGGAGGATGAAGCCACCGCCGCATTGTGTATATTCACTACCCGGTATACATTGAGTCATGAAAGACAGCTCGCAGCCGACGCGCGAACGCATTCTTCAGGCGGCCGGAAAACTTTTCCATCGCGATGGGATCCGCGCGATCAGTGTCGATGCCATTGCCGAAAAGGCAGGCATCACCAAGCGTACCGTCTACTATCATTTCCGCAGCAAGGACGACCTGATCGCCGCCTATCTGCAGGCGCGCGACGAGCCGAACCTCGTCCTCTTCAAACGCTGGTTCGAGGAAACGAAAGGCGATACAGCCGAGAAGGTTGCCGGCATTTTTCGCCATCTGGCACAATCGGCGCGTAGCGCCAAATGGAAGGGCTGCGGGTTCCTGCGCACCTCGGTCGAGCTCATCAACCTTCCCGGCCATCCGGCTCTGGTGGCTGCCCGCGCCCACAAGAAGCGCGTCGAGGATTGGCTTGCTTCAACCTTCATGGAAGCCGGAGCCGGCAATGATGCCCTGCCGCTCGCGCGCCAGATCATGCTGCTCCTCGACGGTTCATTTGCCGTGGTCCTGCTTCATCGCGATCCGAGCTACTTGGAAACTGCAGCGGATGCTGCAGCCGAGCTCATCAAAAGTCGTCTGACGGAACCGCCAGAACTCGATTCCGCGACTGACAAACCGGGTCAGTTGAACGAAAGCAGGCCGTAGAGATTGGCAGCAGCCGCATCGATCTGGATAGCTTGATCCGCTCCGGTTCCGCTCTCCTCGTCCTTTTCTTTCTTCGCCCGTCTTTCGAGGGCTTTCGTGACCTTGTCGTTGCTGTCGCCGTCTTGAGCGCTCTCGATAACGTCTTCGATCGACAGGCCAAGCTTATCGAGGCCGAGCTGCCTTTCAAGCGCATGAAACGCCCCCATGCCACCAGCCTGCACCTTCATCTCGCCATAGACCTTTTTCATCGCTGCAACAAACTCGTCCATGGAAGAATAGTCGCTTCGCTCGACCCCCAGAGCCCTGCCTGTCCGCTCGATAAGATCAAGCTTCTGCTTCGCGATGCTGTCCTTGCTCATGCTGAACATGGCTTCGGAAACTTTCGACTGGGCCTGGGTGGGCTGCTTGGAAACGGTCACGTTATTCACTTGGCCGGTCGCCACCGCAATGAGGTTATCGGCGGCGGATGGAGGCTGCTCCGATATTGTCGTGCCCTTATTCAATTGTTGGAGAATGGCCAAAGCCGCCGAGGGCACATTTGAAATCGATGTCATCGCTTATCCTCAAGCGCCACAGCCTCTCCCTCATGGAAGCCCGACGCAAAGCTCTATGCCTCATGCGATAGTCGATGGTTCAATTACTACCGGAAGTTAGTTAAGGTTTGAATAACCCAGGATATGCCTCACCACAAAACATTCTCTATAAGTTGTATGCCACCATAAGAGTTATTGTCGACGCAGCGGCCACCACGAAACTGGCCGTGCGACGATTTCCGGATGCCGGCGCTGCCGCATCGATAGGATCAATGATACTTCAGACGCTCGCGGCCAAGAATGGCGGGCGCGTCGACGCCAGCGATCGGCTGGGAGAGATCGCTCGAAATGTCGCCCGCCAATTGCAGGTCGAGATAGCGTGCGCAGCAGACCCGCAGGAACGAGGTGAAATTGCCGAGATCGTGGCCGGCATCGATCGATTCATGGTGCAGCTTGGTAATCAGCTGCACCACGTTCATGCCGTCACGCCGGGCGATTTCCTCCAGCTTCGACCAGAAGAAGTTTTCCAGTCTGACGCTGGTCACCATGCCATCGATGCGGAGGGAGCGCGTGGTGCTTTCCCAGAGCCTGGCATCGGCCTTGATGAACAATTCGCACATGCACGCCTCCCCTTTCAGCTTCAAGCAGCGTTGGCTTCCGACAATGCGCTCGCATCGAGCAGAGCCATGAATTGCCGCAGCCATGCCGGATGCGCCGGCCAGGCCGGTGCGGTCACGAGATTACCGTCGGCAACCGCGTCATTGATGGCGATATCGGCATAGGGTGCCGCCGGCAAGCTCCACCTCGGGACGGCAGGCGGGATAGGCCGAGCAGGTGCGTCCCTTGAGGACACCGGCCGCTACCAACAGTTGCGCACCGTGGCAAATGGCGGCAACCGGCTTGTCTGCCTCGAAGAAATGCTGAACGGCCTTGATGACTTCTGGGTTCAGGCGCAGATATTCCGGCGCGCGACCGCCCGGAATGACAAGTGCGTCGTAATCCTCAGCCCGGATACTGGTGAAGGTCGCGTTCAATGCGAAATTGTGGCCTCGCTTCTCGGAATAGGTCTGATCACCTTCGAAATCATGAATGGCCGTTGCCACAGTCTCGCCGGCATTCTTGCCGGGGCAGACGGCGTGAACCGTGTAGCCGCAGGCAAGCAGCGTCTGGAACGGCACCATGGTTTCGTAGTCCTCGGTGAAATCACCGGTGATCATCAAAATCTTTGCTGCTGGCATCGTCGTCCTCCCTCAAAAACCAACGGACGGCAGTCTAGCAAAGCGCCTACGCTTGCGGGTATTAAGCGAATACTACACGCCGTTTATGGCCCTGCCTACTACGCCGGCGAACGGCTGGTAACGGGGACTGAGCAGGCTTCGCCACCGCCGAATAGGCGCGAGCGCGTCAGAAATCGCTTCTCCCGCCCATTGTCGAGGGAGAACATGCCGCCGCGTCCCGGCACGACATCGATGATGAGCTGTGTGTGCTTCCAGGCCTCGAACTGGCTGCCGCTAATATAGACGGGCACGCCACCGATCTCGCCGAGTTTGACATCGTTGTCGCCAATCATGAATTCGCCTGCCGGATAGCACATCGGCGAAGAGCCGTCGCAGCAACCACCCGACTGATGAAACAGGATATCGGGATGGTCCCGCTGTATCTCGCGGATAAGCTCGAGCGCCTTGTCGGTCGCAAGCACCCGAGGCTCCGATCCACTGTGATCCATGATGATCCTCCACCACTCCTTGAAAATGCTTGAAGGCTCCCGGCCGCAGCCGGGAGCCTTGCTCGCTTGGTTGGGAGAACTCAGAAGAAGCCGAGTGCCTTCGGGCTGTAGCTGACCAGCATGTTCTTGGTCTGCTGGTAGTGATCGAGCATCATCTTGTGCGTCTCACGACCGATGCCCGATTGCTTGTAGCCGCCGAAAGCGGCATGGGCCGGATAGGCGTGATAGCAATTCGTCCAGACGCGGCCAGCCTGGATCTCCCGGCCGAAGCGATAGGCGCGATTGCCGTCGCGGGTCCACACGCCGGCGCCGAGGCCATAGAGCGTATCGTTGGCGATTTCGAGTGCTTCCTTCTCGTCCTTGAAGGTGGTGACCGATACGACCGGGCCGAAGATTTCCTCCTGGAAGACCCGCATCTTGTTATGCCCCTTGAAGATGGTCGGCTTGATGTAGTAGCCGCTCGACAGCTCGCCGCCGAGATCGGCGCGCACGCCGCCCGTCAGCACTTCGGCGCCTTCCTGTTTGCCGATATCGAGATAGGAGAGGATCTTCTCCATCTGCTCGCTCGATGCCTGGGCGCCGATCATGGTTGCGGTATCAAGTGGATTGCCCTGCTTGATGGCTTCCACGCGCTTGACTGCCCTCTCCATGAAGCGGTCGTAGACCGATTCCTGGATGAGCGCGCGGCTTGGGCATGTGCAGACTTCGCCCTGGTTAAGCGCGAACATTGCAAAGCCTTCGAGCGCCTTGTCGAAGAAATCGTCGTCTTCGGCCGCGACATCGGCAAAGAAGATGTTCGGCGACTTGCCGCCAAGTTCAAGCGTGACCGGGATCAGGTTCTGGCTGGCATATTGCATGATGAGCCGGCCTGTTGTCGTCTCGCCGGTAAAGGCGATCTTGGCGATGCGCGGGCTGGTCGCCAGCGGCTTGCCGGCCTCGAGGCCAAAGCCATTGACGATGTTGAGCACACCGGGCGGCAGGAGATCGCCAACCAGCTCAGCCCAGACCAGAAGCGAGGCCGGCGTCTGCTCGGCGGGCTTGATGACGACGCAATTGCCGGCGGCAAGCGCCGGCGCAAGCTTCCAGGCCGCCATCAGGATCGGGAAGTTCCAGGGAATGATCTGGCCGACGACGCCGAGCGGCTCATGGAAGTGATAGGCGACAGTGTCGTGGTCGATCTCCCCGATCGAGCCTTCCTGGGCGCGAATGCAGGAGGCGAAGTAACGGAAGTGGTCGATGGCGAGCGGAATATCGGCCGCCATGGTCTCGCGGATCGGCTTGCCATTGTCCCAGCTTTCGGCCTGCGCCAGCACTTCCAGCTTGTCTTCCATGCGTTGGGCGATCTTCATCAGAATATTGGAGCGCTCGGTGGTCGACGTCCTGCCCCATTTGTCCTTTGCCGCATGGGCGGCATCAAGTGCGGCGTTGATATCCTTCTCGTCCGAGCGCGGTATCTCGCAGATCTTGCCGCCGGTGATCGGCGTGAGATTGTCGAAATACTTGCCAGCGATCGGCTCGCGCCATTGGCCACCAATATAGTTGCCATATTTCAGCTTGAACGGAGATTCCACGATCTTTTGATGCAGCATGCCATCCTCCCTTGGTCGGCAGGTTCGATGAGCGAACCGATGGGAGAAGTCTGCGGGCACATCGCGGCCAGCGATAGAGGTGGCTTGCCATGCTGCAGCGCACAGTGTCGCAACTCTGCGACATCCGCCGGATCGAATGCTCGTTGACGGTGCTTCAGTGCAGATTGAGCCGGTTCATCTTCCGATGCAGCGTCGAGCGGCTCATGCCGAGCGCCGCCGCTGCCTGGGAGACATTGCCGTTGGCGCGTGAAAGAGCCCTGAGCAAAGCGGCGCGCTCTGCCTCAATCAGATCCTCGCCGGCGGCCCCTTGCTGCTCGCGTAGAACATCGGAGGCCGGAATGCCCGCGGCAATGCGATGATCGTCGAGCTTCAATGCAAGGCGGGCCGCGCGGGTCGCACCGAGCACAAGGTCGTTGCGGTCGACCGCCAGCAGCGCCGACGTGGATGCGATATCCGTCGCCACCATGATGAAGCGGGCGCCGGGAAAGGCGCTGCGGAAAAGATTGAGCTCGATGCGCACTGCCGCATCGCGCACGGTCTGCGACAGAATCGCCAGTGTCCCGTCGCTCACATCGTCGCGGCAGCTGGAAATGTCGAGCGCCCCGGCAAGCTGGCCGCGATGATCGCGGATCGGCGCCGTGGTGCAGCTGAGATTGATATTGGAGCAGAAAAAGTGCTGGTCGCGGAAGATCGCAACGGCCCGCTCGTCGGCAAGCGCCGTCCCGATGCCGTTGGTACCGATACTCGCCTCCGTCCACACAGAACCGGTCCATAGGCCGAGATCGTGGAACTCCTTATCGTCGCCGGCAGCACCGCGGCGTTCCAACGCGATACCGTTGCGATCAGTCAGCAGTAGGCAACAGCCGGCCTTGCCGACCGCGAGAAACAGGCGATCCAACTCATTGGCAGATTCGGCAACCAGCCGTTCCGATCGCTCCAGCGCCGTTTGAAATTCCTGGCTGGTCAAGCGCATCGGCAGACGCTTCTCCTCCGGCGCAAGGCGATGCATGACCATGCACCGTCGCCAGGAGGCAACAACCGAAGAACTCGCCGCCGCCGATTGCGCCGACGCGTAAACCTGATCCGCATGTGCGGCATAGTCGTGCATTTGGCTCCTCCCACCGAACGCTGTCTCAATTGTCGCTAAAAAAGGCCGCTGAAGCAATCCTTCCGGCGGCTTTCGTTCAAGGTAGCCGGAGGCAGCGGCCATCTCATTGATAAAAGCTCTTTTTAGGCACTGCTCATCGCTTCAGCCACGACTTTGCAATTCGGGTCGTCGAAATCGGCGCCCGATGCCCGGCTTTCGCTTTGTCGTCCCGACAACCGGGATCCGGCCCGCCCATCGAGATCTTTCAGGCGGCTGTCAGCGTGTTGCTGTAGCAGCTTTTTCCAAGGGAAACGGAGCGAAAGGCGATTGGTGAGCCCAGCTCCCCGAGCGGCTGTCTCGACAGTAATGGAAAGTCGGCTTTATGCAGGCATGGCAGCGAGGCCGAGAGCCCATAAAAGAAATGCTGGAGCGTTGCGCCGACACCGGTCGCAGACGAATGGCTGGCGGCCTTCGCTGCTTCTTCAACACCCCAACCATCAAGCCCCCTGCAAATCGTGCTTTTCTCGAGCGCCCGATCGTCATCATCGCCATTTTCCTCACGCTGTCATTGCTCGTCATGTGGACGGCCGATTATCCCTTGGGCATCTGGATGAAGTCTTTTCCCGCGCAGTTGCGAGGGACGGCGAAGTGGATCAGCAGCCTCGGCACCGGGCTTCTGGTGCTCTCATTCAGCGGAGCACTACTGATTTTTGCGATGCTCGCGCCTGCGCACAAACTGCGGAAATCCATGCGAACGGGTGCTGATCTCATCGCCACAGCCGCCGCCTTCATCTTCCTGGCGGTCGCCGGCGGCGGCATTGTCGATTCGCTCGCCAAGAACATTATCGGTCGTGCCAGGCCGGAACTCCTGGATACGAACGGCGCCTTCTCTTTCCGGCCCTTTGCCTTCCACGCCGACTTCGCCTCTTTTCCCTCAGGACATTCGGCAACGGCCGGCGCCATGGCGATGTCGCTGGCGCTCGTCTTTCCTCGCCTTCGCCCCGTCTTCATGCCGATCGGCATCCTGATCTGCCTGTCGCGCCAATGGGTCGGCGCGCATTGGGCAAGCGACACGCTGATGGGCGGGGCGTCGGCGTCGCCTTCGCCTTTTGGCTGGCACACGCATTTGCTCGGCGCCGTCTTCTGTTTGCCTATGACTCCAATGGCCGCTTGTGTCCTGGGGAGCGATACAGGGCAATTCTCGCCGTACTGCGCGCTTTGATCCGGCGTGCGCCCATCATTGGCAAGAAAGCGGTTCCTGCTGCAAAATCGTGTCCAGCGCAGGCTCGCCTGGCATCTCGGAGCCTTGAAATTCGATCCTGATCCAGCGGCAGACACAGTGCTTCCGCATTGTCTGCCGGCTCGTACGCAGCAAGTACCCGTCCCTTCTCCTCCGAATGCAAAATTATCAAGACGCGCCGACGGATTTGTCTCTCGCCGCCGTTTAAGCGCTGAAGGGACAACAGCTTGAAGCTCTTCAAGGACGAATGAGGACATCATGAAAAAGATCATTTTGCTGGCCTTTGCCGCGACCGCCTGCTTTGCGGCCATCTCGCCAGCCGAGGCTCGCGACGGATGCGGCATGGGCTGGCATCGCAACCCCTACGGATATTGCCGCCCAGATGGACGACCTGTGGTCGTAGTGCCAGAGGTTCCGGCCTATGGCATCTTCTATCCCGGCCGTGGCTATTGGGATGGACACCGCTATTGGGTGCATCGCGAGTGGTGGCATGGTGGCTGGCGTTATCGCTAAGCTACTCTTCCGCGATGCGCGCGGCCCGGTCTTAACAGATCGGGCCGCATGCCAGCCGACAGATCGATCGGCCTGCTTTTTTCCATCCTTCCGCAATCTAGCCCTGCGATGCAAAGCTCACGGTCGTTTGCCGGTTTGACATGGCAGCCCACAGAAACGTGCAATTGACGGCGGCAATGCAACTGGTCAAAGCTGTGGCGAGACCGGTTTACGGAAAAAGACGCCGCCAGCATGAACAAAAGCACCATCAGCGACTATCAAGGGCCGATCATCGTCTTCGACGCCATGTGCGTCCTGTGTACCGCCAACGCCCAGTTCGTGCTTCGTCATGACCATCTTGGTCGTTTCCGCCTTGCCTCCATGCAGAATGAAACCGGCATCGCGCTCTATCGCCGCTGCGGCATGGATCCCGCCAATCCCGACAGCCTCATCATCGTCGACGGCGCAAAGGTATTACGCGACAGCGACGCGGTGCTGGCCATTTATGCCGGCCTCGGCTGGCCCTGGAAGGCGATTTCCGTGCTGCGCATCGTACCCCGCATGCTGCGCGACCCGATCTACCTCTGGCTTGCCCGCAATCGCTACCGCATCTTCGGCAAGCGGGAGACGTGCTGGCTGCCGACGCCAGAGCAGACGAGCCGCATCCTTTGAAAAGAATCCTCGTTCTCGGCGGTTATGGCGGGTTCGGCGCGCGACTGTCGCGGCGCCTTGCCAGCGACGGTTTCGAGGTTCTGGTCGCCGGACGTAATCTCGAAGCCGCGAAAGCGCTCGCCGCTCGATTACCCCATGCAATTGCCCTGCAAGCCGATCGAAATGGCAATATCTCCGCGATCCTCAGCGAGCACACGCCCTTTCTGTTGATCGATGCGGCGGGTCCCTTCCAGCAAAGCGATAACAGAGTTCCGCGAGCCTGCATGGAGGCCGGCATCCACTACATCGATCTCGCCGACGCGCGCGATTTCGTCGGCGCGATCAGCTGCCTTGATGAACGGGCAAAGGCTGCCGGCGTCACCATCATCTCGGGTGCATCGAGCGTGCCGGCGCTCTCCGGCGCTGTGGCGGCGGACCTTGCAAAGGACATGGAGGAGGTTCGTTCGATAGAAATGTCGATCAGCGCCTCCAACCGCGCGACCGCAGGCGCCTCGGTCGCATCGGCGATCCTGAGTTACGTCGGCAGGCCGGTGCGGCTCTGGCGCGGCCGGCGCTGGCAAGACGCGATGGGCTGGCACATGCTGAAGCGCGAAACCTATGCCGTCGTCGGCCACCGCCCTCTGCACCGGTTGGTGGCGCTGGCCGACGTGCCGGATCACGACCTGCTGGTCGAAAGCTTTGCCGAGCGGCCTAGCGTTATCTTTCGGGCGGGGCCGGAATTCGCCTTTCAGACTTTGGCACTCTGGCTGCTGTCCTGGCCGGTTGCCTGGGGTTGGCTGACATCACTCAGGAAGATCAGCAGCTTCCTGCTGCCGCTGCAGGCTCTGACAGCGAGGCTTGGGACTGCACGCTCGGCTGTGACGATCGAGCTCAAAGGCATTGAGCACGGCGCCATGAAGGCTCGCCGCTGGACCCTGATTGCCGAAAATGGCGACGGCGTGGAAATTCCCACGCTTCCCGCGCAATTGCTGGCGCGGGCCTTGCGCGGCGGCCGCCTTTCGCCCGGCGCCCGTCACGCCGGCCGGCTCCTGTCGCTTGAGGATTTCCGGAGCTTGTTTCGCGATCTGGCAATCACCGAGGAAACGACGGAAGCACCCTATACGCCGCTCTATCAGCGTGTCATGGGTCCTGCTTTCGCGCATCTTTCCGAGCCGGTACGTGCGATGCATCATGTCTTCGGCGATGGCGGCGCCGAAGGAGAGGCAGTCGTCACCCGCGGGCGCTCGCCCCTTGCCCGGCTGGTCGCGAAAATATTCGGCTTTCCCGCAGCCGGAAAGCACGCGCTGCATGTCTCCTTCGAGGAAAACCACGGCATCGAAGAATGGACCCGGGATTTTTCCGGCCGGCGCTTTCTCAGCCATTTGAGCGAAGAGAATGGCCGGCTCGTCGAACGCTTCGGCCCCTTCCGCTTTGCATTCGATCTTCCCATCCGTGGCAACGGTCTCAGCATGGAGATGCGGCACTGGTCGTTCCTGCGCATTCCGCTACCGCTCTTTCTGGCGCCCCAAAGCATCGCTCATGAATGGGCGGAGGACGACCGCTTCCACTTCGATGTCCCAATTGCCCTGCCGCTCATCGGGCACGTCGTTCATTATCGAGGCTGGCTGAGGCGGATTGATTGATAATGCAAGACCGACTGGCGGGACCGACTAGAGGCTAGTTTTACCGGTCGCCAGCCAGGCAGCCGAACATACGAAAATCGTGGAAGGCCTCTTTGAATCTCGCCTTCTGCCGCAGCGTGCCCTCATATTGAAAGCCCACTTTTTCGAGAACCCGGTCGGACGCGGTGTTTCCCGGCAATGTCCAGGCTTCGATACGATTGAGCGAAAAATCGCCGAAGCCGCATCGGACGACGGCGCGCGCGGCCTCGCTCATCAACCCCTTGCCCCAGGCGGTGGGGTGCAGTTCATAGCCCAGTTCTGCGCATCTGGCGCGCCGGTCGAAACTGTTGAAACGGATGGCACCGAGCAAACGGCCGGAAACCCGATCCTCGATGATCCATGAACAACCCGCTCCCTTCGGGAAGATTTTGATCATCCATCGCAAAGAGCGTTCAATCTGCGCCATTTTCGGCGCATCCACCCAATTCGAGAACCGCGTGACCTCCGGAATCGAAATCAGCGCGTGGAAATCGTCGCGATCACCCATGCTCGCTTCGCGCAGCCGCAGCCGCTCGGTGACAAGTGTGGGAAACTCGGCTTTTGAAGGCGCCACCTTCATGCTTTCAGCAGATTGGCAAGGATGATCTCGCGCCAGACGCGGGTGGGCGTAATCCAGGCATCCCAGGAATTATACTTGCCGGAATAGATGACAGCGGCGACACCCGCATCGGGCATCAGCCAGAGCCTTTGTCCGCCATTGCCGAAGCCCGCATACCACGACCGCTGACCGTCAAACGCCGGCACCGGCGCATCGCCTGAGAACCACAATCTGCCATAGCTCAAGCCATCCCCGGTCGAAATCGCCGGCGCGAGGGATTGCACGATCCACTCCTCCGAGACGATCCTTTGGCCGTTCCACACGCCCTTCTGGAGGAAAAGCATGCCGATCTTCAGCAAATCGGGGGCAGTCAGGCGCAACCCGGATGCCGGCGACGCCACGCCGTCACGTCCGGCGTTCCAATGGAATTTGGCAATCCCCAGCGGTTCGAAGAGAACCTCTCGCGCGAAATCGGGCAGACGCCTGCCCGTGCCGCGCTCGATGATCGCGCCTACAAGCGCGACGCTGCCGCCGGAATAAATCCAGCGCGTTCCCGGCTCTGCGATCACCGGACGTTCCAGGACGAAACGATATCGCTCCGGCGCGTTCTCCATCGCAATTTCGCTGTTCAGCGGGTCGGTATAGGGACGATCCTCGTCCCACTCCATCCCCAGCGTCATCGTCAGCGCGTGGGCAATGGCGATCTTGGTGCGAGCAGGATCTTGGGCGAGATCGCCGTATTCCGGGAACTGCTCATAGAGGGATGCATCCGGCGGCGGTACCAATCCCCTATCGAGCGCAATACCATAAAGAAGGCCGGCAATGCTCTTGGTGACCGAACGAAGATCGTGCAGCGTATCTGCATCGAAGGCGACATCCCCGAGTGGATCTCCCCAATTCTCGTCGGAACCAACGGCATAATATTCCAGGCATACACGCCCGGAACGAGCGGCAAGCACGACATGCAGATCGCGCAGCAGGCCGGATTCGATACCGGCTTCAAACTTGCGGCGGAGCCCGGGATCAAAGCCGAGCGCCTGCAGGGTTTCGCGATCGGGTGACGAGGATGAATTGCCCTGCGTGATGACCATGCAATCTCCACCCTTCGCTCAACGACCGTCAGGGAAAGCTACAATCAAAGCGCGCATGCGGCAAGGCGATGGTGCAGTAATTTGGCATCCATATTAGCCGGTCTTTCGATCAGCCCTGCCGCATCTTCAGGTCTGTCTGCGTCTCATCGCAAATGTGGTGCCTTCCTTTTTCTGACGAGAATCCCGGTCGCGGCTGAAGGCCGCTTCCGAGATTCCCGGCTGTCGTCAGGGGTGAGTACGACAGCCGGGTCAAGAAATCGATTTTCCCACCGGCAATCCATAGGCGGACTGGAAGCTGGGAAACACAGGATTAAACTCCACAGGTGACTGCCCCATTTAGAGACATATTTCACGCAACGCTAAATTTGCCTCGTCCAGTATGGCCTCGTCGGCGGCAACTCTTTTCAGATCTCATACAAGCGCGATGATCTGAACGTTCCGACTTGCCGAATTTTCCTGAAGAGCTCCTCAGCGTCGTCCATGCCATCGCCGCCTGAAACGGCGCACTCTGCCATGAGCCGCCGGCGACAAAAAAGCGGCCGAAGGCTGAAACCATCGGCCGCTCCACTATTTCGAGATGGGAGCCTACGCTGCCTGTGACTGCGCTTGAGCTTCCAAAGCCATCGCACGCGCGGTGACGAAATCGACCTTGCCGGAGCCGAGAACCGGCACCTTGCCGATGGTCACTTCGGCGGGAACCATCATTTCCGTGGCCCCCTTCGATTTGGCGAAGGCCAGGAAATCGCTTCGGGTCGCACCCGGCGCATCGGTCAGGAGCACGAGGCGCTCGCCCTTCTTGGCATCGGGTAAGGACGAGACGACGCTGAGGGCGCCCGGCCAGAGCTGTGCCGCAAGCGTCTCCACCGCGGCAAGCGAGATCATCTCGCCGCCGATCTTGGCGAAGCGCTTGGCTCGGCCGCGGATCTTGACGAAACCGTCTTCGTCGATGGTGACGATGTCGCCGGTATCGTGCCAACCCTCCGGTAGCGGTTCGAGAACGCCGGGATTGTCGGCGCGCAGGTAGCCGGCCATGACGTTGGCGCCACGGATGAGAAGGCGGCCGCCCTCATCGATGCCGGGAACCGGCTCGAGCTTCCATTCCATGCCCGGCATGATTTTGCCGACCGTTCCGGTGCGGTTATACATCGGCGTGTTCAGCGAGATCACCGGCGCTGCCTCGGTCACGCCATAGCCTTCCAGGATGCGCAGGCCGAACTTCTCCATATAGACCTCGCGGGTCGATGCCTTCACGGGCTCGGCGCCCGAGAAGATGTAGCGGATCGACCTCAGGTCGTAAGGATGGGCGGTGCGGGCATAGCCGTTCAGGAACGTATCCGTGCCGAAGACGATGGTGGCGTTGGAGACGTAGATCAGCTCCGGCACGATACGATAGTGCAGCGGCGAGGGATAGAAGAACACCGGCACGCCCGAGACCAGCGGCAGGATCGTGCCTGCCGTCAGGCCGAAGGAGTGGAACATCGGCAGGACGTTGAACACCTTGTCGCCGGGGTGGAAGTCGATGCGCGAGGCGGCCTGGGCGGCATTCGAGAGGACATTGCGGTGCGTCAGCACCACGCCTTTCGGCGCTCCTTCCGAACCGGAGGTGAAGAGGATGACGGCCGGGTCATCGGCGTTGCGCTTTACCAACGGCCGATATTTGCGCATGAGGCCGACGATCTTGTCGAAGAAGGTGATCTGCGTGCGCAGTTCATCCAACCAGACGAAGGTCACCTGCTTTTCGAGCTCCTCGACCACCGGGCCGAGTTTGGCCTGCGTGATGAAAGCGCGCGAGCAGAGCACATGCTTGACCTCCGCCGTCCGGCAGGCGGAGAGGATATTCGCAGCACCGGCCGTGAAGTTCAGCATGGCCGGAACCTTGCCCGCCGACATCACACCGAGCACGGTCGCGGCAGTGCCGTTGGCATTCGGCAGCATCACGCCGAGCGTCTTTTCCTGCGGGAACATCTTCTTGAACTTCGCGCCCAGCACCGCAGCCCCGGTCAGCAGCTTGGCGTAGGAGAGCTTGCCGGCGATCGGGTCCTCGATGGCAAGTTTCTTGCCGCCATATTCATGGGCGCTGTCGATGACGCGGCCGAGGACTGTATTGTTGGTGTCGGCGGTGCGGAACATCAGCGTCGACATGATCTGGTAGAGCGCAGCGCCAGCGGCGATACGGCGCTTCCTGCCCTTGAGCTCGGCGGGAACATCGAGCTTGACCGGCTCGAGGATCGTCACCTTGACCTTGGGGAAGAGACGGCGGCGAACGTGGCTCGACGTCAGGTAGGAGGCGTAGCTCTTTTCCAGTCCGTCGATGCGGACGGGCACGATCATCGCGCCGGTCTTGTCGGCGACCATGGCAGCACCGTCATAGACCTTCATCAACGTGCCGGTGACGGTCAGGCGCCCCTCGGGGAAGATGCCGACCGGGCTGCCATCCTGGATGACCTTGATCAGCGAGCGCGTTGCCATCGGCTTGGTCGGGTCGAGCGGCAGGAACTTGCACATCTTCAAAAGCGGCCGCATCCACCACTTCTTGGCGAAGGCATAGTCGATGGCGAAGACAGGCTCTTCCTCGGTGATGGCAAGCGCAAGGGCACCGTCCAGCAGACTGACATGGTTGAGCGCGATGATCGGCGCGGGGCCTGCCATACGTATGTTTTCAAGACCTTCCACTTCAAGCCGCATGAAGGCGCGGAAGATGATGGAGATCAGATCGCGGAAGGCGTTGGTCGGCAGCATTTTCAGCATGAGCCAGGCGATCGCAATATTGAGCACGGAGATGCTGAGAATGATCATCGGAATCGACAAGCCTACGGCCTGAAGCACCGCCACAAGCGCCAAACCCAGGGCAATGAAGAGAGCGGAAAGCACATTCGAGGCGCCGATGACGCGGGCGCGGCGATCTTCATGCGCCCAGCTCTGCATGGCCGAGAAGGTCGGAACCGCCAGGAAAGCACCGCCGATCGCCATGCCGGCGAGATCGATGGCAACGCGGATGGTCTTCGGTCCGGCGAAGAAGGCAAGAATGGTTTCGGCATGGCCGGCCGACTGCAAACCCCATAGGTTCCAACCGAGATCGAGACCGAAGAGCGCGACGATCAGCATGCCGATTGGCGCCGGCAAAAGCACGATGCGGCCGGCAGCCATCCATCCGGCAATGGCAGAGCCGATGGCAACCGATATGGCGAAGATCGCGAGATAAGCGGGAACGACGATTTCCGAGCCGCCGAGAATATCGGTGACCATGACCGGCAGCATCGACATGATGAAGGCGCCGACGAACCAGAACCAGCAGTTCATCAGCGACGCCCGCCAGATGCGGCTATCGGCGCGAAGCTCGTTGACCAGCCTGTAGCTGGAGCGCACGACATTGGTGTCGACGACGAGATCGGGTGCCTTGGAGCCGGTCGCAGGAATCATGCGGGCGGCAAACCAGCAGAGGATGGAAAGCCCCATCATCATCGGCCCGAAGATCCAGACATTCTCGCCTTCGCGGAAGGCGACGGCCGCAACCATGGTGCCGGTGAGGATGGCGATGAAGGTGCCGCCCTCGATCCAGGCGTTGGCTTTGGGGAGGTCCCGGTTTGCCAGGTGATCCGGCAGGATGCCGTATTTGATCGGCCCGAAGAGCGAGGAAATGACACCGAAGCCAAAGAGGGCGAACATCAATATCCAGATCGAGGAGAAAGCGATGCCGACCACCGAGATCGCCGCCACTAAGAGTTCGCAGCGCTTCAAAAGCTCCGCCATCCTGGCCTTGTCGTATTTGTCGGCAAGCTCACCGGCAATCGCCGACAGAAGCAGGAACGGCACGATGAAGATGCCGCCGGCAAGTGTGACCAGGGCGGCACCCTTTGTCGCCATCTGCGCGAGAATGACGAAAACCAGGGTCTGCTTTAAGAAATTATCGTTGAATGCAGTCAGGAATTGCGTCCAGAACAGCGGCGCGAACTTCCTCGATCTCATCAGGTGCGTTTGCATGGCGTATCCCTCATTCGGCCAACAGGACGCCATAGAGTTGTTACGCAAAGGTTGAGCGCGGATACAACTCTACAGCGTCGTTAATAAAGATTAGTCCTGACCGTCACGATTGAACTTGACCAGAAGCTTCTCCGTGCGGGCATCTTCTACCTTGCGGATCAGCTTGTCAGCCTCGCTGTTGTCACGAACGGTCTTGGTGACGTTGACCGCCGTCTGCACCAGCATCAGGATGCCCATGGCGAGATAACCTTTGCCCCAGAGATCGATCGGCATCATGTAAAGGCCGACGAGGAGCATGAAAGCGGCGGCGGCAAAGGAAATGTAGGAGAAGCTGACCCAAGCCTGGGAATGTTTCTGGAAGCTGTCGTTCATGATCGTATCCTCTCAATTATCTAATCTGTTTGATGTCTTCGTTTCAGGCTGCTGAATTCAAGCGTTGGCGCAAGCGGGCCAGCACGTCGTCGGCGGAAGGGCCGAGCGGTGCGCCGCAGCCGGCATTGGCGAGTTTTTCGATGATGTGTGCCTGCCGGCTCGCGGCATCCATTTCCTTCATGGCCGAGGCTGCGATCTCGCAGCGGCTCTGGTAGCCTGAAGACGGGCGAGCGTCTCCTCGGCGTCATCGAGCGTTGCCAGGCCGGAATTGTCGTCGCAGGCGGCATTGAGCTTCTGTGTCTGCTCGGTGGCACGCGCCAGGCGCTCGCCGCGCTGCAGTTTCTGCAGCCGCGCTTCCGATGTGCGAACGGTTGCCTTGAGTTTGCCAATCGTCTGAGTGAATTGCGCTTGGGCTTTTTCAGAAGCATCCCGCTCGGCTTCGAGCTGGGCGATCGCCTCGGCCGCCTCCCGCGCAAGTTCGTCACTTCCCCTCTGCAGGGCGGCAACGGCGCGCGTTTCCAGGTCCGCAATGCGGCCGATGATCGCTGCGTGCCGGTTCTTTTCCTGCTCACTCTGCGCAACGGCAATTGCCACGGCCCGCCGTGCGGACTGGATGGCACTGGCCGCCTCGCGGATCTGCTGCGCCAGCAAGGGTACCGCATTGCGATCGATGAACGCCTGTTCCGCATCATAGGCCCGACCGCGAATGAGCGTCAGAATTGAATTGAACATTTGTCGTCTCCCGTTTATGAACGATGTTCACGAAACGATGTATGCCAGAACCATGAACGTTGTTCAAGAATAATTTTGAACGACGTTCAAAAAATCGAATTGGAAGAGTGAGTGGCGAGAAAAACCCTGGAAAAGCGCGAGGATCTGAAGCAGCGGCTGATCGCGGCGGCGCGCAATCGCATCGCTGCGGACGGGCTCTCAAACCTGAGGGCGCGCGATGTCACGCAGGATGTAGGCTGCGCCCTTGGCGGCCTCTATACGGTCTTCGCCGATCTCGACGATCTTGTCATTCACGTCAATTCGGCAACGCTGAAGGCGCTTGAGGCATCGCTGGCGCTGACGGAGGTTCGGGATCACACGCCAGCGGACCGGCTGCGCAATCTCGCGCGCGGTTATCTGCGCTTTGCGGTCACCCATCGCAATCTATGGAAGGCGCTGTTCGACCATCGCCCCCCGGATGACCGCCCCAGCCCCGAATGGCACCTGGAAGAGCATATGTTCCTGATGGGCGTCATTGCCGAGCCGCTGGCGGAGTTGCAGCCGAACATGTCGGAGACGGCGCGCGCCATCCGCGCGAGAACGCTGTTCGGGGCCGTGCATGGCGTCGTCAGCATCAGCCTGGAAGGACGGTTTGTCGGTCTGCCGATCGAAAGCCTGGAACAGGAACTCGACGACTTCATCCTGACGGTCGCAGCCGGGGCCGCGGCACGACAAGGCTAGCCGGATTTATGGTTTTTACTGTTTCGAGGGCGCGTAATTCCTGATGTCGCCGAAAGCGTAGCCACGATCCCTGAGCTTGCGGATCAGCGACTGCAGATTTTCGCGGCCGTTGAACTGGTCCTGAAACATCTCGTCATGCATGAGCAGGATCATCTTGCCGCGCTGCGTGAAGCGACCGTACTGGAAAAGATGATCGATCTCATTGACGAGATGGTCCACCGATTGAACCGGCTTGCCGTCGTCGCTGTGCACCCACTCGAAATCCCAACCGAAGAGATAAAAGCCAGCTTCGGCGACGAGTTCGTAATCCAGCCATTCGCGTTCCCATTGGGCGACATTGATGGATAGATCCTCCCTCGACACGGTCGGAAGCCGAAAGACATCCCTGCCCGGCAGTCGCGCGTTGACGATCGGCGTCAGACCGAGCACCTCGTTGGCGTGCAGCATGTCGGCAACCACGGCCTGGGTGTTGGAATAGTATCGTCGGTAACGATTATTGGCGTGGCTGTAGCTGTGATTGCCGAGGGTTACCATCGGCATGGCCTTGGCCTCTGCCAGGAGATCGCGCCCGGCGGGAATGGTTTCGACATGCTGGCCGACCATGAACATGGCGGCGGGGACATTTTCCTGGCTTAGCACGGAAAGAATGTTCTTCGTTCCAGGCAAGGGCCCATCATCGAATGTCAGAAAGATCGTCCCGTCCGCCGCGCGAGCGGAGACGGCGCAGGCCGCAGCCAGGATGCCGGCGAGCACCCATCTCAAGAGCGCCTTCCATCGATAATTCAATCCGCCCAAGCCAGCCGCCTCCCCATGTCATCGCCGCAAACTGGCATATCGCATGGAACAAGAAAAGCGCCGCGAGCACGACAAAAGCAAAGGGCGCTCTACCCATTTCTGGGGAGCGCCCTTGCTTTTTAACCCGGACAGCAAACGCCGGCTCGACACAGAAATGTCAGCACGGCAGGCCATCGATACAGGTGATGACCCGCAGATAATCGCGAATCGCACCCTTTGCAAGAGCCGGCTGCAAAAATTTTAGCTATTCTGCCACACGAGAGTTCCATGTGACAGAATTCGCACATTTGACGGGCGTTGATCCCTCGTCAGGCAGCCTTCAAGGTCGCATCACGCGGGATCTCGACGTCGATCTCCAACATGGAGACATCCTTGTCGCGATCCATCTTCACCTGCACCTTGTCGCGATCGACCTGTACATGCTTGGCGATGACGGCGAGGATTTCCTCCCTCAGCACGGATACGAGATCCGAGCCCACAGAGGCGCGCTCGTGGGCAAGAAGGATCTGCAGCCGCTCGCGCGCCATCGGTGCAGATCTCTGCTTGCGGAACAATCCGAAAATGCTCATGCCGCCCTCCTTGCGAAGATCTTGCCGAAAATACCCCGCTTTTCGCCGGGGATGGTGATCGGCACCTGCTCGCCGGCAAGACGGCGTGCGGCGTCGAAATAGGCAAGCGACGGGGCACAGCGCGCATCGGCAAGCGTGACCGGCGAGCCGAGGTTGGAGGCGCGCAGAACGTCGGTGCTTTCCGGAATGATGCCGAGCAGCGGAATGGAGAGGATTTCCAAGACGTCATCGACCTTCAGCATGTCGCCGCGTTCGGCGCGGCCGGCGTCGAAGCGGGTCAGCAGCAGATGCTTTTCCATGCGCTCGCCGCGCTCGGCCTTCAGCGTCTTGGAGTCGAGCAGGCCGATGATGCGGTCGGAATCGCGCACAGAGGAGACTTCCGGGTTGGTGACGACGACGGCGACGTCGGCATGGCGCATGGCAAGGGTGGCGCCGCGCTCGATACCGGCCGGGCTGTCGCAGATGACCCAATCGAAATAGTTCTTGAGCTCGTTGATGACGCGCTCGACACCCTCGGGCGTCAGATTGTCCTTGTCGCGGGTCTGAGAAGCCGGCAGGAGGAAGAGCGTCTCCAGCCGCTTGTCGCGGATCAGCGCCTGCGGCAGCTTGGCATCGCCGTGAATGACGTTGACGAGGTCATAGACCACGCGGCGTTCCGCGCCCATGACCAGATCAAGATTGCGCAGGCCGACGTCGAAATCGACCACGACGACCTTTTCGTTTCTCTGTGCCAGAGCCGCCCCCAATGCGGCCGTCGAAGTCGTCTTTCCAACTCCGCCCTTGCCTGATGTGACGACGATTACCTTGCCCATCTTGCTCTCCTGTTTTGGCCGGCTTCGGCTCAGATTAGTTTTTCGGCCATGATCGTTTCACCATCCAGCCAAAGCTGGACGGCTTGTCCCCTGAGGCCAGGTGATATGTCTTCCGCCATCTTGTAGATGCCATCGATCGCCAAAAGCTCGGCCTCGAGCTTGCGGCAGAAGATTCGCGCCGAGGCATTGCCGATCGACCCCGCCATGGCGCGGCCGCGAAGGGCGCCGTAAATATGGACTGATCCACCCGCGATGACTTCCGCACCGGATGCCACCGAACCGATGACCGTGACATCGCCTTCCGGAAAGATCACCGACTGCCCCGAACGCACCGGCTCGCGGATGATCAGCGACTGCGTGACCGGCCGAACTTCCGGCGGCGGCACCTTGGCCTCGCTGTTGCGGCGCTCCACGACCGGCTCGGCCTCGGAGACTTCGAAATCGGCAGCCGGGCGCCCACCCTTCAGGATCGGCGGCATGCCGGGGCCGGCGATCGACGGGCGGCCGCCCTCGATGCCCATGATGCTGACATTGCGGGCCGAAAGCTCTGATATCAGCTCCTTGAGCTGCGCCTTGTCGATCGACAGGTCGGTGATGTCGAGCACGACCGGCCGCCCTAGAAAGAAGCCGGCTGAACGGGCTGCGAGGTCGTCAAGCCTGATCAACCACTGGTCCAGCGGAAGATCCGGCGAAAGCATGACCGCAAGAAATGAGCGGCCCTTGATACGGATCGAACGAGCGTCTGTTAGCACTTTGGTCATCTATGTGAATAAATCGTTGATCCTGTGTACCGTCGATATGGTTAACAAATAGTTAATACGAGGCTCCATTGGAGCCCGAACCGCCCCATAAAACGGCGATGCTCGCAAGCGCCGAAGGCTCGTTCGAGCCGGGATCGTAGACGCATGGAGCGGCGAAAATCGCAGCTCCTGCAAGGAGAAGAATGATTGGTCTCATGAGATTCTCCAGGCGCAAAGCGGAGACTGCCTTGCTGATTATTCGACGCGGAAAAATTAACGATTCGGCGCGCCGCACCTTCCGGAGCGGCGCGCTAGATCGACGCTTGGGTGATTCTCAGGCGAGCTTCAGCTCGACATTGATGTTGCCGCGAGTCGCCTTCGAGTAAGGGCAGGTCTGGTGGGCTTCCTCGACCAGCGCGCGTGCCAGCTCGGGCTCGATGCCGGGCATGCTGACGGTCAGGCGCGCCTGCAGGAAGTAAGCGCCTTCCGTCATGCCCAGATCCACTTCGGCATCGACGGCGAGGTCGGCTGGGAGCTTGACCTTGCGCTTGCCCGCGGCAAGGCCCATTGCGCCGATGAAGCAGGCCGACCAGCCGGCTGCAAAGAGCTGTTCGGGATTGGTGCCGGCATGGGCCCTGCCGGGAGGCGAAAGCTTGACGTCAAGCTGGCCGTCATCGCTGCGGGCGGAGCCGTCGCGGCCGCCGATGGTGTGGGTCTTGGCGGTGTAAAGAACCTTGTCGATCTTGGTCATGGAACACTCCGTTGTTGCGTTGCCCATCTGCTATGTTGTGAGGGCAACGTCTGTTGACGGAGTTGTTTTTGATGGATCGACGTATTCGGCATGTTTCCGGAATCGCCGGAAGTGTTACAAAACGTAGGCCTTAACGGGCCGGATACAAATGCTTACAAAGATACTGAAATAATAAATGGACCGGATAACGGGAACGGCGAAGTCGGAGAGACGCTTGGGGCAAAACGAAACCAGACAACATTTCGAGACACGCGATCTCGACGGGGACGCGCAGAAGACTCGGATGGAGGCATATAAAGTTATTTCCAAGGAGGATGCCCAGCGGAAATCCAGAGAACGACTCCTGCTTTGGCTAGTACTCGCTGCAATTCTGTCGCTGCTGGCCTAGCTACTTGGGTAGATTTGACCGCCGTCCGAGCTACAGTTTGGTGCGTGAAGTCTACCATTCGACATAAAGAATCAGGCCGTGCCGCAACTGTGCAGTTTCGATGGCTCATATGAAGAATTCTCGCGGCCAGAAATCTGACCATTCTGTTCGAGGCTAGTGATCGTCCTTTCTCGGTTTTGGCCAGGCTGAGCGGAGCGCCTCGAAAAATTGCCTTAAAATGATAATCCACTCTCCGTTTCCGCGGTTAAGAGCTTTTATCATGTCATCCACCGTCCCCGGTGGCCTCTCGTTTTGCTCCATCTTGCCATCTTTCATCGTCGGCTCCCATGCAAAAACAAACACCAGTGGAAAGCAGTCATCGGACTCTGCCTGGCCTCATAGCGCCGCAAACGTGCTGACTAATCATACAACAGACCAGACGCGACCACCAAATGGGCATTGGCTACTGACGCTATCTGATTTAGCCCACCTCCAAAAATCCTTCCCGCAAGCGATCAGGAAATAACGACCTCCGCCGCCAGGCCACCGCCCTCGCGGTTATAGAGCCTGACGGAGCCGCCGAGCGTCTGGGCGAGCTGCTGGGCAATCGCCAGGCCAAGGCCGGTGCCGCCGGTGTTGCGGTTGCGCGATTGCTCCAGCCGGAAGAAGGGCTGCATGGCCGCCTCTATCTGGTCCTGCGGAATGCCGGGACCGCGATCGAGGACGGTGATCGCAATCTGGCCCGTGTCCCGGCGCTCCACGGCGATTTCCGCCGCACCGGCGAATTTCAGGGCGTTGTCGATGAAGTTGGTGAGGATGCGGCGTAGCGCATGCGGCTTCGTCGTCGCAGTTCCGTGAATGAGACCGAGAATCTCTACGGATTTGCCGGTGTCCTGATAGTCATAGCTGATGCTTTCAATGAAGGAGGCCAGATCTATGCGTGCGCTCTTCTCGCCATTGCCATGGGCGCTGCGCGCATAGGCGATCCCATCCTGCACCAGACGCTCGATCTCGCCGAGATCCTGCAAGAGCTTGGTCTTCTCGGGCGAATCATCGGCAATATCGGCACGCAGGCGCATGCGGGTGATCGGCGTCTGCAGATCGTGCGAGATCGCCGCGAGGATCTGCACGCGCTCTTCGAGATAATGCGCAATTCGATCCCGCATGGCATTGAAGGCTCTTGCGGCGTGCGCCACTTCGCTCGGCCCTCTGTCGCTCAAGGCCGGGCTCTTGTTGTTGGGATCGAGCGCATCGGCCGCAGCGGCAAACTCGGCGAGCGGACGCGTGGCCTGCCGGACGGCAAACCAGATACAAAGGACGATCAACAGCATCTGGACGACGAATACATAAGGCAGCCAGGCCGCCATCGGCATGACACCTTTTGGCGTAACATCGATGGTCAGCGGGCTACCATCGCTCAGCTTGAGATGCGCCTGCAGCCGCGAGATCGGCCCCGGTATTGCTTCCATGTGGATCGGAAAGCGATGGCCGACCGCATCCTCTATCTTGGCGGCGATCTCAGCGCCATGCGCAGACGTATCAGGCACGCCGGGCAGGCCATTGCCTAATTCGAAGTTGTAATTGCCGCGGCTGAGCCAATCGACGAAATTCGCTCTCTCATCGGCCGGCAATCGGTCGAGCACCGCGATCGAGGTCGCAACGTCGTTTTCCAGCGTGCCGAGCATGACGGCCTTTGCCGACATGTAGCGCTCGATATAGAGCACACTGAAGGACAGGCCGTAGGCGATCGCGAGCCCCGCCAGCAGGATCAGCGAAATGCGTGCACGCAGGGTGCTAGGCCACCATGGTCGGTGACCTGAAAGCTCGACCACAGTCATGGGCGCAGCTCCGCAATTTCCACCGGCACGGAGAAGACATAGCCTTCGCTGCGAACCGTCTTGATATACATCGGCTCCCGCGCATCATCCCCCAACCGCTGGCGGAGACGGCTGACAAGCAGGTCGATGGAGCGATCGAAGAGATCGGCGTCGCGGCCTTGCGTCAGGTTCAGCAATTGATCTCGATTGAGCACTCGCTGCGGGTGGTCGATGAAGACGCGCAGCAGGCGGTATTCGGCGCCGCTGAGCGTAATTTCCGTGCCGTCCTTGTCCAGCAGATGACGCCCAACCGTGTCGAGCCGCCAGTCCCCGAAGACCAGCAATTGGCCGGCCTCGCTGATCTGCAGATTGGGCGGCAGCATGCGGGTGCGGCGCAAAACCGCCTTGATGCGTGCAAGCAACTCGCGGGCGGCAAAAGGCTTGGCCAGATAATCGTCCGCGCCCATTTCGAGGCCGAGGATCCGGTCCATTTCGTCGCTACGCGCCGTCAGCATGAGAATGGGCGTCGCCTTGTGCTTGCCGGCGCGAAGCTCGCGACATAACACGAGGCCGTCGTCGCCTGGCATCATCACGTCGAGCACGATCAGGTCGACCGAATTGGCCTCGAGAAAGCTGCGCATCTGCCGGCCATCGGCGGCCGTTGTTGCCCGCAAACCATTCTTTTTCAGATAGCTCGATACCAGCTCACGGATTTCCCGATCGTCATCCACGATCAGGATATGGTCGACATGATCCATTTCGATTTCTCACTCCTTATCGTAAGCATCGAGCTACGAATATTCATCCCTTGCGGCGCGAACTGCTAGGGCGTCAGCTTGCGCCGGCGCCCTCCCGCACACTATCGTCGAACTAGAAACGATCAACATCTATCACAGCCTGGGCGAAAGCCTGCGGGGCTTCCTGGGGCAGATTGTGCCCGATGCCGCCTGTGATGGTGCGGTGCTCGTACTTGCCCGAGAACTTGCTGCGATAGGCCGACGGCTCCGGATGCGGCGCGCCGTTGGCGTCGCCCTCCATCGTGATGGTCGGGATCGAAATCACTGGCCCGGCGGCGAGCTTCTTTTCATAGGCATCGAACTTTGCCTCACCTTCGACGAGACCGAGACGCCAGCGGTAATTGTGGATGACGATATCGACATGGTCGGTATTGTCGAATGCGGCAGCCGACCGATCGAAAGTGGCGTCGTCAAAGGCCCATTGCGGCGAGGCGGTGTGCCAGATCAGCTTTGCGAAATCGTGGCGATTTTCCTGGTAGCCGAGACGGCCGCGCTCGGTGGCGAAATAGAACTGGTACCACCAGGCAAGCTCCGCCTTCGGCGGCAGCGGCTTGCGGTTGACCTCCTGGCTGCCGATGAGATAGCCGCTGACCGAAACCAGCGCCTTGCAGCGTTCCGGCCAGAGTGCCGCCATGATATCGGCGGTGCGGCCGCCCCAGTCGTACCCGGCAACGACGACCTTATCGATCTTCAGCGCATCGAGAAGGTCGATCATGTCGGCGGCGAGCGCTGCCTGCTGGCCGTTGCGCAGCGTGTCCTTCGAAAGGAAGGTAGTGGTGCCATAGCCGCGAAGATAGGGAATGATGACGCGATAGCCGGCATCTGCCAAAAGCGGCGCGACATCGACGAAGCTGTAGATGTCATAGGGCCAGCCGTGCAGCAGCAGCACGACGGGGCCGTTGGCCGGACCGGCTTCGGCGTAACCGACATTGAGCACACCGGCTTTGATCTGCTTCAGCGCGTCGAAAGAGGTGTGGGTGCCGGCCTTAACGGCGGGCAGGGTCAATGCGGAAGCCTTTGTTTCTTGCGCGCCGGCGATTGCAGGCAGACCGAATTCGGCAGCGGCAACGGCGATGGCGGCCATGCCAAAAAAGCGGCGGCGGGTGTGGTTGATTTCCTCGGACATCTGTCTCTCCTGTGAATTGGATGGTGACCACAAGAAAGCCAGCCACATGTATCGCCGATGTGTCGTCGATGGCCTCGTTTTGAAAGTCTATGTAGCTTCCGGCCGCCAGGATACAGTCTGATACAATTTGCGGCCCTTGGCAGCAACGCCTCGGCAAGCGGCCGGGTTCGATTTGTATCGCAATGTATCGCAGCCGGAGACATCGACGTTTCGGTACATTCTGCCGCCCAATCAGACACATTCGAGATACGTCGTCACTGGCAGATAGCGTCATTGCGGAGCACGGCCCCTCGCCGTTCGCAGCCGGTCAATCGCTTCTAAAGGAACAAGACGATGACGCTTCTCATCATAGCCTATCTCGGCGGTGCGCTGACGATCCTCAGTCCGTGCATCCTGCCTATCCTCCCCTTCGTCTTTGCCCGCGCCGGACAGCCCTTTGTCAGGAGCACGCTGCCTATGCTGGCTGGCATGGCGCTCACCTTTGCAATTGTCGCGACCCTTGCCGCAGTCGGCGGTGCCTGGGCGATCCGCGCCAATGAATATGGACGCCTTGCAGCAATCGTTCTGCTCGGCCTCTTCGGCCTGAGCCTGATTTCACCGCGCATCGCCAGCGCGCTCTCCCGGCCGGCGGTCGATCTCGGCAACAACCTGCTGAACGCTGCCGGCAACGGTCGCGCGACCTCGGGTATCAGAAGCTCCTTCGTCCTCGGCATTGCGACAGGCCTGCTCTGGGCTCCCTGCGCCGGTCCGATCCTCGGGCTGGTCCTGACAGGTGCTGCATTGAAGGGCGCCAATCTGCAGACGACATTCCTGCTGCTTGCCTATGGCGCCGGCGCCGCAACCTCGCTTGCCATTGCACTCTTTGCCGGCGGCAAGATCTTTGCCCGCATGAAGCAGTCCCTCGGCGTCAGCGAACGCATCCGCCATGTCGCAGGCGCGGCTGTTCTGGCCGGCGTTGCCGCCATCGCGCTCGGCCTCGATACCGGCCTGCTCGCCCGCCTCTCCTATGCAAGCACCGGCTCCTTCGAACAGGCTTTGCTCGAGAAGCTGCACCCCAAGACCTCCGTCCCGGAGGCCGAGGTTGCCAGCAACGGCGCCATGAAGGTTGTCACCGACGCGGCACGTCCGTTCCACAGCAGTCTTCCGATCGAAGGCCCCGCCCCCTCGCTCGACGGGGCCGTCACCTGGCTGAACTCTGAGCCGCTGACGACGGCCGAGCTTCGCGGCAAGGTCGTCCTCGTCGACTTCTGGACCTATTCCTGCATCAACTGCATCCGCACTATCCCCTATGTTCGTGCCTGGGCGGAAAAATATAAGGATCAGGGTCTCGTCGTTATCGGCGTCCACGCTCCGGAATTCGCCTTCGAAAAGAACATCGACAACGTCAAGAAGGCGATCGCCGACTTCAAGATCGGCTATCCCGTCGCGATCGACAACGACTACCGCATCTGGCGCGCCTTCGAGAACAATTACTGGCCTGCCCATTATCTGATCGACGCCAAGGGGCAGATCCGCTACCAGCACTTCGGCGAAGGCAATTATCGCCAGACCGAGCAGGCAATTCAGGACCTTCTACGAGAAGCCGGCAGTGATATGGCTCAAAGCAGCCCGGTCGTCCCCAATGCGAGGGGTGCGGAAGCAAGCCCCGACCTTGGCCACATCCGCTCCGGCGAGACTTATGTCGGCTACGGCCAGGCGACGGGTTTCGTCTCGCCTGAAGGTCTGAAGGCGGACACCGCCGCCGACTATTCGGTTGCCAATCCCGGCCTCAACCAATGGGGACTAACCGGCACCTGGACCGTCGGTTCGGAACAGGCATCGCTGGACAAGGCAGGCGGCGGCATCAGCTATCGCTTCAGTGCCCGCGATCTGCACCTCGTCCTCGGACCGTCGGCAGACGGAAAGCCGGTCCGCTTCCAGGTGACCGTGGATGGAAAGGCGCCCGGCGCCGACCACGGCTCCGATATCGATGCCGACGGCAACGGCACAGTGACCGCAACCAAGCTCTACCAGCTCGTCCGCCAGTCCGGTGACGTCACTGCGCGCAACTTCGAAATCCGCTTCCTCGATCCCGGGGTGCAGGCCTACGCCTTCACCTTCGGCTGAAATTCCCCTTCACCCCAAGCATGAACCTCAACTGACAGGAGTTACAACCATGAAGACCCGTTTTCTCTCCATCGCCGCCCTTAGCTTTGCTGCAAGCACTTTTGCCTTCGCGGTGCAGGCCGCCGAGATCAAGAATATCGTCATCGTCCACGGCGCGCTGGCCGACGGCTCGGGGTGGCGCAAGACCGCCGACATCCTTGAAAAGGACGGCTTCAACGTCACCGTCGTGCAGGAACCGATTACCTCGCTTGCCGATGATGTTGCCGCCACCAATCGCGTGCTCGACCTCCAGAACGGACCGAGTCTGCTCGTCGGTCACAGCTATGGCGGCATGGTCATCACGGAAGCGGGCAATCGCCCGGATGTCGCAGGCCTCGTCTATGTCGCCGCATTTCAGCCGGACAAGGGCGAAAGCCTGATCAGCCTTGCAAGCTCGAAGCCTGCAGGCAGCATGAACATCCGCGAAACCAAGGACGGCCAATATCTTTATCTCGATCCTGCTACATTCGCCGCCGACTTTGCAGCCGACCTGCCGAAGGACGAGGCCGATTTCATGGCAAAATCTCAGGTCTTTGCCTCAAAAGCCGCCTTCACCGTCAAGGTCGGCGATCCGGCCTGGAAGGCGAAGAAGAGCTGGGCCATCGTCGCAACCAATGACCGTTCCATCAATCCCGAGCTCGAGCGCGACATGGCAAAGCGTGCCGGCAGCGACGTGACCGAAATCAAGGCAAGCCACGCCGTCTTCGCTTCGCAGCCGGAAAAGGTGGCCGCCGTGATCGAAAAGGCAGCCAAGGACGCCGGCAAGTAAAGCAATCCGAGCGGCGGCTTCATAAACGAGGCCGCCGCCTATCCTTATGCGGGATCGTAGCAGCTGGCTTCGCTGCCCGAGCCTAGAGGCAAAAAAGAGATCGAACTCCGGCTTGATGTGAATAGGCAATGAAAGCCTATGGGGTCGGCACGTTCAGGTTCCCGTTAGAATCATGCCCTACCTTTAGAATAATTCCAATCTAAGGAGGCACGATGTCTGCAAGATCCGCCTATTCCATTCCGCAACGCGTCCTTCATTGGCTCATGGCGCTGCTGATCTTCTTCAATCTCTTGTTTCCGGATGGGATGAATGCATGGCGGCGTCTTATTCGCCACGGCCAGGTGCCGACGCCAGCCGACATCTCCAGCGCCAATATTCACGCCTATGCCGGCATTGCTGTCCTGTTGCTCGCCGTCCTGCGCCTTGCAGTCAGATTTTCGTCCGACGTTCCCGCTACGCCGGATGGCCAGCCTGCCTTCCTGCACTACCTCGCGCAGCTGACACATGTCCTGCTCTATGTGCTGATCTTTGCAATGCCGTTATCGGGTATGGCCGCCTACTATCTGGGAATCGATACGGCGGCATTCGTTCATGGCGGACCAATCAAGTCCCTGCTCTGGATCGTCGTCATCCTTCATATATTCGGCGCGCTCGTCCAGCATTTCTATTTCAGATCGGACGTGCTGCGCCGAATGACGATCGGTTGAATTGCCCGCGCGATTGGTGGCCTATGCTCCCAGACCGCGAAAATGCTTCTCGAAGGAAAACAGGGCGGTCGGCAATGTGCTTCCGCCTTCCAGCGCCAAATCCGCAAGGATTTCGCCGACGACGCTCGTAAACTTGAAGCCATGGCCGGAACAGGCCGACGAGACAACCACATTCGGCTGTCCAGGCACCCTATCGATGAGAAAATCCTCGCTCGGCAGCATCGTGTAGCGGCAGGTCGTTGCCCGCACACGAAACGACGCTGCCTCCGGCAAGCGCTTGCGGGCGAAGCTGTCGAGCAGATCGGTGTCGATATCATTGACCGGCGGATTGGGAAGGGTCGGGTCGATCGGCTCGTGGAAATGCGCATGGCGGCCGATTTTCACACCATCAACACCGATGGCCGGGAAACCGAAATAGGAACCTTCCGCTCCTTCATCGCGCAGGAAGCAGGGCATGCGCTGCGGTTCGGCAACGAAGCCATCCCTCGGCTGATACCAGGCAACCACCTGCCGGATAGGCTGGGCATGCGCCTTCAGCTGCGGCACAAGCTCGGCAATCCACGCGCCGGTTGCGACGATCACCTTGCGGGCGCGATATCGCCCGGTTGTGGAAATGACGGTCACGCCCGTATTGTCTGGCTCGATTGCGATGACGCGCTCTCCGAAATGCAGAACCGCACCATCCTCCGCCGCAAACTTCAAATAGCCCATGATCGCCGCTTCAGGCCTGACATAGCCGCCCTGAGGATCGAGCACGCCGACCTCCCCATCGCCCAGCGCGAAGGCCGGAAAGCGGCGTTTCATGGCGTCGCGATCGAGTATCTCATGCGGCAGGTCGTGCATGTCACAGGAAGCGCGCGTGCCGCTCACGATCTTACTGTCGGGCGTACCGATCTGCAGGACACCTGTCACCGTCAGGATTTCGGCTCGCAGCCTTGCCTCCAGCGAGCGCCAGTTTTGATAGGCACGCTTCAGCAAGGGAACATAGGACGGATCTTCGAAGTAGCCGAGGCGGATCAGGCGGCTGTCGCCATGCGAGGAGCTGAGCGCATGGGCGGGAAAATGCGCCTCGATCCCGACCGCCTTTGCACCGCGCGCCGCTGCGAAAGACAAGGCTGCACTTCCCATCGCGCCGAGGCCGACGACGGCAAGGTCGAATTCCGCAGTCATTTCATGCTCCAGTTTGGTTTTCCGCAGGCGGCGCGGTCTTGGCGATCATGGCCCGCAAGGCTTCCATATCCGCATTCAAGGGACGATCGTCGCCATAAACGGGCACGCATGAACGGACAGCCGCGTGAATACGCTCCGTTCCCGGCGCTCTGGCACCCTTCGAAACGAGGAAATCATGTGCCTGCGCCGCCGCCATCAGCTCGATGGCCAGGATATATTCGGCATTGTCGAGGATAGCGAGCAGCTTGTTGGCCGCCGCGGTCGGATGGGCCAGGAAATCTTCCTGCAGGCCGGAGGTCAGGCCGCCATCGAGCGATGCCGGTGCGGCGAGCCGCCGGTTGTCGTTGCTCAGCGCCGCGGCCGTGTATTGCGCGATCATGAAACCGGAATGGCTGCCGGCGTCGCTTGCAAGAAACGGCGGTAAGCCGCTGACCAGCGGATTGACAAGTCGATCCGTCCGCCGCTCGCTCATCGCGGCAATTTGGGCGATCGCAATCGCCAGACTATCGGCTGCCTGCCCAAGAGCGGGCGCCACAGCATGCGCCTCGGAAGAGACAACCGGCTGCTCCGGCGTGCCTGAAACAGCCGGATTATCCGTTACCGAGGCGAGTTCCTGATCGACGATATCAGCCGTCTGCTCGAAGACATCCCAGGCCGCGCCGTGGGCGTGGGGGACCGACCTCAGGCTCAGCGCATCCTGCGTCCGCCGGCCGAGGGCAGCCGCAACGAGACCGCTGCCATGCAGGCGGTTGCGCAAGCTGCGCCCGACCTTGGCGATGCCAGCCGATGGGCGCAGCGCCAGTACCTTCTCATCAAAAGCCGCCATCTGGCAGCCAGCGGCTTCCAAGGTCAGCGCGGCGATGGCATCGGCCCAATCGAGCAGGTGCTCGGCACGGGAGACGGCAAGCGCCGACAATCCCGTGGCGCAGGCCGTGCCATTGACGAGGCTTAAGCCCTCTTTGGCGCCAAGCACCAAGGGGTTCAGACCGATTGCCGCAAGCGCCTCGGCACCGCTCATCGACTTGCCCTTCACGACAGCCCTCCCCTCGCCGATCAGGACGAGTGCCGTATGGGCATTGTGCGTGAGATAGCCGGCTGAGCCTTTGGACGGGACTTCCGGAATGCAGTCATGTTCGAGAAACGCAGCCAGATGCCTGACGATCTCAGGCCGCACGCCGGAATGGCCGTGGGCGAAATTGGCGATCTGCGCTGATATGATCGAGCGCACCTCGCGCGCCGGCAAAAGCGGACCGACACCGCAGGCGTGGCTGAGGATAATGTTGCGCGACAGCCGGCTCTGTGAATCGCGATCAACCACCGTGTCGGAAAGCGCGCCGACGCCGGTATTGACGCCATAGGCGCGCACGCCCGTTTCAACGATACGCTCGACGATGCGGCTTGCCTGAGCAACGCGTTTCCAGGCAGCATCGGAGAGAGACAGGGGTTCACCGCCGCCGACGCGGGCGATGTCGCGCCAGGATAGCGGTCCATCGATGGTGACGGTCATTGTCCGTTTCCGAAATGACCGATGAACTGGCGGAAGGCCGGCGAGGCGCCGCCGCCGAACATCTCATCCGGCGTGCCGGTGCTTTCGACAAGCCCTTCCTTCATGAAGACGACGCGGTTGGAGACATTGCGAGCGAAGCTCATTTCGTGAGTGACAACCAGCATCGTCGTGCCTTCTTCAGCAAGCGAGCGCATGACGCGCAGCACTTCGCCGACAAGCTCGGGATCGAGCGCCGAGGTCGGCTCGTCGAACAGCATGAGCTTCGGTTTCATGGCAAGCGCGCGGGCAATCGCCGCGCGCTGCTGCTGGCCGCCGGAGAGATGCGCGGGATAGGCATGACGCTTGTCGGCAATGCCGACCTTCTCCAGCAGCACTTCGGCCTCGGCAATGCATTCAGCGCGAGGACGCTTCAGGACATGCACCGGCCCCTCGATGACATTCTGCAGGATCGTCATGTGGGACCAGAGATTGAAGCTCTGGAAGACCATGCCGAGTTCGGAGCGGATATGATCCACCTGCTTATGGCTCGCTGGGTAGCTCTTGCCATTCTTGTGGATCATGCGGATCTGCTCGCCATCCACCCAGATCTCGCCATCCGTGGCGATTTCGAGGAGGTTGATGCAGCGAAGGAAAGTCGATTTGCCCGAGCCGGAAGCGCCGAGCAGCGAAATCACATCGCCATCCTGAGCATCGAGGGAAATGCCTCGCAAGACTTCATGAGTACCGAAGCTCTTGCGGATGTTGCGGACGGAAAGTCGGGTGACACCTGGCATGATTTGCCTGCTCCAGTAAGCTTTAGGCCTTCAGCGCCGGCGGTATCGCGCGGCGATGGCGGGACAGAGAATATTCCAGCAAGGCCATAGCCTGCAGAATGATGAAATTCAGCACGAGGTAGATGATCGCCGCACAGATAAAGACTTCCATCGTGCGATAGGTCTGCGAAATCAGCCGCTGGGCAACGCCTGTGACCTCCCAGACCGTGACGAGGCTCGCGAGCGCCGTCGACTTCATCATCAGCACGATCTCGGTCGAATAGGCCGGCAGCGCATGCCTAAAGGCGATCGGCGCGATGATGCGGCGCACGAGCAGGAAGCCGGACATTCCGATCGAACGCGCGGCTTCGATCTCCTTCGGCGAAACGGCACGGATGCCGCCGCGAAAGATCTCGGCCGAATAGCCGGCAGTGCAAAGCGCCAGCGACAGGATCGCGCAAACGACGGGCTCGCGCAGGAACGGCCAGAGGAACGAATAGCGGATGATCGAGAATTGCGCCAAGCCATAGAAGACCAGGAACATCTGGATCAGCAGCGGCGAGCCGCGAAACACGAAAATATAGCCCTTGGCAAAGCCGGACAGGATCGGATTGCCGCTGACGCGCATGGCGACGATGACAAGCGCGAGAAGGCCGCCACAGAGGATCGACAGGGAGAAGAGCAGCAGCGTCATCGGCACCGCCTTCAGCAGCGTGACCATCGTGCTCGAAAGAAAACCGAAATCCATGCCGTCCTCCTCAAGCCTGGCCAATCGTCGCAGCCGGCATGCTGCGATTGGCGTGACGTTCGGCCTTGTTGAAGATGCGGTCCGACAGGCTGGTCAGGACCAGATAGAGAATGCCGCCGGCGATGAAGAAGAGGAAATATTGACGGGTAGAGCCGGCTGCGACCTGGCTGGTGCGCATCAGCTCCGCAAGGCCGGTCACCGAAATCAAAGCGGAGTCCTTGAGGCTGAGCTGCCACACATTGCCGAGCCCGGGAATGGCAAAGCGGAAGACCTGCGGAATGATGATGCGGCGCAGGCGCAGACCGCGATGCATGCCTATAGCAGACGCGGCCTCAAGCTCGCCCTTGGAAATGGCAAGATAGGCGCCGCGGAAAACCTCGGCCTGATAGGCGCCGGAAATGATGCCGACGGCAAGAGCACCCGCGGCAAAGGATGGCAAGCCGAGAAAGCCATCATAGCCGAGCCATTTGCCGATCGACGTTACCGCCGACGAGCCGCCGAAATAGATCAGATAGATGATCAGAAGCTCGGGAACGCCGCGAAAGACTGTCGTGTAGATATTGCCGAGCGTCTTTAGCACCAGGCTTCCGGAAAGTTTCGCGAACGCTATGACCGCGCCCAGAACGGCGCCGATGGCCAAGGCGGTTGCCGTGACGGCAAGCGTCATCAAGGCGGCAACAAGCAGCAGCGCGCCCCACCCGTTCGAGCCGAAGCCCAGCAATTGCAAGCTTGCCATAGATCCAATCCCCGTCCGTGGCAGTTTCAGGCGTCAGGATATCATATGGTCTCCGGCCGCAAAGCCGGAGACCGATGAAAACGACCCAAAGGCCGCGCTCATCAATTCGGGCTGACGTCGACCTTGAACCACTTCATCGACAGGGTCTTGATGGTACCGTCGGCAAGCGCAGACTTGATCGCCTCATTGAACTTGTCGCGCAGATCGGTATCGGCCTGGCGGATGCCGAGGCCTTCGCCTTCGCCCCAGATGGAGCCGGCGATTTCCGGGCCGGTGAAGGCGAGCGAATCATTGGCGCTGGCAAAGGCGTTCGCGAAGTAGACGGCGTCATCGAAGCCGAGATCGATACGGCCGTTCTGCAGATCGAGATCGCGGTCGGCGCCGGTCTTGTATTCGCGGATCGTAGCGATCGAGCCGAAATTGTCATAGACGAACTTGGCATAAACGGTTGCAGCCTGGATGCCGATCGTCTTGCCCTTGAAGGCTTCCTTCAACACGTCGATTTCTTTGACGCCGGTCTGGCCGGGAGTCATCTTGATCGTGGTGCCGGTGCCGGCGGCATTCGCAAGCGGGCTGTCCTTCGCGGTCGCAAAGGCGGCGGGCGTAGCAGCGTAAGGGATGGTGAAGCCGATGACCTGCTTGCGCTCGTCAGTGATCGACAGCGCATCCATGATCACGTCGAACTTGCCGGCGTTCAGCGCCGGGATCATGCCGTCCCAGTCGGAAGCGACGAGCTTGCAATCGATCTTGGCGCGTTCGCACAGAACCTTGGCAAGCTCCGGCTCGAACCCGCCGAGCGTGCCGTCGGCGTTCGTCATGTTCCACGGCGCGTAGGCACCTTCCAGGGTGATCGTTGCCGTCTTCCAGTCCTTGGCGAATGCAGGCGCGGCGAAAGCGGCGGCAGCTACGACGCCTGACAAGAGAATTGCACTGAATTTCATCGTATTGAGCTCCTCTGAGGTTGAAACAGGCTTTGCAGCACTTCCTACCGATCTTCGCCGGCTTGCCCGCTTTCCCAATTAATTTTTAGGATTGATTGCGAGGTTGTATAGGGTACCATATGAGATAATTTATGATATGCAAGTGGGAAAGTTGTTTTCGAGGCAGATTCACGCGATGCAAAGGGAATAGGCAATGAAGCGTTCCGGCGAGATGAAACGCGAACTGGCGGAAAATGATACCGCACCTCTCTATGCCGGCGTCAAGCAGATGATACTCGACCGCATTCATAGCGGTGAGTGGCCGCCGAAATATCGCGTTCCCTCCGAAAACGAATTGGTGGTCGAGCTTGGCGTCAGCAAGATGACGGCCAATCGTGCGCTGCGGGAACTGGCCAATGAAGGCGAACTCGTCCGCATCCAGGGCGTCGGCTCCTTCGTCGCCGAGCGCAAGGGAGCATCGGCACTGTTCGAGGTCCGCAACATCGCCGAGGAAATCGCCGAACGCGGCCACTCTCATCAGGCAACCGTGATCGTGCTGGCCCAGGAGGCCGCCTCGCCTGACGTAGCCGATGCGCTGGAACTCGGCATCGGATCGCCGGTTTTCCATTCGCTGATCGTGCATAGCGAGAACGGAGTGCCGGTCCAGATCGAGGACCGGCATGTCCATCCAGAGGCCGCGCCCGATTACCTGCAACAGGATTTTACCGACATGACACCGAATGCCTACCTTTCGGCCGTTGCCCCGCTCAGCGGCTCAGAACATGTCGTCGAAGCCGTCATGCCGCAAGCCTGGGAATGCAAGCTGCTGACGATCCTGAAGACCGAACCCTGCCTGACGATCTGGAGGCGCACATGGTCCGCGCGCGGCATAGTGTCCACGGCGCGGCTGGTTTATCCGGGACATCGCTATCGGCTGGAGAGCCAAAGCGGCAAACCATCCGAGCGTTAGTTGTATATGGAACATGGACATTCACGGACTCTGAAATAGCGCTGAAGGGTGTACGAGGTTCGCTAAGTCCCGATGGTGTCCGGCAAATTACGATGCCTGGAATAAGCACTCCACAAATGAGGTTACCTAGACCGTCCCCCCCCCCCCGCGATCAGTGGCTTTGAACGCGAGCTATCATAGACTGCTCAGCAACAGGCTGGTCTCGCTGTTCGCAACACCATCGATCATCCGCACCTCGCGCAAAACCCGGTCGAAGTCGGACAGGCTGGTCACTCGGATATTGGCAACCAGATCCCAATTGCCGTTCGTCGTATGCAGCGAATAAATTTCGGGAAGGCCGCGCAGCTTGCGGATGACCTGCGTCGTCGATTTCCCCACGACTTCGATCATCATGACGGCATGCACGGTCTGCTCCTCATAGTCTTCCCGGACCCTTACGGTGAAGCCGAGCAG
Source organism: Martinezella sp. CNPSo 3957 (assembly GCF_057784395.1). Lineage (NCBI taxonomy): Bacteria > Pseudomonadati > Pseudomonadota > Alphaproteobacteria > Hyphomicrobiales > Rhizobiaceae > Martinezella > Martinezella sp. CNPSo 3957. The sequence continues at coordinate 228,232 of NZ_JBXSOU010000004.1, forward strand.
CGTGCCGGTCTCTATCAGCCGGTCCAGCCTGTTCTGCACCGTGCCACGCGCGACGCCCAAAACATCAGATAGTTTGGAGAGCGAAGCCCGCCCGTCGGCACGCAGATGAGCGATGATACGCCGGTCGAGATCATCGGGAATATACTTAGCAAGCGTCATCGCAGATCCTGATCTTGTCTAATCTGTCAAAAATCCTGGGCAATTTGTATAAACTCATACCAGAACTGACACAGTTTTGCGATTTCAGTCAATCGATCCGCTTGGTACCCTAGGGAAATGATTTTCATCGAGGATACGAGAATGTCCGCCCCGCTCCCATCGGAAAAAGCTTTCATTCCCTTCGTCAGCGTCGAGAACATGATGCGGCTCGTCCATCACATCGGCATCGAAACCGTGCTCATCGAACTCACGGACGCTATCGAAGCGGATTTCCGCCGCTGGGACCTTTTCGACAAGACGCCCCGCGTCGCTTCCCATTCCCATGACGGCGTCATCGAATTGATGCCCACCTCGGATGGCGCCGTCTACAGCTTCAAATATGTCAACGGCCATCCGAAGAACATGGCGCAGGGACTGCAGACGGTGACCGCCTTCGGCCTGCTTGCAGAAGTCTCGACCGGATATCCGGTGCTTCTGACGGAAATGACGCTGCTGACGGCGCTGCGCACCGCTGCCACCTCGGCGATGGCGGCCAAACATCTGGCGCCGGCCAATTCGCGCCGTCTCACCCTGATTGGCAATGGCGCACAGGCGGAATTCCAGGCGCTGGCAATGAAGGCGGTCCTCGGCATCGAGGAAGTTCGCCTCTACGACATTGACCCGAGAGCAACCGAAAAGACCGCCCGCAATCTCGCCAGAACAGGCCTGCGTCTGGTGCCCTGCACCTCGGCTCAGGCTGCCATCGAAGGCGCCGATATCATCACGACGTGCACGGCCGACAAGCAATTCGCGACCATTCTGACAGACAACATGGTCGGCGCCGGCGTCCACATCAATGCCATCGGTGGTGATTGCCCCGGCAAGACAGAGCTCCACCGCGACATCCTGCTGCGCTCCGACACTTTTGTCGAATATCCGCCGCAGACCCGCATCGAGGGCGAAATCCAGCAGATGGGCGCGGACTATCCGGTCACCGAACTCTGGCAGGTCGTCAGCGGCCGGGCACCGGGCCGTAGCAGTGACAGGCAGATCACGCTCTTCGATAGCGTCGGCTTCGCGATCGAGGATTTTTCCGCTCTGCGCTATGTCCGCGAAAAGCTGGCCGGCACGGACTATTTCCAAAAGCTCGATATCATCGCCGATCCAGACGATCCGCGCGACCTCTTCGGCATGCTGCTGCGGGCAGCCTGACACAACTCCCAGAAAGAGCGCGAAAATGATCCGATCTCCCGAATTTCTGGTAGCCAACTCGAAGCGAGCGTCAAATTGGCGCCTAGCCAAGACGGGAGCTTATGGCGCTCCCTTTGAATACCCCAGATATTCGTAGCGGACATTCACTTATCTCACTTAAAATACATCGAAATCAGCAGTTTTCTCCCTGCACTTTTTGAGGGAGAATATGCTATGAATTCGCAAGCATCGGGGAGACCCGGAAGTTCTTGCGAACTGCAGTCGCTAACGAGAGGATGCATTCTGAACATCGTGCCCGAACTGGCTAGACAAACGAACGAAATGGCTGACCTTATCTCCGGCTTCGATTGGGCAGCCACTAGTCTTGGGCCTAGGTCGGAATGGCCCGCATGCCTTACAGCTGCTGTCGATATCATGCTCCCCGCCCAAGCTCAGATCGTTATGTTCTGGGGCGAGGACTTTATTGCACTTTACAATGACGCCTATGCGCCGACGATAGGCGACAAACATCCTCGCGCACTCGGCCGGCCTGCGCGAGAAAACTGGGCCGAACTCTGGAGCGACCTCGAACCGCTTCTTCGCTCCGTTCTTCATGATGGCATGGCAGTCGTCGCCAAGGACCGGCCCTTCTACATCGAGCGCTACGGATATCCCGAAACGGTTTATTTCGACATTTCCTATTCGCCCGTCCGTGATGCGGACGGCCGGGCGCTCGGTGTCTTCTGCATCGTCAACGAAACGACGGAACGAGTTCGTACCGAGCAGGCGGCGCGTGAAAGTGAAGAGCTGTTTCGCGCCGTCATCTCGCAATCGACGACAGGGTTTGCCCAGTGCGAACTCGATGGCCGTTTCGTCCGGGTGAATGAGCGTTTCTGCAAGATTGTCGGCTATTCCGAAAGCGAGCTCCTCGGCCTGCGGACGTACGACATTACCTATCCGGACGATTTAGATGAGAATAAGCGCCTGTTCGAGGCAATGATGACGACCGGCGAAAGCTTCGAGCTCGAAAAGCGCTATGTTCGCAAGGATGGTAGCCTCGTCTGGGTTGCAAACTCCGTTTCCGGTTTGAAGGACAGCTCGGGACGCATCCAGCGAACCGCCGCGATCGTCACCGATATCAGTGAACGCAAGCGTGCACAGGAGGTAGAACGGCAGCTGGCAGCTATTGTCGCCTCATCGGACGACGCCATCCTCAGCATCGATCTCAACATGATCATCACAAGCTGGAATAGCGGTGCGGAAAGGCTTTATGGACAATCGGCCGAAGAGGCCATCGGTCAGTCCGTGATGATGCTCGTTCCGGAAGACCGCAGTGACGAAGAGCCGGCGATTCTGGCGCGGATCCGTTCGGGCCAAAAAGTAGAGCCTTACGAAACCAAGCGACGCAACAAGAACGGCGAGCTTGTCGATGTTCTCCTTAGCGTTTCCCCGATCTATGACGTCTATGGCAGGATCGTGGGGGCGTCGAAGACTGCTCATGACATCAGCGCCAAGAAGGAGGCCGAGCGCCTGCAGACCGTGCTGGTGGGCGAACTTAATCATCGTGTCAAGAATGTGCTTGCGACCGTCATGGCCATTGCACGCCAGACATTGGGAAGAGATGACGTCGACAAGACATCCGTCGAGACCTTCGAGGCAAGGCTCTCCTCAATGGCGCGCGCTCACGATTTGCTGATCCATGGCAAATGGGAGCAGGCCGAATTGACTGAAATCATAGCCCAGGCATTGTCGCCCTATCCGAAAGACCGGTTCGAAATCTCCGGCCCTGCCATCCAGCTTGCGCCGCGGGCCGTTGTTTCCATATCGCTCGCGCTGCATGAGCTTGCGACGAATGCCGCCAAATACGGTGCGCTTTCAGTGGCGGATGGCCGCGTTGCGATCACCTGGTCCGTGGAAACGGGTGAGACCGACCGGCTCAAGCTGCGTTGGCAGGAATCAGGAGGGCCAATCGTAAAGCCTCCGACCCGCAAGGGCTTCGGCTCCCGCTTGATCGAAAGCCTGCTGGCAGCTGAATTGAGCGGCAAGGTCCAAGTCCGTTACGAGCCGAGCGGCTTGATCTGCGAGGTAGATGCCGCCGCAGGCATCGGCTGGGATCAAGCCCACGACACGGCGGAGTAACGCCGCGCCCGGTGCCGAAGCAGTTTCGGTCGATTCAACGCAGCCCCTTCGGCCGCGTCGCAAGCACGTTGCGGATCGAGAAGCTCGAATGGATTCGCAGCACTCCCGGCATGGTCGACAGAATATCCTTATGGATACGTTCGAAGTCGCCAGGATTGGCGACCTCGACACGCAGCAGATAGTCGGAGCCGCCCGTCATCAAAAAGCATTCCTTGATCTCGGGATGTTTGCGCACCGCCGCCTCGAAGCGATCGAGATGCTCTTCCGTCTGCCGCTCGAGCGTGATGTTGATGATAACGGCGATCGATGCCTCCGCCTGGGAGGTGTCCACCAGCGCCGTATAACCGCGGATTACCCCCGCCTGCTCCATCAATTTGATGCGCCGCAGGCAGGCCGATGGCGATAGTCCCACCTCACTTGCCAGCTTGGCGTTGCTGACGCGGGCATCGAGCCGAAGCACACGGAGAATATTGCGATCGATAGCGTCGAGAGCAGCCATGTGGATTCTTTCAAAAATTCGCAGATCGTTTCAATATTGATGCAACTACACAATTATCAATCACTATTTGATAGGCAATTTCACGATCCTTTCAATAATCTGCCTTGAAAGAAGCGAGGGCGGACATGGACGGCGGTATTGTGGATTCTCGGACGCCAAAGTTGGCGATGGATAGTGGAGCATGTGGCTATCTGACGATCGATCTGGCCGCGCTATGCCGGAATTACGACAAGTTATCCACCATCGTCGCGCCGGCGAAAACAGCTGCCGTCGTCAAGGCCGATTCCTATGGACTCGGTGCCAATCAAGTCTCGAAAGCGCTCTATGGACGCGGGTGCCGGCATTTCTTCGTAGCCCATTTCATCGAGGCATTGCGGCTGCGGCCGCAACTCTCTGGCGATGCGACGATTTTTGTACTGAACGGCCTGTTGCCCGGCAACGAGGCTACCTGCGCCGATGGCGGCATCGTGCCTGTCATCAATTCGCTCGATCAGTTGCGGCAGTGGTCCGACACTGCGCGATCCCTGCAGCGCCGGCTGACGGCAGTTCTGCAATTCGATACCGGCATGTCGCGCCTTGGCATTCCGCCGGAAGATCGTGGCGCGGTCGCGGCGCACCTGCAGTCATCCGACGACATCGATATCCTGTTCATCATGAGCCATCTCGCCTCCGCAGATGAGGCCGACAGCGAACAAAATGCCGATCAGCTCGCCGAAATGCGTCGCGTTGCAGCGGAATTCGCGCAATATCAGGTCTCCTTCGCAAATTCCGGCGGCATCTTCCTCGGCGGAGATTTTCACGGCGTGTTAGCGCGCCCGGGGATTGCCCTTTATGGAGGCGCTCCGACCGGTGGCGTTGCAAACCCCATGGAGGCCGTCGTTCGGCTCGATGTCGCAGTCGTACAGACGCGAACCGTTCCGGAGGGCGCGCGGGTCGGCTATGGCGGGGTGCATGTGACGAAGGGCCGGACCCGGCTCGCGACGATCGCCGCCGGCTATGCCGATGGCTTGCCGCGCAGCCTCAGCGATCGAGGCGCGGTCTATTACAACGGCGTCCGCCTGCCGATCGTCGGCCGCGTCTCGATGGACAGCGCGACAATCGATATCAGCGCCTTACCTGAAGGCGCGCTCTCCTTCGGTAGCATGGTGGAAGTTCTTGGAGATCATCAGACCGTGGATGATCTTGCGCGCGACGCCGGCTTGATTTCCTACGAAATCCTGACCAGTCTCGGCCATCGCTTCCACCGTCAATATCGCTGACCTTCCCATCTCTCAAGTCTCTGAGGACATCATGAAAGTCGTCGTTCTGGGTGCCGGCATCATCGGCGTGACGTCAGCCTATCAGCTTGCCAAGGCGGGCCACGAAGTCACGGTCATCGACCGGCAGCAGGGACCGGCGCTGGAGACGAGCTTTGCCAATGCCGGCGAAGTCTCTTTCGGCTACTGCTCGCCCTGGGCGGCCCCCGGCATTCCGATGAAGGCGATCAAGTGGCTGTTCATGCACCATGCGCCCCTCATCCTGCGCCCGAAGGTCGATGGCGCCATGCTCTCGTGGCTCGTCAAGATGCTGTCGAACTGCACGTCGGAACGCTACGCGATCAACAAGAGCCGCATGCTGCGCCTTGCCGATTATAGCCGCATTTCGCTCGCTGAGCTTCGTGAAGAGACGGGTATTGCCTATGACGAACGCACGCAGGGCACGCTGCAGCTTTTCCGCACGCAAGCGCAGCTCGATGCATCGGCCAAGGACGTCAAGGCCCTGGCAGCCGACGGCATCCCCTATGAGGTGCTCGATCCCGATGGCTGCGTCAGCGTCGAACCGGCGCTTAGGCACGTTCGCGGCAAGATCGTCGGTGGCCTGCTGACGCCGAAGGACGAGACCGGCGACTGCTTTAAATTCACCAATGCGCTTGCGGCGAAGGCAAGCGAGCTCGGCGTGAAGTTCCAATACGGCACGACGATCAAGGGGCTCGACGTCGAAGGCAGCCAGGTACGTGGCGTGATGACGAATCTTGGACGCGTGGATGCCGATGCGATCGTTGTCGCGCTCGGCAGCTATTCGCCGCTTTTGCTGAAGCCGCTCGGCATCAGCCTGTCCGTCTATCCGGTCAAGGGTTACTCGCTGACGATCCCGATCACCGATGCCTCGCGCGCACCGGAATCGACCGTCATGGACGAAACCTACAAGATCGCCATCACCCGGCTTGGCGATCGCATCCGCGTCGGCGGCATGGCCGAGATTTCCGGCTATACCAACGATCTCGGGCTTGCCCGACGCCGGACGCTCGAGCATTCCGTCACCGATCTCTTCCCCGGCGGCGATGTCGCAAAGGCATCCTTCTGGTCGGGCCTGCGACCGATGACGCCGGATGGGACTCCGGTCATCGGACCGACGAAGATCAAGGGGCTTTACCTCAATACCGGCCACGGCACGCTTGGATGGACCATGAGTTCGGGCTCGGCGCGCGTCATCAGCGATCTCGTCAGTGGCCGCAAGCCTGATATCGACGCCACCGATCTCGCCATCAGCCGCTACGCCTGACAAGCGGCTTGCGCATAAGTGCTCCAGAAAAGAGGCGGGCTGCTTGCCCGCCGATTTCGATCAATGCCGTGGAATTCGTGGCAGGAAGATCGTGAATAATCCCAACAACGGCAGATACGAGCAGAGCGTATAGACGAAGGGGATGCCATGGGTGTCGGCAAAATCTCCGAGAGCCGCAGCCCCCAATCCACCCGCGCCGAAGGCGAAGCCGAAGAAGATGCCGCCGATCAGTCCGACGCGGCCGGGGATCAGCTCCTGCGCAAAGACCACAATCGCCGGGAAGGCTGAGGCAAGCACGAGGCCGATGACGACAGTCAGGACGCAGGTCCAGAATAGATTCGCATAGGGCATCAAAAGCGCAAACGGGATGACGCCGAGGATCGAGAACCAGATCACGAAACGCGCGCCAAAGCGGTCGCCCACCGGACCGCCCATGATCGTGCCGACGGCGACCGAACCGAGAAAGAGGAACAGCATCAGCTGCGCGTCGCGGACATCGAGATGAAACTTGTCGATGACGTAGAAGGTGAAATAGCTGGATATGCTCGCCATGTAGACATTCTTTGTGGCGGTCAGCAGGATGAGGATGGCAAGCGCCCACATCGCCTTGCTGCGTGCGATCGGCAAGGCCCGGCTCGGTGCGGGACGGGCCGACTGCTGGCGGCGGTGGTTGATGAACCAGTTGCCGACCCAGCTCAGAACGATGAATCCGATCACCGCGAGCATCGAAAGCCAGGCCACGCTCTTCTGGCCGTTCTGCAGGACGAAGAAAGCGGCAATCAGCGGCCCGATTGCCGAACCGGCATTGCCGCCGAGCTGGAATAGCGACTGCGCCAGACCATGGCGTCCCCCCGACGCCAGCCGGGCGACACGCGAAGCCTCCGGATGGAAGACGGCCGAACCGAAGCCGATCAGGCTTGCAGCGATCAGGAGAACGCCGAAACTGCCGGCATAGCCAAGCAGCAGCAAGCCTGCAAAGGTGCTTACCATGCCCACAGGCAGCGAATAGGGCATCGGCCATTTGTCAGTGACGATACCGACCACCGGCTGCAGCAGCGATGCGGTGATCTGAAACATCATCGTCAGCAGGCCGATCTGCACGAAATCGAGCGCATAATTCTCTCTGAACATCGGGTAGAGCGATGTCAAAAGCGACTGCATCGTGTCGTTCAGCAGATGGCACGTGCTGACGGCCATGACGACCGACATCGTCGTCTTTTGATATCGGGCCTGCGTGCCCAAGACTTCCGCAACCATCGGGGTAATCCTTCCTGTGCCGGCAGATTTGCCAAGCATATGACTTGATCCGCCTTTAGCACGGCTTGCGTGTGTCCTTCTTTCGTGTTCTGGTCCAATAGTTTCTCGATTGGGCCAAAATGGAAAAGCTTTCGAAACAGTTGCTGGCAACCCTCGCCGACGATCATGTGCAGAACATGCGCTGGATGGAGGATTCGCCCGCGGATATCCTCGTCCATAGCGCCGAGCCGCCGCAGGGCTATACCGTTCCGTGGCACCGCCACCGCCGCACGCAACTGCTGTGCATCTTCGCCGGCGTCGCGCTCATCATGACGGCGCGCGGCCGCTGGATGGTGCCGCCCGGTCATGCCCTTTTCATTCCCGTCGGGCTGGAACATTCGATCGAGATCCTGAGCGATGTCAGCATGAAATCCGTCTACGTGACGCCGCGCAGCCAGCCGCCGAAGGACGAGGCCCCGCGCGTCGTCGAAGTGACTGACCTCGCTCGCAGCCTGCTATTGGAGGCCATTCGGCTGCGGGAGGCGCCGGTCACTCATCGAAAGGCAAGGCTGGTCCTGTCTCTTCTCGTCGAAGAAATCGCGACGCTGCCGGAACGGCCCCTCGGTCTCCCCTTCCCGTCCGACCGTCGGATGGCCGCGCTCTGCCGCGACTATCTGTCCACTCCATCGCCCAACGCTAGATTGGACGATTGGGCGGAGAAGCTTTCAGTAAGCCGTCGCACCTTCACCCGACAGTTCCGCAAGGAAACCGGCATCAGCTTCACCACATGGCGGCAGCAGGCGAGCGTCTTTGCCTGCCTGCCGCAGCTCGCCGAGGGTCAGCCCGTCACCAATGTCGCGCTCGAAGCGGGCTACGAGAGCGTGGCCGCCTTCACCACCATGTTCCGCCGCATGCTAGGCACCTCGCCGCGCAGCTATATGGCCAGCCGCTGGACCTTCGAGCGGCAATCGGCTTGAACGTCTGCTCTTGAAATGGTCGAGCGCTTCCGGCAAACAGCGCTGAAGAGCGAGGGCGAGCACATGCGGCATATCCACATCGTCGGTATCGGCACGGGAAATCCCGAACATCTGACCGTGCAGGCGATCAACGCACTGAACGCGGCCGATGTCATTTTCATTCCCAGCAAGGGCGCGGCCAAGACGGAACTTGCCGATGTCAGGCGCGAGATCTGCCAGCGCTATGTCACCAATCCGGCCACGCGTTTCGTTGGTTATGACGTGCCCTCGCGCCAGACAGCGGACCGCAGCTATGTGCAGAGTGTCGACGAATGGCATGACGCAATTTCCGCGACTTATGAGCGGTTGTTTCTGGAACATCTGACGGAAAGCCAGAGCGCTGCCTTTCTCGTCTGGGGCGATCCGGGCCTTTACGACAGCACGTTGCGCATTCTCGAGCGTGTCGTCGCTCGCGGTAAGATCGCTCTCGACTATAGCGTTGTTCCCGGCATCACCAGCATCCAGGCGCTGACGGCAAGCCATCGCATCCCACTTAACCTCGTCGGCAAGCCGGTGCAGATCACCACCGGTCGGCGGCTGGCCGAGAGCTTTCCCGGAATTGCCGAAACGGCCGTCGTCATGCTCGACGGCGACCAGGCCTTCAGCAAGATAGATGATCCCGATGCCTATATCTATTGGGGAGCCTATCTCGGCACTCGGGATGAGATCACGATCGCCGGCAGGCTGGCTGACGTTTCCGAGCGCATTCTCGCGACCCGCGCCGAAGCCCGCGCCAGGCACGGATGGATCATGGATATCTACCTCATGCGCAAGGGGCAGGATTTCGACGATCTCGAATAAGCGCCGAATACCAAATCGTTTGCCCGCCGATCCGGTTTGTGCAAGGAAATGTCCCTTATGAAGGGCAGTTTTATGGATGCGGCCGACACGCAGACAATGGAGGACCAGGCGTGCTTCTCTGAGAGGGGAGCCGCCGAGGATGGCGTTGCGTCGCCCCTGCCCTCCATGGTTCGCGGTGCCTGCCCCTCCTTGAGCGCGCCGATGCAGACGGGCGACGGTTTGCTCGTACGCCTGCGGCCATCAACGCCGGGCCTCACCGTCGCTCAACTTCGCTCCTTGGCCGAGGCTACAGAAAAGCATGGCAACGGTCTGATCGAGATCACCGCGCGAGGCAATTTTCAGCTGCGCGGTATAACACCGCAAAGCATGCCGGGACTGGCCGCCGATATCGACCGCGCCGGCATCGTGCCGGAGAGCGGCGTTGCGATCGAAGTCCCGCCGCTCAGCGATGTCGATCCGTCGGAGATCGCCGATGCGCGTGGGCTCGCTCAACGGCTGCGAAACGCCATCCATTCCCTATATCCCAAGCCGGCGCTCGCTGCCAAGCTCGCTATCATCGTCGACGGCGGCGGCCGGGTGATCCTCGATGAAATTTCGGCGGATATTCGTTTGAAGGCGATTAACGCCATAGATGACAGGCAACTGTGGGAGCTTGCGATTGCCGGAACACAGGCGGCGGCCACGCCGCTTGCCAACTTGACCGACGAACAAGCGATTCCTGGCGTCATCACCTTGGTCAAAGCATTGACTGCAGTCGGTCCTCGCGCTCGCGGCCGCGATCTGGACATTGCCTCTCTGCAAGCGCAACTTCCGGCCGTTCCCCGTTTCTCACCCGTCGAAAGCGCTACCCCGGCCTCTCCTGTCGGCCTCATCCCGCTCGGCAAGCAGCATGCGGCCCTCGGCCTGCGACCGGCCTTCGGTCGGATCCACGCCCAAGATCTCATTCGCTTTCTCGACACGGCTGAGGTTGCGGGAGTGCATGATATTCGGACGGGCCCGGCGCACAGCCTGCTATTGCTCGGGCTTCCTCGCGATCGCATTGAAGACATCCTAGCCACGGCAGCTGAATGCGGCTTTCAAACACGCGCCGACGATCCGGCCAATTATGCAATCCCGTGTTCCGGTGCCGGAGCATGCGCCTCTGCGCATTATTCAACGAGGCAGGCGGCCGCCGATCTCATCAACTTAGGCCCCGAACTGCTAGACGGCTCGCTCAAGGTACATCTGTCCGGCTGCACGAAAGGCTGCGCCCATCCCTCACCGACAATGCTGACCATTGTCGGTGCTGCAACGGGCTATGCTATTGTCGTAAATGGGTCATCATCATCAGAGCCGGTGGCTTACATCCACAAGGAAGACCTGAAATCGGCGCTGGCTGCGCTCGGGAAACTGGTACGGAACAACAAAGCTGCTGGCGAATCGGCACAGCAGTGTCTTAAACGGCTCGGCTGGGACGCAATCGCGACGGCTTTACGACAGGGATAGAAATGCCTGACTATGACTATATCCGCGAGGGGGATGCGATCTATGAACGCTCCTTCGCGATCATCCGCAGCGAAGCCGATCTCCAGCGTTTTCCCGAAGCCGAGGCCGATGTCGCCGTCCGCATGATCCATGCCTGCGGATTGGTGGAAGCAGCAGAGCATTTTTTCTTCTCCCCCGATTTTGTCGCATCCGCCCGCAAGGCGCTGACTGACGGTGCGCCGATCTTCTGCGATGCCGAAATGGTCGCCCGTGGCGTGACCCGCGCCCGCCTGCCCGCCGCCAACGAAGTGATCTGCACCTTGCAGGATCCGCGCACGGTGGAGATCGCAAAGACCATCGGCAATACGCGCTCGGCTGCCGCCATGCATCTTTGGACCGACCGCCTTGCCGGCTCGGTCGTTGCCATCGGCAACGCGCCGACCGCCCTCTTCCATCTTCTCGAAATGCTGCGTGACGGCGCGCCGAAGCCGGCCGCCATCATCGGCATGCCCGTCGGTTTCGTGGGTGCGGCGGAATCGAAGGATGCGCTCGCCGAAAACTCCTATGGCGTTCCCTTTGCCATCGTGCGCGGCCGGCTGGGCGGCAGTGCGATGACGGCAGCCGCCCTCAACGCGCTTGCGAGGCCAGGCCTATGAGCGCGCCGTCAATTGGAAGCCTGATCGGTGTCGGCACCGGCCCCGGTGATCCGGAATTGCTGACAGTCAAGGCCGTCAAGGCCCTGGAGCGCGCCGACGTGGTTGCCTATTTTGCCAAACAGGGCAGAGGCGGCAACGGCAAGGCTATCGTCAGCGGCCTCCTGAAAACCGACGTGACGCTGCTGCCGCTCTACTATCCCGTCACGACCGAGATCGACAAGGACGCGCCTGACTACATCGATCAGATCACCGCCTTTTACGACGTCTCGGCCGAGATGGTGGCGGCGCATCTTCGCGAAGGAAAGACGGTTGCCATACTCAGCGAAGGCGATCCGCTGTTTTATGGCTCCTACATGCACCTGCATGTGCGCCTTGCCGATCGCTTCCCCACAGAGGTCATTCCCGGTGTGACGGCCATGTCCGGCTGCTGGTCGCTCGCCGGCTTGCCGATGGTGCAGGGAGACGACGTTCTCTCCGTGCTGCCGGGAACGATGGCGGAGGCTGAGCTTACTCGCCGCCTGGGCGATACGCAGGCGGCCGTCATCATGAAAGTCGGCCGCAACCTGCCAAAAATCCGCCGCGCGCTCGATGCCGCCGGCCGGCTGGAAGAGGCGATCTATGTCGAGCGCGGCACGATGGCGAACGGCGCCATGACGCCACTTGCCAGCCGCGACGATGCCGAGGCACCGTATTTCTCCCTGGTTCTCGTGCCCGGCTGGGAAAGCAGACCATGAGCGGGCGTCTTTATGTCATCGGCACCGGCCCCGGCAAGCCTGAGCAGACGACGCCGGAGGCGCTGGCCGCTGTCGCGGATTCCCATGAATTTTACGGCTACGGTCCTTATCTTGACCGCCTGACGCTGCGCGACGACCAGATCCGTCAGGCATCGGACAATCGCGAGGAATTGGATCGCGCCAAGGTGGCGCTGCAGCGGGCCTCAGCCGGCATCAATGTCTGCGTCGTGTCCGGCGGCGATCCCGGCGTGTTTGCCATGGCGGCCGCCGTTTGCGAGGCGATCGATCACGGTCCGGCAGAATGGCGGACAGTAGACCTTATCGTCGTGCCCGGCATCACCGCCATGCTTGCCGTGGCGGCGCGCATCGGTGCGCCTCTTGGGCACGATTTTTGCGCCACCTCGCTATCGGACAATCTGAAACCCTGGCCGCTGATCGAGAGTCGTCTCCGCGCCGTCGCCGAAGCGGGCTTCGTGATCGCGCTCTACAATCCGATCAGCAAGGCTCGACCCTGGCAGCTCGGCAAGGCCTTCGAAATCCTGCGCGCCGTACTGCCCGGCGAAACACCTGTCATCTTCGGCCGGGCCGCCGGTCGTCCTGACGAGCGCATTATGGTGGCTCGGCTCGCAGATGCGGAGGCGTCACAAGCGGATATGGCGACCTGCGTCATCATCGGCTCGGCCGAAACGCGCATCATCGCCCGCGAAGGCCGTCCGGATCTGGTCTATACGCCGCGTTTCATCGGAGAAGAGGCGAAATGATCGATCCAACCGAGCGCAGCCTCCACCGTTTCGACCACCGGCAGACCGGCGGCCTCAGCGCGTTCGACCATGATCACCTTGATGCCAAGGTGCCTTGCAGCCTCGATCTTCCCATAGGTCGCGTCGCCACCACTGTTTTTGGCGACGACCACCTCGATCTGATACTGTCGCAGCATGTCAAGTTCGTCGGCCAGGCGAAACGGACCCCGGCTATGGATGTAGCCGACATGCGGCACCTCCAGCGGCGGCTCGACGGGATCGACGCTGCGGACCCAATAATGGTGCTGCGGCGCGGCGTTCGCCTGGTGCGCCTCCTGCCGACCGGTCGCAAGGAAAACGCGCAAGGGCGCATCGCCGAGGGCGGCGATAGCCTGCGAGACGCTGTGCACGGAAAGCCAATCATCGCCTTCGACCGGCACCCACGCCGGACGGCGCAGCGCGAAAGCGGACACATGGCATTCAGCAGCCGCCGCTGCGGCATTGGCCGAGATGCGGGCTGCGAAGGGATGCGTGGCATCGATCAACAGGTCGATCTCCTCGTCACTGATATAACGGGCAAGCCCCTCTGCGCCGCCGAAACCGCCGCTGCGCACCGGAACGGGCTGCGGCGCCGGATCGGTGGTTCTGCCGGCAAGCGACAGGATGATCTCAAGATCCGCTCGCGAGGCAAGAGCCGTCGCCAGCGCACGGGCTTCCGTGGTGCCGCCGAGGATCAGAATGCGGGCCTTGCCCATGGCTGAGACACCTTCAATTCAACGCTGGCTCATTCTTATCGGCATCGGCGAAGACGGTCCAGCCGGTCTCGGCGACGAAGCCAAGCGGCTGGTCGCCTCATCGCCGGTCGTCTTCGGCGGGACGCGCCATATCGAGTTGATGAGCTCGCTCATATCAGGCGAAACGCAAACATGGCTTTCGCCATTCGAAAAATCCGTCGAGGCGGTGCGTGCCCGGCGCGGCAAGCCGACGGTGGTTCTCGCATCAGGTGATCCCTTTTTCTACGGCGTCGGCGCGACACTTTCGCGGAGCATTCCGGCCGCTGAAATGACTGTTATCCCGGCGCCCTCCTCCTTCAGCCTCGCCGCTGCGCGCCTCGGCTGGCCTTTGCAGGAGACGACGGTTCTCTCGCTGCACGGGCGGCCGATCGATCTGATCCGGCCGCATCTGCATGCTGGCCGCAAAATCCTGGTGCTGACGTCCGACGGCAAAGGCCCTGCCGAATTGGCGGCCCTGCTGCAAAGCTCCGGCTTCGGCCCATCTGAGCTTACGGTTCTGGAAGCGCTGGGCGGCCCGCATGAAAAGACCTCTCGCCAGAGTGCGGCCGATTTTTCCCTATCCGGCATCAACGATCTGAACATCTGCGGCGTCGAGGTCAAGGCGGACGCGGGCGCGCGCATTTTACCGCTGAGTGCGGGTCTCCCCGACGAGCTTTTCGAACATGACGGCCAGATCACCAAGCGGGAGATTCGCGCGATGACGCTATCGGCGCTCGCCCCGCGCCATGGCGAACTGCTCTGGGATATCGGCGCCGGCTCCGGTTCGATCGGCATCGAATGGATGCTGGCCGATCCCTCGCTGCGCGCCATTGCCATCGAAGCATCGCCCGAGCGTGCGGCGCGTATCCGCCGTAATGCCGGCAATTTCGGCGTACCTGGCCTGGTGATTGTCGAAGGCGAGGCACCGGCTGCTCTTTCTGACCTCGCCGCGCCCGATGCGATCTTCATTGGCGGCGGCGGCAGCGATGCCGACGTGCTGGAGGCCGCCATCAATGGATTAAAAAGCGGCGGCAGGCTGGTCGCCAATGCCGTGACGACGGAAATGGAAGCGCTTTTGCTGGCCGAGCAGGCACGCCGCGGCGGCTCCCTGATCCGCATCGATATTGCGCGCGCCGCCCCCGTCGGCCGCATGACCGGCTGGCGGCCGGCCATGCCGGTGACGCAATGGTCTTGGACCAAGCCATAGTGATGAATGAGGTAGAGCGATGACAGTGCATTTCATTGGCGCAGGCCCAGGGGCCGCCGACCTGATTACGGTGCGCGGCCGCGACCTGATCGGCAAGTGCCCGGTCTGCCTCTATGCCGGCTCGATCGTTTCGCCGGAACTGCTGCAATATTGCCCGCCCAGAGCTCGCATTATCGATACGGCGCCCATGTCGCTTGACGAGATCGAGGCGGAATATCTGAAAGCGGCTAAAGCTGGGGAGGATGTTGCGCGTCTGCATTCCGGCGACCTCTCGGTCTGGAGCGCGGTCGCTGAACAGATCCGCAGGCTAGAACAGCATGGCATCGACTATACGATGACCCCAGGCGTTCCCGCTTTCGCAGCCGCTGCTTCGGCGCTCGGACGCGAGCTGACCATCCCGGCGGTAGCTCAAAGTCTCGTCCTGACCCGCGTGTCCGGTCGTGCCTCGCCGATGCCGAACAACGAGACGCTGGCAAAATTCGGCGCGACCGGCGCCACGCTCGCGATCCATCTGGCAATCCATGCGCTCAAAGAAGTCGTCGAAGATCTGATGCCGCTATACGGGCCCGATTGCCCGGTTGCGATCGTCGTCAAGGCGTCCTGGCCCGATGAGCGGATCATTCGGGGTACGCTTGCCACGATCGAAGCGCAGGTGGCCGCCGATCCGATCGAGCGCACGGCCCTGATCTTTGTCGGTCAGTCACTTGGCGCCAGCGATTTCCGCGAAAGCTCGCTCTACGACCCGACCTATCAGCGCCGTTTTCGCGGCCGGCAATAGCGCGGCACCGTTGCAAATCTCTCCGAAATTTCCTCTAGTCGGGGCCGACAAACCGTGGGGAACAGGATCGGGACATGCAGCGGATTACCATTACCATCGATGACGATCTTCTGGAGACGATTGACCAGATCAGCGCACAGCGCGGCTATGCCAGCCGTTCGGAAACCTTGCGCGATCTCGTTCGCGACGCCGTTACGCGCGCGCAGCCGACCGTGGATGGCGACGCCAGATGCTACGCCGCCCTCGCCTATGTCTATGAACATGAAACCCGCGACCTATCGCGCCGGCTGACGACGGCGCAACACCATCACCACGATCTCTCAGTCTCGACGCTTCACGTTCACATCGATGGGCACGATTGCCTCGAAGTCTCCGTGCTGAAGGGCAAGACGGATGACATCAGGGCATTTGCCGACAGCGTGGTGACACAGCGCGGCGTGCGCTTCGGAAACCTGCACATCATCCCATCGGACGACGGCGCGAAGCACTCCGAGACGCATTCACATGACTGAGCGGGCGCATGATTGCACGGGCACACGAGTTGCCGGGCTACTCGGTCAAAGCCGACCGGCGATATAAGCCATGCTTTCCTTGAGAGCCGTAACCGGCTCCTTCAGGGCATGCACCGCCGGGGCAAAAGGTTCGAAAGACACCGGTCCGGCATAGCCAGCAGAGAGTAGTGCCCGGAGCTGACCGACATTATCGAGACGATCCTCCGCATCGACAAGAACACGATGCGGATCGCGCATGTCCGCAACGGAAACATCGGGATCGCTGACGCCGGAAATATGCACGAGACCCGTCAGTTCGGGGAAGGTTGCCGCCTCACCTGCGAGGTGATGGTGGAAAGTATCGTGCACGAGGAGGAAGGTGGATCTCGCACCAAGTTCCTCGATCGCCGCTGCCGCTTCGCTCTTCAGGCGCAGCGAGCAGATCTCGAAGCCGAGCGGCTCTACCAGGCCGATGATGCCGGCCGCTTCCAGCATCGGCTTCAGGGCCGACAGCGCCTTGCGGAGATTAGCATGCCGCGCCTCCGGCTCGCGGCCGCTGCCGTCGTTGACCGGAACGAGGACGAGCGCCCCGGCGCCGCAATCGCGCGCGTAATCGATCAGCGCCGCTGCCTCCCGGGCACGCTCGTCGTTCCACTCATTGAAACGCTGCAGAGCGTTGATCGAGATGATCGTCAGCCCATGCCGCGCCGCGAGCTCCTTGACGGCCGCTGCCGGCGTACCATCCAGGATCGCGTTCCCGGCAAGGTCATTGCGGATCTCGACGCTATCGATGCCGAGCTCTTTTGCGGCGGCAAAGAACGATTCGAGCCTCAATGACGGCGCACACATATGATTGAGCGCGAAACGAATGGAACTCATGATGGGCACTCCTCCTCAAGGCGTCCGGCAGCAAGAGATATTCCAGATCCGCTGCGCCTGCTTTGCGAAGAACTAGCGACATTCCTGTCCTTCTTCCATCGGCATCAGCCATCATTCCTGATAGAATTCTTGAGATAATGATAGAATTACATCATACTTGTCAGATGTTTTCCGAGAGGAAGATTTCAAACGGCAGGAAGCTCTGCCCGGGAACGGCAGCGTCATCGCTCTCGACGGACTTGATCATCAGGCTCATCAGTTCCTTGCAAAGCGCCGGCAGCGGCGTGCCGATCGCCATGGCTACGACATCGTCGGCAAGCGCTGCCCTCGATTCCGGCGTCAACTCGTTGACGACGGCGATCAGCTTGCCGGATAAACGCTCCTCGCGAATGGCGGAAATTGCTCCCTCCATGCCGCCACCGCAGACATAGAAGCCGATGAGTTCGGGATGCTTCTGCAGGAGATCGAGCGTCGCCTCATGGGTAATCTCGGGCGTGTCGAGATTGATGAGCGTATCCAGCACCTCGAATTCCGGGGCATTTTCGCGGAAATAGGAGCGAAAGCCGATTTCGCGCAGCTCATGGCCGAGGAAGCGGTGGCTGCCGACAAAACAGGCGACCTTTCCCGGACGCCGTGCGGAGCGTGCGATGATCCAGGCGGCCGTGCGCCCGACCTTGCGGTTGTCGACACCGATATAGCCCTGGCGCGCCGTGGTGGAGAAATCTGACAGGAGCGAAAAGACCGGGATGCCCTTTTCCTTCAGCTCCTCGATCGCAGCCGTGACCGCCGGATAGTCCGGTGCGACAAGCGCGACCGCCTGGCTGCGTGCGGCCACCGTCTTCAGCTTCTCGACGATCGCCGTCGGGGTCGAGGCTGCGACGAAGTCGATCTGGGCATTGATGCGCGCCGTCGTGACCGCCTGCGCCGCCGCCGCAATCTCCCTGGCAAAGGCCTGGTAGAAAGCTTGAACCGGTTTCTGCAAGACGAAGCCCAACCGATATTGCGGCAAGTCCTCGAAGACGCGCTGACGCAGGAGGCCCACGGCATGATAGCCGATTTCCTGCGCCGCCTCATAGACGCGGCGTGCCGTTTCTTCCCGTACGCGATGGCGCCCATTCAGCACACGATCGATCGTTGCGACGCTGACGCCGGACGCCTTGGCAAGATCCGCTATGGTGGGGCGACGCATGGCTACTCCTGAGATATGTCATCATTCATGACGTCAGAGTTTGATATGTTTTGATAGATTCCATCATTCATGCATTGAGGCAAGCGAAAAGTCGATCTATCGTTTTCGGCATCGAGGCGGTGCGCTGTTGCACATCGCGGGAGGCAGGAATGACGACGATAATCAAGCGTGACTATGATCTGCTCGGCGAAAGCGGCAGGCTGGCGGTGGAAACGGGACTTGCCGCCGCCGAATGGTATCATACAGATGTGCCGCGCAAGGACATGAAGGCGCTGATGCAGCGCTCGGACGCGCCTGCGATCCGCGACACCACCATCTGGCTCGGCAGCATGGTGATCTTCGCAGCACTTGGTGTCTACTTCTGGGGCTCCTGGATCTGTGTCCCCTTCTTCCTGGCCTATGGCGTGCTCTACGGCTCTGCCTCCGACAGCCGCTGGCACGAATGCGGCCATGGCACGGCGTTCAAGACACGCTGGATGAACGACGCGGTCTATCAGATCGCCTGCTTCATGATCATGCGCAATCCGGTCACCTGGCGCTGGAGCCATGCCCGCCACCACACCGATACCGTCATCGTCGGTCGCGATCCGGAGATCGCCGTCATGCGGCCGCCGGACCTCTTCCGCCTCGTCCTCAATTTTTTCGGCATCCTCGATGCCTGGTACGCGATCGTCGACATGCTGCGCAATGCGGCCGGCGGCGTCAGCGCTGCGGAAAAGAGCTTCATTCCAGAGATGGAACAGCCGAAGGCGATCCGCATCGCCCGCATCTGGCTGGCCATCTATATCGCCACCATTGCGAGCGCGATCGCCATCGGCTCGATCCTGCCGCTGATGTTGGTCGGCCTTCCCCGGCTCTATGGCGCCTGGCATCACGTCCTGACCGGCCTGCTGCAGCATGGCGGCCTTGCCGACAATGTCATCGACCACCGGCTGAACAGCCGTACCGTCATGATGAACCCGATCAGCCGCTTCATCTATTGGAACATGAACTACCATGTCGAACATCATATGTTCCCGATGGTGCCCTACCACGCCCTGCCGAAGCTGCATGCGATGATCAAGCATGATCTGCCGGCGCCAAACCCATCCATTTGGTCCGGTTACCGCGAGATGATCCCGGCATTCCTGCGGCAATTGCGCAACGAGGATTATTTCCTGAAGCGCGAGCTGCCGCCAACGGCGCGGCCTTACCGCGAGGAATTTCACGGCGAGTTACCGGCCGCCGCCGCTCAATAAATCGGACATAAAAAGGGAGGAAACGATGAGCAATTGGATCGAAGTCTGCGCCGCCGATGAGATCGACGAAGAGGATGTCATTCGCTTCGACCATGATGGGCGGACCTTCGCGGTCTATCGCAGCCCTGAGGGTGATTATTTCGCGACCGACGGCCTGTGCACCCATGAGAAGATCCATCTCGCCGATGGGCTGGTCATGGATAACATCATCGAATGTCCGAAGCATAATGGCCGCTTCGACTACCGCACTGGCGAAGCCAAGGGCGCGCCGGTCTGCGTCAACTTGCAGACCTATCCGGTTAAGGTCGAAAACGGCACCGTCTTCATCGGGCTCTGAGGAGGCAAGCGTGGCTCATTTCGTCATTATCGGAGCCGGAGAATGTGGCGCTCGCGCCGCCTTCGCACTTCGTGAAAAGGGATTTGCCGGCGACATCACGCTCATCGGCGCCGAGCCGCTGGCGCCATACGAACGTCCGCCATTGTCAAAGGGTGGGACGGATGAGGCGCCGGAGCCGAAATTCATCGCCCCATTGGAGCGTTATCGGGAGCAATCGATCGATCTGAAGCTCGATACGACGGTCACTGCGATCGATCCTGCAACGAAGACCGCCAGAATCTCGGATGGGCAGACGCTCGGTTATGACAAGCTTCTGCTTGCGACAGGAGCATCGGCGCGCAACCTTCCCGGCGCCGATGGCACATCGCACCGCATCCGCGTGCTGCGCACCCACGCCGATGCGGTGGCGTTGCATGCAGCGCTTCATCCCGGACGGCACATCGCCATCATCGGTGGCGGTTTCATCGGCCTTGAGCTGTCGGCAACGGCGCGTATCCGCGGTGCAGACGTCACCGTTATCGAGGGTCTGCCGCGCGTCTTGAAGCGCGGCGTGCCCGAAGAGATCGCTGAAGCGATTACCAGACGGCATCGCCTGGAAGGCGTGGATATTCGTTGCGGCCAGACCATCGAAGCCTTGCAGGAAGAAGCCGGCAGGGCGCTCGTTCGTCTGGCGGGCGGCGAAGTCATCTCCGCCGATCTGCTGCTCGTCGGGATCGGCGCACTGCCGAATGTCAGATTGGCAACCGAAGCCGGCCTTGCCATCGACAATGGCATTGCCGTCAACGAGCGGCTGGAGACCTCCCATGCGGATATCTTTGCGGCAGGCGATTGCTGCTCGTTTCCGCTGTCACTTTATGGCGGGAGACGCGTTCGCCTCGAATCCTGGCGCAATGCGCAGGAGCAGGCCAATCTGGCCGCCGCCAACATGCTGGGCGAAAGTGCGGAAATATCCGCCGTCCCATGGTTCTGGTCCGATCAATATGATTTTACGCTGCAGATCGCAGGGCTGGCGGATGAAGCGGTCACTCATGTGCGGCGCGACCTCGATGACGGGGCATTCATTCTCTTTCATCTCGGCGCAGACGGAAGGCTGCTTGCCGCCAGCGGCATCGGGCGCGGCAATGCCATCGCGCGCGACATCCGCCTTGCCGAAATGCTGATCGCCGCCCGCGCACATCCCGATCACGCCGCTCTGGCGGCAAACTCCGTCAAGCTGAAGTCGTTGCTTGCCGCATAATATCGCCGTCGGGCCTTGACCCAGGAGGCCAAAGCATAAATGTCTTCCCCTCACGGCAAATGGAGGAAGCAATGAAAATACTCGGCATATCAGGCAGCCTGCGCAGAGGCTCCTTCAACACGGCTCTGCTCCATGCCGCCGTCGAACTCGCACCAAGCGGTGTCGAACTGATCGCGCGCACCATCCATGGCGTGCCGCTCTATGACGCCGATCTCGAGGCCGCGGACGGCATTCCGGACAAGGTGCGGGAGCTCAAGGATCTGGCCATCTCGGCCGACGGGCTGATCCTGTTCACACCGGAATACAACAATTCGCTTCCTGGCGTCTTCAAGAACGCCATCGACTGGATGAGTCGCCCCTCTACTGACATCGCGCAGGTCTTCGGCGGGAAACCGATCGCGGTTCTAGGCGCGTCGCCGGGCAATTTCGGCACCATTCTCAGCCAGAATGCCTGGCTGGCGGTCTTGCGTACGCTCGGTGCCGAAGCATGGTTTGGCGGCCGGTTGATGGTGTCGCGCGCCGGCAGCGTCTTCGATGCAGACGGGGCGATCGTCGATGAGAAGGTGAAGCACAATCTCTCGGCTTTCCTCGAAGGCTTCACCGCTTTCGTCGTAGATCGTGGCAAAGGTTGATCAACGGCTTTCCGGTTGAGCCGAAGGCAAACCGGAAGTCTATGATTGTGCCCAGGAATAGCCTAAGGTGAATCGAGGCGCCGAACCCGGCGTCTCCGGGGCCTTGCACATTCTCTTCCTTCGATAATCATGAAATCCAATAGTACCGGTTACGTCTTCACCCTGTTGGCAATCAGCATATTCGCCATACAGGACGGCATTTCCAAGCACCTTGTCAGCGCCTACCCGCCGCTTCTGGTGGCGATGATCCGCTATTGGGCCTTCATGCTCTTCGCCATCGCGATGGCCTCGCGCGCGCCAGGCGGATTGCGCCGCAACGCCCGGACCAAGCAGCCTATCCTGCAGATTGCCCGCGGCCTGCTGCTTGCCGCCCAGATCGTCGTCGCGATCTCGTCCTTCGTCATTGTCGGTCTTGCCCATACGCAGGCGATCTTTTCATCCGGACCGCTGATGGTGGCCCTGCTGTCCATACCGATCCTTGGCGAGAAGGTCGGCTGGCGACGATGGCTGGCAATTTGCTTTGGCTTCGTCGGCGTGCTGCTGATCCTGAAGCCGGAGAGCGGTGCCTTCGATGCGCGTTTCCTGGTGCCGCTTTTCGGTGCGCTGCTATTTTCGCTCTATGTCGTGCTGACGCGTTATGTCAGCCGCGAGGATGGCGCCATGACCAGTTTTTTCTATACAGGTGTGGTGGGTGCCGTCGCCATGACCTGCATCGGACCGTTCTTCTGGACACCGCTTGCGCCACATGATTGGGTCTTCATGGGCATTCTCTGCCTGACAGGCGTTTCGAGCCATTATTTCCTCATCCGCGCCTACGATATGCTCGACGCGGTGGTGATTCAGCCCCTGACCTATCTGCAGCTCGTCTTCTCTGCCATCATCGGCGTTACCATCTTCGGCGAAAGATTGAGCGCGCCCATGATTGTGGGCGCGCTCATCGTCGTTGCGGCGGGCATATTCACGATCTGGCGAGAACATGCTCTGGCGAGAACCCGGCTCAAGGCCGGCAAGACACAGACGGGTTAGAGCGGTTCAGCTTTTCGCGGAGCCTCCGAACCGTTCTATCTCTTTGTTGTCACGCAATTCCGGACGGAAAACCGCTGCGCACTTTTCCTGGAGCTGCTCTAAGCGTCCACCTCGGCACGCGGCTGCGCCTCGGTGTAGTAGCTTACATATTTCTGCCGGTAACGCTCCGTTCCGCCGAAATCGCTGTAGCGCGGCAGTTCCGACATGTCGGTCTTGTTGAGGATGACGCCCAGAATGCGCGAGTTGATCTGCGGCTCCTGTTCCAGGACATGGCGCACCAGATTGGTCGGGGTTGCACCCCATTCGGTCACCAACAGGAAGGCATCGACTTGCGGCGCAAAAGCCTTCGCGTCGATGACGGGACCGAGCGGAGCAAGGTCGACGATGATATAGTCGAACATCTTGCGCGCATTCTCCATCAGATGCTGCATGCCCTGAGAGGATAGAAGCTCGCTGGTGTGCAGCAGTTGATCGCGCACCACGACCGGCAGGATCGCAAGTTTGGTGCGCGGGTCAACCTTCACGGCATTCGTCCAGGGCACTTCGCCAAGCACGGCTTCGATCAGGCCGGCATGCGGCTGTGACTTCAGCGTCCGGCTGAGGCCCGGATTGCGCAAGTCGGCGTCGATCAACAGCGTACGTTTGCCGCTGCTGGCAAGCAGCGCCGCGAAATTGGCGGCGGTCGTCGACTTGCCCTCACCGGGGAGTGCCGAGATGACGCCGATGACGCGGTCGGCGCGGCCCTGCAGCATTACGTCGCTTGCAAGTTTCGCGTTTCTCAGGGTCTCGGCAAAGATCGAGCGCGGCGCTTCAACGGATATGCGCATCATGCGCTCGAAAGCAACGCCGTTTTCTCCATCTTCCGCCGTCGCCGGCTCCGCTCCTGCACTGGCCCTGCGTGACTTCTTCTTGTTCTTGCCCTGCTGGCCGAGCAGCGGCAGATAGCCGAGGAACTTCAATCCGAGCGCTGCCCGCACATCGGCTTCGACGCGGAAGAAGCGATCGCGAAACTCCTGGAATGCGGCGACACCGCAGCCGACCATCAGGCCGAGAATGATCGAGAGCGCCATGACGAGCGTCTTCTTCGGACTGGACGGCGCAGTCGGCACACCGGCGAGTGATATGACGCGGGCCTTGGCGATGGGGAACGAGCGCTGTTGCGTCGCCTGCTCGAACCGGCCAAGATAGGATTCATAGAGCGTCTTCAGCGCGGATGCCTTCTGGTTCAGCTCATTCAGGTGAACCAGCGACTTGTTGGCTTCGGAATTCTTGCCGACGACCTTGTCGATGCTTTCGCGCAGCGATTCCGCCCGCGACTGCGCGACATCAAGTTCGTTCTTGTAGCTGGCGGTGAGCTGCTGAAGGACCTGATAAATCTGCCGGGTGATGTCCTGCCGCTCGGCCTTGAGCGCCACGGCCTGCGGATGATTGGCACCGAAGTTCTGCGTGACGTCCTGCTCGCGCTTTTCGACAGCGAGGTAGCGCGTCTTCAGATCCTGCAGCACCGAATTATCCGTCGTGTTTGACGAGATGGTCGCATTCTTGACGGCGTTGTCGGGGCCTTGGTCGATGATCGATTTATATTGATTGTAGCGAGCGGCGGCGCTGGCCGTATCGGCTTGCGCGATGATCAACTGCTTGTTCAGGTCGGAAATCTGCTGTTCCGACATCAGTTCGCCGCCGGTCGAGGTCAGACCATTGTCGGCCTTGTATTTCTCGACTTCGAGCGAAGCCTCCTGCGCGCGCTGGCGCAGATCGTTCAAGCGCTCCTGCAACCAGACGGAGGCACGTTCCGTCGCGTCGAAATTGGCGTTCAGCTGGTCGGTCAGATAAGCGTCGGCATAGGCACGCGTGATCTTGGCAGCGAGAAGCTTGTCCGTCGAGCTGAAGGAGACGGCAACGACCGAGCTTCGTGTGACGCGCTCGACCTTCAGATTGTCCTGCAGAACAGCAGCAACCTTCTGACGCTGGGCCTCGCGCTGCTGCTCAGCTGTCATCGGCGGCCGGCCGGGCGTGAAGACGCTGACGATCAGGCCGACGCCGGATTTGAGCAACGCTGCCGGAGACGCGGGCGGGTTGAGCAATGTGTTATTGTCCGCAAGGCCGGCAGTATCGACCACTCGCAGCGCCATCTCATTTGATTTGAGGATTTCGACCGCACTGGCAATCTCCATATCCGCCTGCTGGCTGCTTGCCGCCGGCGGCTGATCCTCGGCATATTTTGTCATGCTTTCGTCGAGCAATATCTGCGTCATCGAGGTATAGCTCGCAGTGGCCGTCAACAAATAGACGACGGCCAGGATGACAAAGGCGGCCATGGCGAAAATGATGGTGCGGATGCGCCGGACCACGACGGCCATCAGCCGATCGAGATCGATAAAGCTATCCTGCGACTCCGCTTGCGGGAGAGCGCTGTGGAAAGTGAAGTTCTTCTGATGCATGGCGACCACCTTGTCGGAGAAGCCCGAATGAACAATTGCCATGGCCTGCGGCCTTCCCGGCCGCAGGCCACAATGTGACAGGCTTAAGCGGCAGTCATCTGCGCTTCGTGCGAGACGACCAGGTTGCGGATCGAGTCATAGACCAAACCGCCGATATCGGCGCGAGCGAGCGCGAAGGCAACGTTCGCTTCGATGAAGCCGTGCTTCGACCCGCAATCGAACGTACGCCCATTATAGACCTGGGCATGGAAGTATTGCGTCTCGGACAGGCGCAGCATGCCGTCGGTCAGCTGGATCTCGTTACCGGCACCGCGCTCCTGGCGGGCCAGAATATCGAAGATTTCGGGCTGCAGAATATAACGGCCATTGAGGTAAAAGTTTGAAGGCGCCTCGGACGGATGAGGCTTCTCGACCATTTTGGTCACAGCAAAGCCATGGCGCACGGACTCGCCCTTGCCGATAATGCCGTATTTCGACGTCTCTTCCGGGGCGCATTCCTCGACGGCGACGATGTTGCCGCCGGTCTCGTTATAGAGATCCATCAGGCCGGCCATGCAGCCACGCATACCGTAGCAGAGCATATCAGGCAGAAGCAGCGCAAAGGGCTCGTCGCCGATTAGGTCGCGAGCACACCAGACGGCGTGGCCGAGGCCAAGCGGCGCCTGCTGCCGGGTGAAGCTTACCGAGCCCGGACGCGGCAGAAGACGTTCCAACTCGCTGACCTGCTGGCTCTTGCCGGCCCGCTGCAGCGAGGAGATCAGCTCCGGCGTATCATCGAAATGATCTTCGATCGCCGACTTGTTGCGGCTGGTGACGAAGACGATGTGCTCAATACCGGCCTCGATGGCTTCATCAACGGCGTATTGAACGACGGGACGATCGACGATCGTCAGCATTTCCTTCGGCATCGCCTTGGTGGCGGGCAGGAAGCGCGTTCCGTTGCCGGCAACCGGGATCACTGCTTTTCTCACACGACGTTTGGGGTCCATGGCTCTATCCTTTGTTAGAGTGAGGGCCTGCGCCCATATTGGGCAGAGGGGAGGAAAGTTGAGAGGGCGTCGGCTGGCGGCTGCTCCGCAGCGACGCGGCCAACCGACGAAAACGGGCAAAGACCGGCATGCTGAGATGACGTACGGCCCGCGGGTTGAGGCATGCGATCTTGAGCATCTCCTGCAGTTCGCGCTGCTTGATGCTGTCGACCAATTTAAGAAAAGCGATGACTTCCTTCAGATTGCGCGTGCGCCGCCGTTGGGCGGCAAGGGCAGCGGCGCCGAAGTGATGTTCGGCGAAGAACTTGGCGTCGGCGGCAAGCATGGCCTCGACATGGTCCTGCCGGAGAACACGCGAGATCGACCCATCGCGGATGTAATAGAGATAACCCACGCTCGGCTCGACAACGCAGACGCCGCCGCGAGCGAGAGCCGAAGCGAGGAAAATATAATCCTCGCCGATCCGCAGGGTCTCCTCGAAGCGCAGGCGATGTTTCTCGATGAAGGCACGCTCGAAGATCGGCTTCATATAGCCGAAATTGTGCTCCGACTGGAAAATCATGTTCGAGGCGATGAACTTAGCCAACGTTAGTATCGGCATGCGCGCGAGCATCGGCTCGGGAAACATCGGCAGTATCGTGCCGACGTCTTCGCGGATCACGTCGAGATTGTCGACCGCGATCTGTGCCTCGGCTTTTTCCGCTCTGGCGATCAGGCGGGCCATCCGATCCGGACGTAGGGCATCATCGGAATCGAGCACGGCCACCCAGCGGCCCCGGGCCGCGTCGAGCCCGGCATTGCGGGCAGCGCCCGGACCGCCATTGCGGGCCATAGCAACTAGACGCACACGCGGATCGGGATGGTTGCCGGCAATCTCACGCGTATTGTCCGTCGAGCAATCGTCGACCACGATCACTTCCATACTGACGGCGCCTTGCGCCAGCGCGCTGTCGATGGCGCGCTCGAGCGTTTCCTCGGCGTTATAGGCAGCAATGACGAAGCTGACATCGGGGATGAAATCCGTCATTGCGGTGCCTTCTCCAGATTTCCGTATTGTTCGATTTCGCGGACTCCGAAGAGGCCGCTGACCACGCCGGCATGCATGATGCCGCGCAGACCGTAGCGATGCCGCTTGATGGGTGATGGAAAGAGCAGCGCTGCGGCAACGAAGCAATAAGCGGATTTCGAGGCCGCCAGTGCGATCGCGCGCCAGCGCCCGACGCCGCCTGCGGTCTCCAGCAGCATGCGGCCATGGGTCTGGCCCATGCGATACCGGCGCTTCGAGAGCCAGGAGACCGTCGCCCTCCCTTCCGGGACGGGTTCGTAGACCAGCGCATCCATCGCATAGGCGATCCTGCCGCCGGCGTTATGCATATGAGCGAAGAATTCGGTGTCCTCGCCGCCGCTGCGTCCGAGCGCGATATTGAAGCGCCGGCCTGCAAGCGAAGGCGCGATGCGGCGCAGCAATACATTGCAGGTGTAGCCGGTCAGGATTTCCCCGGCGACCCAGACAGGCAAAGTCGAATGAAAATCGCCGCGCCGCATCCATCCCGGAGCGACGTTTCCGTAGACGGCCTGAACGGGGCCAAGAACGGCGTCGGCGCCGGTCGTGTCGGCCATGATGAGCAATTCGCTCAGCCAGTCTTCCGAGGCGGTCTCGTCGTCATCGATGAAGGCGAGAAAATCGCCGCTTGCATGATCCAGGCAGGCGTTGCGGGCTATCGAGATGTTCGATGCGGGGCAATGGACATAGACGATCTCGAACGGAACGGTCGAACGCATGGCATCGACGCGGCCCCGGGCACTCGGCGTCACATCGTTGTCGGCAACGATGATCCGGACGACGGCGCCTGCGGGGATGCTCAGGACGGCAAGCGACAGCAGCGTCTGATCGAGTTCGGGCCGCCTATAGGTGCAAACCGCAATGTCGATCTTTATCGGGCGCCGATGAGCCTGTGTCATGACGCCACCCTGCGATTGCGGAAGCTCAGGACTTCCATCCAGAATCCCATCGACCAGGCGAAATGCATGACCATCGCGGAAATGGCCGCCAGCGGCCCATAGGGGTTCTTATGTCCGAGAGCGATCCAGAAGCCATAGGCGATGCAGGCGACGGCCCAGAGGCCGACCGGAATAACCGCAATCCAGTTGAGGACGGCAAGGAAAGCGCCGATGAAGATCGGCACGACCGCAAGCGGCAGCATCTGGCGCAGGCTCGGCATGCTGCGATGCTTGAGTATATTGCGCGCGCGGCCACGACCGTACCCCAGATATTGCCTGAAGAGCGTCGGAATGCTGGCGCGCGGATAGTAGGTCATGGCGGTCTTGTCGGTTAGCCAGATCCGATACCCCGCCTTGTTCAGCCGATAATCCAGCTCCGCATCCTCGTTATGGCTGAAGCTTTCGTCATAACCGCCGACGGCGCGGAAGGCGGCAACGCGCATCAGCGCATGATGCCCGTGCTCCGCCCAATCACCCTTGGCACCTTCGCGATGTTTGGAGCCGCCATTGCCGAGCTTGGAGTTCTGGGCGACGGCTGTTGCCTTCTGGAAGGCACTGAACCCCATGGTGCGCATGGCGACGACGACGGAGTCGGCACCCGTCGCACCAGCCTCCTGAACCAGTGTCTGGCAATAATCATCCGGATAGTCGCCATGGGCGTCGATGCGGATGAAATACTCGTGATCGTCACCGAAAGTCTCGATGGCGAGATTGATCGCCGCGCTCTGCAGCCGCTTTGGATTGTCAAGCAGAAGAACGCGCGGATCTCTCTCGGCTATATGGCGCACGATCTCACGCGTGCGATCGGTGCTGCCGCCATCAGCCACCACCATCTTCGCATCGAGTTCGTCGAGAGCCCGCCCGAGCTTGTCGATCAGCGGCTCGATATGCCTTTCCTCGTTGAGGCAAGGAATAACGATTACGCAACGCATATCCCCTGAACTTCCGGTCATCATTGCAATCCACCTCTATTGCGATGCAGTTGTGGGAGGGCCTGTATCTCGGCCATCTGCTCATTGGCGCGCGTCAGCGATGCCAGCCGCTGCACCAGCAGCTGACAGTCGGCGCGATCCATCATCCATTGCTTGTGATCCTGGGATGCCACGGCCTCGAAAGCGGCGAGATAGCGCTTTACGTCCATCTCACCCAAAAGCGCCGTCAGATGTTCGGCGTCGGCCCGGTCAAGCGTGAGCCCGATCTTTCGGCTGGCAAGAAATCTTGCCGTCTCCGTATCCCTGATCGCGATCGGCACGGCGCCGTAAAGACCGCCTTCATAGAGGCGGTTCGGCAGCAGCCAGCTGGAGTTCAATCCCTCTTCGAAAAAGTCGATCGCCCAGGAAAACTGGACCTCGCCGTAAATCGCCGCGAGATCCTCAGGGTTCTTGTAGGCGCCGGCAAAATGCATGAAGGGTGCATCGCGGACGGTGCGGTCGAAGTCGTCGAATTCGGAATAGGCGGGACGGCCGCGAAGAACGATCTCGAAACGGCCTTCCATCCGGCGCGAGAATTGGTCGAGCAGTGCCAAGGATTTGCGGCAGCGAAGGGCGCCGAACCAGCCGATCTTCCAAGGCTTGCCCGCAGCCGGCGGCCTTGCGGCCGATGCGATGACGCGCGCCGCGGGCTCAAGCGCCAGCACCTTGTTTTCAAGCAGCATGACCGGCACTTGCAGCCCGGAGCGCGGACGGAAATAGCGTTCAATGAAAGCGGGCGAACTGGTCACCAGCAACGATGCCTGCGAGCCGAAATGACGCTCGGCACTGCGAAGCGCGCTGCCCACCACATCATCGCGCAACAGCAGCCTATGAATATCGAGGCATTCGTAGACAATAGGCACATCGCCGCCGAAGACGGATTTGGCGCGGTTGGCGAGCACCAGCATTTCGAGATTGCGGCCGATGATAATGTCCGGTCTTGCGATGGAGCGCAGCGCGCTGCGCAGTTTCGCCGCCGATCTGGCCACTGCCGCGATCCGCTGTGCAAACTGGGCATCCCGCGTCTTGCCGAGTTCGATCGGCTCGACGCCGCTAATGGCAGCCAGCGCATTGTCATCGCGCCGGAAACCCGCAAGCGTTACGAGCGCCCCGCCGGCCTGCAGCATCAGCACCCGCCTGCGCACAGCCGGATCGGCAAGATCATGTACGAAGTACAGTATATGCAGCATCAAAATTTCCGCTTTTGCGCCCGGCCGAAACCAGGCACTTGGTGTGGTTGGTGTTGCATGGCGGCGTTACCACTGGCCGCGCGTGATGGCGCGGCCAGCCGTGTTCAATCGAGCTTGCAGGTGATCGATTCCGGAAAGAGGCACTTCTCTCCCGGAGCGGTGAAGGCGACGCGCTTGATCTCCATGGTCGCCGGCTCGCCGCTATAGGCGAACTTGCCCATCCAGCCACTGAGCGTATCGGTGCCCCAGAGGCTGAAGAAGATCTTCTGCGGGTTCGTCGGTATTTTCGAAGGATCGGTAACCTCCTGGACGAGCTTGCCGTTCACATAGTAGCGCAGGCGATCCTTTTCCCAGACAAAGGCATAATCGTTGAAACCCTTGTCGGCACCGCCTGGAACCGGCGCCAGCTTTTCGTTGCCGCCCTTGGCGGAAATATACTGATTGACCTGAACCTGACCGGAATTCTTGCCGAGCACCTCGAAATCGATCTCGTCGTGCGGCTTCTTGTCGGTCGGGCCGATATAGGTGAAGAAGGCAGAGTTCAGACCAGGCCCGGTAGCGGTGCGGTAGCGCGCTTCATAGGTGCCGTAGCCATAGCGTTTCGTCGTCTGGATTTCGCCGCAGGCATAGTTGCGCTGACCGGTCTTGGACTGGACGAACTGCAGTTGCAGCGCTCCATCCTTGATGCCCACCTGCTTGCGCGACCAAGTGCAATTCTGATGTGGCCCGTTGTTCCAGCCATCGGAAATATACCAACGACTGGTGTCCAGATGTTCGAAATTGTCGACGAAGGAACCGCCCGTGGGCTGATCATCCTGCGCGGATGCGGCCTGCGGCATCAGGAAGGTGCTCATGAGAGCGATTGAAACAAGACCAAGTCTGTACATGCAGCTTTTCGATATCGTCATGGTATCACCCTTGCTTACGCAGGACACACCTACAGGGAACAAAGTGTCGCGCAGCAATCCCCGCAAACAATCGAAAAAACCGTAGGCCCGGTTGAACGGCCAGGTATGGGGCTCGAATGATATGGGGACAGAAACTGTGCCCGGGAGCAATATGCTACGCATGAGGTTTATCCGCGAAGACACGTTGGCAGTCACATTCACGATGTCTGTCACCTCTTCTTCGGGCTGCATCCCCCCTCGCAGCCATTTCCAACACAGCAGAACTCGCAGTGATAACCTAGGGCACTCTTCGGAAAGGAAATACGGCAGCGCAGCAAAAATGAGCAAAAAACGATATGTCGCCTCGCACAGAAAACATGGTTTTGTCCTGCGTAAAGGGGTGAAAAATCGATTTAGATGCAAGAAAACGCAGTTACGAAAGGCACTTAGCTGCTTACCCGAGGCCTCGCTTTGCGTTCCGATCGAACGTTCCCCACCCTTCCATATTTTCCGTTGAAGGTGAAGATTTTTTGCAGCGCAGCATGAGTTGGCATGCAAAGCGTGACCAAAATGCGACAAAGCTTCAATCAGAATGAGAAAACCGATTCATATCGCTCTGCCAATGGCTGTATTAGTGTACGATCCTGGCGCGCCATGTGTTATAATAGCTCATCGGCGGATAGCCTTGACCGCTGGCGTGCTGGGATGAAAGTTTCAGAAAATCTCGCCTCTCATCATTGCTCGACATCGATTGGACGCTACCTGTTGGCGTCACAACGACTTCCGCTGTGGCTCATTTGCCGGAAAATTGCGGCGAATGTCGTTGGAAAAGCCAATAATCATGCCCTAAGACATGAACCGCAAGCCCTTGAACTAAAACCGTAAAGGCGGGAAAATGGCGTCTATCACGATTGTTATTCCGTTCTATCAGAAGCAAGCCGGCGTTCTGCAGCGCGCTTTGAAATCGATCTCCCGGCAGACATTTCAGGATTTCGATATCATCGTCGTCGACGATCAATCGCCGCTTTCGGCGGAAAGCGAGCTGCAATCGCTGAGCAGCGAGGAAAGAAAACGTATCCGTGTCATCCGTCAGGCCAATGCCGGTCCTGGCGGGGCGCGCAATACCGGCCTTAACAGCGTGCCGGCCGAGAGCCGGTTTGTAGCCTTTTTGGATTCCGATGACGAATGGGCGCCCGAACATCTTAGCAATGCCTTCGGAACGCTGACCCATTACAACGCCGACTGCTACTGGGACTCCATCGATGGGGGGAAGGAGTTCTATTACCATTTCAGCATCGCCGAGCTTGGGAAATCGACGGATACGGTGCGCTTGTCGGATAGGCCGGCCGTCGTCGAAATCCCCAATATCGCCAGTGTCATGCTGCAGGATTGGAGTTTCCTGCACATGTCCTGCATGGTGATCGGGCGGCCGCTTTTCGAAAAGATCCGCTTCGAGCCTTCCTTGCGACTGGCGGCAGAGGACGTTCTGTTTTTCTGCGACTGCGTTCTCGCCGCCAAGCGGGTCCTGCTTTGCGAGAATGCCGGAGCGCTGCGCGGCGAAGGCGTGAACATCTTTCACAGCATCGACAACGATTCCCCGCAATTCCTGCGCCAGCAATTCAACACATGGACGGCGCTCAACACGCTGGAGCAGAGATTTTCGCGCCGGCCGCAGGATGTCGAATCCATCCGTCTCTATAAGAATCGCGCCCGCCAGCAGGCGCTTTGGAGCCAGGCGCGGCAGGTGCGGCGGCGGCGCCTACCGCAATTTGGATTGCTGGCAAAATGGGCCTTGCGCGATCCTGGAATTTTACAAAGCGCCATGCAGCTTGCCGTGGGCAAACTAGCGCCCTAGATTTTGCGGTGCAGCATGGGCTGCACATGCCGCATCGAAGAGCCACGGCATGACCCGCTATAGTCTGGATCAGCAAGGAGTCCTGCATGAAGCCGTTCCACTGGGAATCCACCCATGGCAATTTCGGTGACGATCTCAATCTCTGGCTCTGGGATTTCCTACTTCCCGGCCTTCGCGATGTTCGAGAGGAAACATTGCTGGTCGGCGTTGGAACCGTCCTCAACACGGAGATCCTGCCTGACAAGGGGCACAAGCTCGTTATCGGCAGTGGTTTCGGCTACGGTTCTCTTCCGGACATGCGCGATACCTCGCAATGGGATGTCCGCAGCGTGCGTGGGCCGCTGACGGCGCAAAAGGCCGGCTTGCCAACCGAAATGGGCATCGTCGATCCTGCCGTGCTGGTGACGGAGATGCCGGAATTCCAGGCCATTTCGAAAAACGGCAAGCGCACCTTCATTCCGCATTGGGAATCGGCTGCCGCAGGCCTCTGGCCTGAGATCTGCAAGACCGTCGGTCTTTCCTATCTCGATCCGCGCGGCGAGGCGAAGGCCGTTATCCGCGAAATTGCCGCCTCCGAGTTGATCGTGGCGGAATCGATGCATGGCGCCATCCTTGCCGATGCCTTCCGTGTTCCGTGGATTGCGGTCAGCTCCTCGCGTTCCATCAACAGTTTCAAATGGAACGACTGGGCTCTCTCACTCGGCGTCACCTATCAGCCGAAGCATATCCCCGTCTCCACCCGCGCCGAGGCGATCGCCAAAGGGGCCAAATTCTGGGGTGTCGGCTTCGAGCGCAACAAGCAGGCGGCAGCCGAGCTCGAAAAGCAACGCTATGGGGAAAACGTCATGCTTGCAGATCCCGAGCAGACCACGCTGCGCGTCATGGCAAAGCAGGCGCTGGCCGTACCTTCGGCTCTGGCTCTATGGCAGGCGAGCAAGGCAAAGCCGCAGCTGAGCAAGGATAGCGCGCTGGCAGCCTGCAAGGAGCGTCTCCTGAACGCAATCGAAGGCGTGCGCCGCGATTATCTCTAAGCCGCGATACCGCTATTCCGGAGCGGCCTGCAGCAGATAGCGCAGGCCGTTTGCACCGGGATGGGCAATGGTGGTGGTGCTCCGCCTGCGGAAACGCTCCGTCTTATCCGCCAGAATGCCACCGGCAATAGCCGGGACGGCGAAGGGGTGCGATAGCGCATAGGCGGCCGCTGACAACAGCCCGGACTGTGCTTTGATATCGAGGAAATGCCGCAACTCGTAACGATCGCGAATATGCTGTTCGTGACGACGGATCACGGCTGCGTCCGCTGAAGAAAGCCCACCCTTGGCAAGAATGGTCCGGTCAGCCTCATAAAGACGGCGCAAATCCTCGGTCCTGTGCCGGCCGCTCAGGGAATCGCTGCGCACGACCGCGCCATAACCGCAGCTATGGATGATCTTATAACGGGCCTGCTTGGCCAGCGCGCGGACATAGAGATCGTAATCTTCCCCGAGACGCAGCGCCTCATTGTAGCGCAGGCCATTCGCATCCAGAAAGGAACGTCGCATCAAGGGCTTCAGGAAGCCGATCTCGCCGCGACGCACGCCGCGCTTGGAAATATTGCCCTCGACGAAAGCAGCAAGATCGAGAAAACGCGGTTTCGCGTCGAAATGATCGAGCCTCGCATGCGCATCAGGCACGGTATCGGCGCTGACGAAAGCGATGTTGTCGGCAACGAAATCCCAGTCGTCAGCGGCAAGCAGCGCTGCGAAGCGACCTGGGAAGAAAAAATCATCGGCATCGAGGATACCGATCAACGGCGCCTTGGATATCTCGATTGCGTGATTGCGTGCTGCGGCAGGGCCGCGGTTCTTTTCGAATTCCCGGATAATCAGTCGACCGCTGCCGTCATCGGCTTTGGCGGCGGCGATAGCCGTTCCATCCGTCGAGCCGTCATCGATGACGACGACTTCGGCGACCTCGACCTCCCGAAGAGCTGAGGCAACGGCAAGCCCAATGGTTTCGCTGGCATTCTTCGCGGCAATGATTACGCAGACGCATTTTTCTGCAGGGTCGGTCACATCGGCCTCCAAGGGTTCAGACGGAGACTTAGGACATGGCTACGATCCGGCAACCGCCGAGCTTCAAAAGATCTGATCGTTTTCCCCGAAGTTCAGGGGTTGAAGGGCTCGGACCGCTTTAAACTGGATGCGGAAAGACCGGCGACCTTGCTGTCTTCCTGAAGCGAGGCCGGGCCTTTATCTTCGTTCAACAGGGCCTCATGTGCTTTGCGCTCTTTCCAGACCAGGTAGAGTACGCCCAAGAAATAGCCGACCTGCAGAAGGACGGCACAGAGGGCCGTTTCGATCAGCGTGGTCGAAAGCGAGTTCGTCAGGAAATATGTTGCGATGGCAAATACGATCAGCGTGCCTAGCATGC
The DNA here is from genome assembly GCF_057784395.1 of Martinezella sp. CNPSo 3957. Lineage (NCBI taxonomy): Bacteria > Pseudomonadati > Pseudomonadota > Alphaproteobacteria > Hyphomicrobiales > Rhizobiaceae > Martinezella > Martinezella sp. CNPSo 3957. The sequence goes on from NZ_JBXSOU010000004.1 coordinate 263,920, forward strand.
TGATGAAAACGCGGGGCGCGTACATAATCTTACCCCGCCCGTTCGATGAGCAAATGATAAACGATCAAGGTCTTTCCTCCCTTATCAGACCTAAGTCTTAAATATATTTTATGATTCATTGAGATTCAACCAAGTTACCAAGATCCGTTGCGATTTGAGACGATCCTAGCGCCGAGCCTGTTAAAACTACGCATCGATTATAATTACAATTGAATTTGTTCATCTTTCTCATTGCAATTAGATGGCGGCATATCGAAATAATACAATCTGGAAGAAGCACCCGGGCCATCCGGCCGATAGGGTATTCTCGTCCATTCAATCAACTTTTATTACAAAGTCCTGAGGAATCTGCTTTCAGTATGTGCGCTGCAAAATATTGCTGCACTGCAATATATCCTCAGAAGAAAACTGGATAACCTGAAGCTGAAAGGAAACCGAGCAGAGGCTAGCGAAGCTAATGATAATGAACAGCTTAGCGTTTCATGCCTATAATATCCTTAGAGAGGGTCGGCTAAGAGACGACAGAGCTGTCAAGAGCGACATTATACACAAGATGATACAGTACAATTCATCGACTATTGCTCGCTGAACTAAACCAAGTCACCGTTGGTGCGGTAAATTTATACCACCATGCCATATCGCTACAAAAATTTGGCTTAAAAAGTCTCAATCCCAACCTACACTCCGGCCATCGCGGCTCTAGTTACGCGTCCGAGAATTTCCGACCAATCGTCAACATGAATGGAGTTTTCTCTATGAAATCTGCGACGAGATCGGCCACATCGGCTTTTTTCAGCGCTGCGGAAAGCGACGTCTTTCCGCCCACTGGCGGAGTATTGAAACGCATTTTCGACGTTTCTACCGCTCTGACCGCCTTGGTTCTCATCAGCCCGCTCTTTCTGCTGCTGATGCTGCTGGTAAAACTTTCAGACCCCGGCCCCGTTTTCTACGGCCATCGCCGTATTGGCCATAATGGCAAGACCTTCCGTTGCCTGAAGTTCCGCACCATGGTCGTCAATGGCGACAAGGTGCTGCATGCTTACCTTCAGGCCAATCCGAAAGCGTTGGAGGAGTGGCGTGCAACGCGCAAGCTGCAGAACGATCCTCGCGTCACCACCGTTGGGTCTGTCCTGCGCAAGCTCAGCCTTGACGAGCTGCCGCAGTTGATCAACATCATCCGCGGCGAGATGAGCGTCGTCGGGCCACGCCCGGTGGTGGAAGACGAGCTCGAGCGCTACGAGACCGCGGCGATCTATTATCTGCAGTCCCGTCCGGGCTTGACCGGTCTTTGGCAGGTGAGCGGCCGAAACGACGTTTCCTACGAAAGCCGCGTCGCCTTCGACACGCATTATGTGAAGAACTGGTCGCTCAGCAGCGACATGGTGATCATTGCCAAAACCATTCCTGCAGTCTGCCTTTCACGCGGCAGCTATTGATGATGACTGGCAGATACCGCGGGATGCGTCCTGCGGTTTTCCCGCGTCCTGCGGGATTGCCTACCGGTAACAGGGAAGATCCTGCATGATTGAATTCCGGCCTTCGACGAGGCTTCTACGTGTCAATTCATCGCTGCGCTGCGCAGCTATTATTGCTCTCGGCCTTGGCGCAGCTGCTGCTCCGGCGCTAGCCGAAAACCTTGCCGGATATCACCTAGGCGTCATGGACAAGCTGCATGTGCGCGTTGCCGAGTGGCAGACGGCCGAAGGCACCATTCGCGACTGGTCGATGGTTTCGGGCGACTACACCGTCGGCCCTTCGGGCTCGATCTCGGTTCCCTTCATCGGGGATATGCCGGCCGTCGGCAAGACGACGGATCAGATCGCCGAAGCTATCGGTCTCGGTCTGCAGAAGCAATTCGGCCTGCGTGATCGTCCTTCGGCCTCGGTCGAAATGTCACAGTTCCGGCCGATCTACCTTTCCGGAGAGGTCCAGAATCCAGGCGAATATCCGTTCGCGCCCAACCTGACCGTGCTCAAGGCTATAAGCCTCGGCGGCGGCATGCGCCGAGCCGATGCCGGACAGCGTTTTGCGCGCGATTTCATCAATGCCAAGGGTGACGCGGTCGTCTATATGGCGGAGCGTAGCCGCCTGTTGATGCGCAAGGCGCGCCTGATGGCCGAATTGGCCGGCAAGGACGATATCGACGTCCCCACCGAGCTCAAGCAGCTGCCGCACATGGCGGATCTGCTGGCGAGCGAGAAGGCGCTGATGGATACGCGTGCCAAGCGCATGACGACGCAGCTGCAGTCCCTGGAAGATCTGAAGACGCTTCTGCAAAACGAAGTCGAGGCGCTTTCGAAGAAGAACGACACGCAGAGCCGTCAGCTTGATCTGGCCAAGGCCGACCGCGACAAGGTCGAAAGTCTGGCCGAGCGCGGGCTGGAGCTTGCCTCCCGCCGAATCTCCGCCGAACAGCGCGCCTCCGATCTGGAAGCCACACTCCTCGATACGGAAACCGCCGCGCTGAAAGCTAAGCAGGATATCAACAAGGCCAATCAGGACGAGATTACCTTGCGCAACGACTGGCAGAGTTCGCTGGCCCGGGACATGCAGGATACCGACACGCAGCTGGAAACGCTACAGCTCAAGCTGTCGACCAGCCAGTCCCTCATGCAGGAAGCCGTCGCTCAATCGGCCGATGCCGGCAATCTCGACCCAAGCGGCCCCGGGGTGAGCATCTCCTACACCATCATTCGTGACGACAACGGGCAATCGAAGGAAATCCAGGCCCAGGAAAACACGCAGGTATTGCCCGGCGATCTGATCAAGATCAGCACCGGGCTTGCCATTCGATAGGAAAATCGATGCGGATAGCCAAATCGATCTTTGTCCGTCCGGGCAGCAACGCCACCTATGGCACGGTGGCGATTACCCTGTCCTTCTTCGTTTTTGCCTACTCCTCCCGCTTCGGTCAGCCCTCGATCCTGCTCTACTACGCGCTATGGTTTCCGCTTGTCATGATGGACTACCGGAACGTACTTGGCAGCTATCACAGGCAGCTCTGGCTTTTTGCCTTTGGCTTCTTCACCTTTCTATCGATCTTCTGGTCGGTCGTCCCCCCGACGACGGCACGGGCATCCATCCAGTATATGACGCATATCTTCTGCGCCCTGGTCGCCATGCGCACGCTCGATATCCGCACGCTGACACGCGGCGCGATCGCCGGCACCAGCATCGTGCTGCTCTATTCCATGTTGTTCGGCTACTATGCCTATGATCCCATAGACGGAACCTACAGTTTCGTCGGCGCTTTCGATTCCAAGAACCAGCTCGGCTTCTATGCTTCGCTCGGCATCTATTTCGCCTTTGCCGCGGTCTTCGTTCTGGGCGAGCGGCGGATCTGGATGATCGGTGCTGGAATTGCCGGGCTGTTATCGGCCTATTGCCTGCATGCTTCGGCATCGGCAACATCGGTTCTGACGACGATGTTGGTCGTGCTCTTGTGCATGAGCCTGCGTATTATCCTATATTTGTCGCCCAAACAGCGGAAAAGGCTGTTTGTGACGGTAGCCGTGGCCGGGGTCGTCCTTGCGGTCGCGGGCGTCTACCTCGGTGCAGTCGATCTCATCCTCGGCGTCTTCGGCAAGGATTCCACGCTCACCGGGCGCACATACCTCTGGCAACAGGGCATCGCGACGGCGCAGCAAAATCTCCTCTTCGGCGTCGGCTACCAGGCGTACTGGGTCCAGGGCTTTTCCGAGCCCGAACGGCTGTGGGAGGAATTTTACATTGCCTCGCGCGCGGGCTTCCATTTCCACAACACCTATATCGAGACGATGGTCGAGACCGGGCTCATTGGTGTGTGCCTGCTCGCCTCCATCCTGCTGACGGCTGTGATCGGCCATATCAGCCGCTTTCTGAGCGATGTCAGAAACGACGAATCCTATCTGCTTCTGGGGGTTGCGACGCTTTTGCTGATCCGGTCTTTCGTGGAGATCGATATTCTGAATCCGTACCATGTCGGTTCCTTCCTGTTCTATTTCACGGCAGGAAAGCTTTCCATGCGAACACGCATGCCTGCGGAGGCGCCCCCGCATATGGGCGAGCAGATGCCATTCGCGCCGCCGGTCAATTGGGAGCCGCGAACGGGACAATGAAGACGCTTTACGGCATCCAATATCTGCGTGCTCTTGCTGCTCTTGCGGTCGTGCTGTTTCATGCAGCCGAGCGCAGCGGTGGCCATTTCCGCATCGGCGCCGCCGGCGTCGACGTCTTCTTCGTCATCAGCGGCTTCATTATGTGGACCATGAGCGAGCGCCGTCCCGTGACGCCGCTGCGTTTCGTGCTCGACCGGCTGCAGCGCATCGCGCCATCCTACTGGATCGTGACCATCATCATGATTGCCGGCGCCGTGGTGGGACTGTTTCCGAACATGAAGCTGACGGCGAGCCATATAGTCGGTTCGCTGCTGTTCATTCCCGTCAGGTCGCCCAGCAGCGGCGAGATATGGCCTGTGCTGGTGCAGGGATGGACGCTGAATTTCGAGATGTTCTTCTACGTCATCTTTGCGGCCTGCCTGCTCCTGCCGCAGCGCCTGCGGCTCGGTAGCTTGATCGGCATCTTTGCCGCTTTCGTCGCGATCGGCGCTCTCATCCATCCGCAATCGCCGATGCTTGCCACCTATGTGAGACCGATTATTCTGGAATTCGTGGCAGGCGCAGTGCTTGCCCGGTTCTGGTTGAAAGGACATGTTCCAGGCATTGGCGTTGGCCTTGCGCTAGTGATCGTATCGATCGCCGGTTTTGCCGCCATCGAGCTGCTTGGCCTCGACTTCAACGAGATGACGTGCGGTCCGCTTGCCGTCGCCCTGGTCCTCGGTACGGTCTCCATTGAGCGCAGCGGCAAGCTGCCATCCGTCCCCCCTCTCACCTATCTCGGCAACGCGTCCTATTCGATCTATCTCTGGCATACGCTCGCGATCTCGGTGATCGTCAAGCTGCTGTCGTCGCTGCAGATACCGTCAGACGCCGTTACCTTTGTCAGCGTCATCTCCGGCACGCTCCTCGGCGTTGTCGCCTATGAAGCCGTCGAAAAGCCGTTGCGCAATCTGCTGAAGGGCCTGAGCTGGCGGTGGTCCCGGCCCTCGCCGGCCTGAGACCTGACGGGGCTGCGCTTCTCGCTCTCATACCTGTTGCTGGAGAGCATCATCCATCGCCCCTGCGTGCCCCTTGCATTCGGGACTGTACGGGCTCTGGTCGACGCCACGTTTTGGGTGATCGTCCAACCCGATCGTGAGACCCTTGTTTCGCACGGCAATCGGGCGGGGTAGTCCGCCCGATTTGCTTGCATCGCGTATCAATTACACTGCTAAGCGCGGCGGCGGCGCAGCTGATCGAAATAAACGATGACGATGATCAGGACGCCGGTGATGATGCGCTGCCAGAACGAGTTGAGGTTCAGCAGGTTGGCGCCGTTGTTGATGGTCGCCAGGATGAAGGCGCCGATTAGCGGGCCATAGACCGTCCCGACGGCGCCGAACAGGCTGGTGCCACCGATCACCGAAGAGGCGATCGCCTGCAGCTCCCAGCCATCGGCCTGGGTGGCATTGCCGATGGCGATGCGCGAGGCAAGCAGAATGCCGACGAAGGCGGCACAGGTTCCCGACAGGATATAGGCGAGATAGATCATCCAGTTGACGTTGACGCCGGAAAGCCGAGCTGCTTCGCGGTTTGAGCCGACGGCGAAGAGATAGCGGCCCCAGCGGCTCAGATGCAGGAAGATGACAGCCGGAATCGCCACCAGGATCACCATCCAGAACAGGCTCGGGATGCCCAGGAAATCGGACACTGCGAAATTGCTGAAATCGTCATTGACGATGTTGATCGTCGAGCCGTTGGTAATCAGCAGCCCTATGCCGCGAAGCGACGTCAATGTCGCCAGCGTGATGATGAAGGGCGGCAGGCCCATGCGCACGATGCCGAACCCATGAAATGCGCCGATCAGAACCCCGAACAACAAGGTGATGAGGATGGCGGACCACACCGGGAAGCCCGCCTGCAACAGCCAGGCGATGATGACGGTACAGAAGCCGACGATCGCGCCGACCGAAAGATCGATGCCCGCCGTGATGATGACAAAGGTCTGCCCGAGCGCAAGAATGGCCGTCATCGAACCCTGACGCATCAGGTTGGTTATGTTGAGCGGCGTCCAGAACTTGTCGGTCCAGAATCCGAGAACAATCCAGAGCGCCAGAAGCAGCAGGATCAGCGTCAGGCTGAAGAGGATGTTCATCTTGCGCCGCGGCGCTACGGTCGGGCCTTCTGTCGTATTCGCGGCCATTTTTTTCTCCCTCTTTAGACTTGTTTATCGTTTAGACGCCAATCGCTTCGCCGAGGACTTCCTCATGCGTTGCCGCGTGGAAATCATGGCTGGCAACCAGCTGGCCGCTACGGAAGACGTGCAGGCGATCGGCCAGCTCATAGACCTCCGGCAGATAAGACGAGATCACGATGATGCCGGCGCCATCACGAAGCAGCTTGGCAAACAGGCGATAGATCTCGGCCTTGGTTCCGACATCGACACCGACCGTCGGCTCATCGAAGATGAAGAGCTTGGCGCCGTGGCTCAGCCATTTGCCAATGACGACCTTCTGCTGGTTGCCGCCGGACATGGCGGAGACCAGAACCCGCCGGCTCGGCGTCTTGATGCTGAGATCGCGGATCTGCTTGTCTGCATTGGCCGCTTCGCTCTTGTTATTGATGATCGGGCCATGGCTCAGCCGCCCGAACACGGGCAAATTGATGTTGAGGCCGATCGGCAGATTGAGACAAAGCCCCTGATCGCGGCGGCTTTCGGGCGCCAATGCGATGCCGAGATCCATCGCGTCGCGTTCGTTGCGGATATCGACCTTGCGCCCCTGCCAGTAGATTTCGCCTGCAGAAAGCGGCTGGCGCCCGTAAAGACCGAGCGCGAATTCGCTGCGGCCGGCACCGATCAGTCCGTAAAGGCCGACGATCTCGCCGGCACGAACGCTGAGCGAAACATTCTCGAAACCGGGGCCGGAAAGGCCGCGGGTCTCAAGGATGGTATCGCCGATCGGGATCTCCTCCTTATGGTAGATCTGCTCGATGGAACGATTGATCATCAGCTTGATCAGCTCGTCCTCGTTGGTTTCGGCGATCGCGCGGGTGCCGACATGCGTGCCGTCGCGCAGGACGGAGACCCGGTCAGCGAGTTCGAACACCTCTTCCATGCGATGGCTGATATAGACGATCGTCACGCCCTCGCTCTGAAGCCGGCGGATCAGCTTGAAGAGCTGCGCCGATTCCTGACGGGTGAGATAGGCGGTAGGTTCGTCGAAAATCAGAAACTGCGTACCGCGCATCGCGGCTCTTGCCGTTGCCACCAGCTGCTGCTGGCCGATCGTGAGCGAGCTCAAGAGTTCGCCGGCCGGCAATCCGAAGCCAAGATCGTCTAGAACGGTCTGCGCCATCGCGACCATCTGCTTCTTGCGCATCAGGCCGAAGCGATTGACTTCATCGCCGAGAAAAAGATTTGCCGCGACCGTCAGGTGCGGGCAGAGCACCACTTCCTGATGAACCGCGTTGATGCCGCGGGCGATCGCCTCGTTCGGCGTTGCGAGCGCAACCGGGTGACCACACCAGAAAATCTCACCCGCCGTTCTCGTGATAACGCCGGTCAGGAGCTTGATGAGCGTCGACTTGCCGGCACCGTTTTCACCGACAATCGCGTGAATTTCTCCTGCGAGAAACGTTATCGTTGCCGGCTTCAGCGCCTCGACGAAACCATAGCGTTTCTGCAGGCCCTTAAGTTCAAGGATGGGCGAACCGGCCGGAATGCGGTTTGCTTCCGTTTTGACGGTGTCGTCGTGCCGATGGCTGATTTCTTCCAGGTTCGTCATGAGGTCTCCTCGCTCTCGCATCGCCACGCGGCCACCTTGGGAAAGCGACCAGACGAAAAGCCGCGCCCGATTTCGCGGGCGCGGCCCTTAGACTTACTTGACCTTCGGGTTCAACAGAGCGTCGATCTTCGGATCGCTCATATTCGCCTTGGTGACGAGATTGGCGCCGGTGTCGACGTTTGCCGGAACCTTCTCTTTCTTCGAGGCTGCAAGCGCCGTCTTGATGCCATCGTAACCCATGCGGTAGGGATCCTGCACCACCAGGCCGGCAAGAACGCCGGACTTCAGGAAGCCGACGGTCTTGTCGTCACTGTCGAAGCCGATGACCTTGATCTTGTCGCCGAGCTTGTTTTCGGCGATCGCCTGGCCCACACCCTGTGCCATAATCAGGTTGGAGGCGAAGACGCCGACCAGTTTCGGATTGGCGGTGATCAGGTCGGTCATGATATTGAGGCCGGTGGTTGCCTGGCCATCCGCATACTTATCGGCAACGACCTTGAGGCCTGGATACTTGCTCTTGACCTCTTCCAGGAAGCCCTGGCGACGCTGGTCGAGAGAGCCGACACCCGGAAGGCTGGTGATGATGGCGATTTCACCCTCTTCCTTGCCGGTAACTCCCTTGACAGCGGCGGCAAGACCGTCAGCGGCAATACGTCCGCCCTGAACGTTGTCGGTGGTCAGGAACGAGATGAAGGATTTGGAATCGGCGGCAGAGTCGATACCAACGACCGGCACGGACTTGGCGGCTTCATCCACAGGCTTGCCGAGCGCCTTGAACTCGGTCGGCGAAATGACGACCGCAGCCGGCTTGCCAGCAACGGCGTTTTCGAGAATGCTGATCTGGCCGTTGATGTCGGATTCCGATTGAGCGCCGAGTTCCGGCACCTTCACGCCGAGATCCTTGCCTGCCTGGCGAGCGCCGGCAAGAACGATCTGCCAGTAGAAGGACGTCGTATCCTTGACGATGATCGGGATGGTCACGTCGGCCGCGAAGGACTGCATAGGCATCGCCATGGCGATGACGGCAGCACCGGCAAGGCCTGTAAAGCTGCGGCGGGACAGAAGTGACTTGGCAATTTTCATCTGCTTCTCCTCTCAAAGCGCTCTATTCTCCTGCACACCCGCCGTTGAACGCTTACGGCTCGGTATCGTCACGCCCTGAGGCATCACGCTTGGCTCGGTGGAACTGCCACTGACGCCAAAACAGGCTTTCCTCCTCTACGAAACCGCCTCTCCGGCCGGCTCGATAGCTCTCAATTTACTAGACTCTCACGGCCTCGTCTCCCAAAGGAGGCGCAACCACAGTCAACCCTTCGAATTCCTCATACAGGCGGTCGGGAAGCCTTGGCTCCATCAGTTGCATGTTGCGAACAAGACTCTCGGGCTTCGCCGTACCGATCAGAACCGAGGCCACGCTGGGACTGCGCAGCGGGAACTGAAGCGCCGGTTGGGCAAGCGGCAGACCGTGCTTGCGGGCAATCTCCTCCATCGCTCCGACCTTGGCCAAAATATCGGGCGTCGCCGGCAGATAGTCGAAATGCGCGCCGGGCACGGGTCCTGTCGCCAGAATGCCGGAATTGAAGACGCCGCCCACGACCAGCGATGTTCCCTTCTTCTCGCAAAGCGGCAGCAGTTCGGCAACGGCTGAACGATCCAGCAGCGTGTAACGGCCGGCAATCAGGATGCAATCGATATCGGCCGCATGCATTACATCCAGGCAGACCGGTATCTCATTGACCCCGAGACCATAAGCCTTGATCGCGCCGGACGACTTCAGCTCCTCAAGAGCTTTCAGCCCGGAGCCTAGAAGCTGGCCGAGATAGTGCTCATTGAGCGCTTTGCCGTGGGTATAGCCGCCGATATCGTGGACATAGAGAATATCGATGCGGTTAAGGCCGAGACGAGCATAGCTGAACTCCACCGAGCGCATGATGCCGTCATAGGAATAGTCATAGTCGGCATCGAAAGGCAGGGGATCGACATAGCCGTAATTCGGCACCTTGTCGGTCAGCACCGGGCGCATGAGGCGACCGACCTTCGTTGACAAAACATAGCTGTCTTCAGGCTGATCACGCAGGAAATCGCCGACGCGACGCTCGCCGAGGCCGAAGCCATACCAGGGCGCAACGTCGAAATAGCGGATGCCGCTGTCCCAGGCTGCCTGCAAGGTCGCCATCGCCTGGTCGCGGGGGCAGGCGCGGTAGAGGCCGCCCAGCGCCGCAGCGCCAAAGCTGATCTCCGTGACCTTAAGGCCCGTCCTGCCGATCGTTCTCGTCTGCATCACCTCTCCCTTGTGATGACGGTCATTTCAATTTCGGTGGCGTTAACGGAGGCTCTCGACATCCATCGCCATTGATTTTGTTTTTTATCTACAATAAACATTTTGGTGTCAACGAGGAAATCATGGGGACCGTCGCGGGAGACGACGGAAACTGCGGTTTCGAGAGAACTCCTGCAATTGACTGCCATCGGGACATGGTTCAGACAGCGCCACCGGCAAAGAGCGGCGACGAGACGTGAGGGGGAAATGGCAAGGCAAAACACGCTCTTCAAGGAAGCCTATAATCGCTATGCGGCCCGCTTGAAGCTCGATACCGAGCTGCCGAGCGAGCCTGAAATCGCAGCCGAACTTGGCGTCAGCCGCAGCACGGCCCGGGCGATCCTCATGCGTCTAAGCGACGCTGGCATCATTCTGTGGAACAAGCGGCAGAAGACGGTGCTTCGCCTGCCGACCCAGGCCGATTTCTTCCCCAAGGAAGAGACCGATTCCCTGCACAATATCATCGAGCGCAGCTTCATGACGCGCATCATGTCCGACGAAGCCCAGCCGGGCATGCAGATCAACGAGCTGGAACTGGCGCGCGAAATCGGCACCGGCACATCCGTCGTTCGTGAATTCCTTATCCGTTTCAGCCGCTTCGGCCTGATCGAGAAGCGGCCGAACAGCCACTGGATTCTCAAGGGCTTCACCAGCGAATTCGCACTCGAGCTTGCCGACGTGCGCGAAATGTTCGAGCTGCACTCGGCGGCCGAGTTCGGCCGCCTGCCGGCCAATCATCACGCCTGGGAGGATCTCAAGGCGATCGAGCAGGAACACTATGAACTGCTTAAAGATTTCGACGCGCACTACCGCGATTTCTCGCGCCTTGACGAAAAATTCCATCTCCTCATCCATCGCGCCTCGAAGAACCGCTTCATAACCGAGTTCTACGACGTCATTGCCATCATTTTTCACTATCATTATCAGTGGAACAAGGCTTTCGCGCGCGAGCGCAATGCCCGCGCCGTGGCGGAGCATCTCGACTACATCGAAGCGCTGCAATCGCGCGACCAGCAAAGGATCGATGCCGCCTGCCGCCTGCACCTTGCCTCGGCGCGACAGACGCTGTTGCAGTCGATCCCGCAAGCCGCAGGTGAAATTGCCGGCTCCGCCGCCTGACGGAAGAGAGCCGGCAGCGCGTTATTTTGCGGTAAAGCTCACGCTTTGGCTGGCAAAGCGCGGAGATGAGACTTCGAGCTTGATCGCACCGGCCTCTCCGGTTGCCTGCAACCAGAAACCCGTGGTCCCGCCCTGGAATGCCACCGTTTCCGGCCCGATGACCTTCGCCGGACCCTCAACCTTGATCGTGATGGCTTCATTGAGGAAAGGAAGACGCGAGCCGGCCTGATCGAGCGCGCGCACGATGACGCGCACCGTATCGCGCTCGCCTGCGCGCAGCGTATCGGCATCGGCTTCTACCTGCAGCGAGGTCGGCAGCGGATTGGCGACCATATGTTGCTGCGCCACCGGCTTGCCGCCGATATAGCCGGTGAAATGCACGTCCTCCCACTCCATGCCCCATACGCCGAGTTCGTCCGGCGTGAAGGCGCGGTGATCGAAAACGACGGGCGGATGCGGTAGATGCGGGAACGTTTCCCGGTCCGGACCGAGACGCTTGGTTAGAGAGCCGTAGCGCAGCTCGACCTCGTCGCAATTGGTGAGCACGATCAGCGGCAGGGCGCCGCCGATATTGCGCTCGCCGCGTGCCCAGATCGTGACCGGCTTCATGACGACCTCTTCGGAGGGCTCGCACTGGCTTGCATAGACATAGGCGGCGAATTTCGGCTCGCGGAACATGTCCATGACGCCATGATAGCAGATGCGGTCGCCCGAGCCGAAATCGCTATGGGTATTATAGTCGAACATGCACCAGCCGATTGCGCCTGAGATCGATGGGTCACCATAGGCGGCATTCAGAACTTCCAGATGCCGGCGCACATGCTCGGCCTGGCGCTGCTCCTGATCGTAGATTTTCGTCGGGTACATATGCCCGCCGAATTCGGTGATCAGATAGGACACGTCCTTGGAAAGACCGGTATTTTCCTGCTGCGGCCTCAGCGGCGTGCGCGGCCGGTTGGCGCCGGGCAATTCCTCATTGCCGAGGATGAAATCATTCATCGTATAGACGTCCTCAAGCATTTCGCTCTCGGTGATGTAACGCACGCCGCCGGTCTGGCGCGTCGGATCGAGTTCGCGTGCCAGACGGTTCGTCTCCGTGTAGAAATCATGCGAATCCTGGGATTCGTTGATACGCACGCCCCAGATGACGATGGACGGATGGTTCCAGTCGCGCTCAATCATCCGGCGCACGTTGCGGATCGATTCCTGCTGCCATTCCTTATCGCCGATATGCTGCCAGCCGGGGATTTCCTCGAAAACCAGCAAACCGATGCGGTCGCAATGATCGAGGAACCATTTCGATTGAGGATAATGCGAGGTGCGCACAATGTTGCATTTCAGTGTACGCTTCATGATCTCGGCATCTCGCTCCTGGGCGGAGCGGCCCATTGCGTAGCCGACATAGGGAAAAGCCTGATGGCGGTTAAGGCCGCGCAGCTTCAGCTTCCTGCCATTCAGCAGAAAACCTTCCGCGGTGAAGCTTGCCGTGCGAAAACCGAAAGTCGCGGCATGACGGTCCGCTCCATGCTCGCTCACAAGCTCCACTTCGGCCGAATAAAGAACGGGATTATCGAGTTCCCAGAGCGAAAGACCTGAAAGGCCGGCAAAGCTGAGCTTCACGCTTTCACCCGAGGTGTCAGCCTGGCCGGAAGCGATGGCCGCGCCGTCGGCAGATCGCAAAGTAACCGTCACTGTACCTTTGAAAGCGAGATTTTGCGGATTGGAGATGTCGCAGCGCACCGTCGCGGATTTATGGTCGGAAAGAACATCCGTCGTCTCGACCTTGATGTTGGCGACGGAGGCGGGCGCAGCAACCTTCAGCCAGACATCGCGATAGATTCCGCCATAGGTGAGATAATCGATCCGGCCGCCGAAAGGCGGGATCTCAGGGTTCTCGCTGCCGTCGATCTTGACCGTGATCAGGTTTTCGCCCTGACGCAGGCGGCCGGTCAGGCGGGCCTCGAACGGCGTGTAGCCATCCTTGTGGGCAACGATTTCCTCACCGTTCAGATAGACGACGGCATCGGCCATGGCCGCATCGAAGATCAGCGATACCTCGCGGCCTGCGAAGGCCTCGTCCCAGTTGACGATTTTCTGATAGGTGAAGGCGCGCTGATAGGATTTCTCATCGAAATAGTTGAAAGGCAGTTCGACGGCCGTATGCGGCAGCGTAACACTCTGTCCTTCCTGCGAGCGACCGGCATCCTCGGGCGAAAACCCTTCATGAAACGTCCAGGATTCATTGAAGGCGACAACAGAACGCATATTCAATCCTATCGATTAAGCCCGTCGCATCGGATGACGAACAGATGTTGCTGGAAAGTCAGGCACGCGGCGAGGCAGGCGGGACGCCGCGGGGCGATATCTATACAGGCCCGCCGCCGTTGCGCAATGCGACCAGTTGGCGGATTTCGATTTTCAAGGCACGCGAGCGATAGCAAGGATGCCGACCTATCACGGATCTATCGGCTCCGCGCGTTCTTCGTCTCCTCGACCGGACTGCGCACGGCGGCATACATGCCTGTCGTGCGGAACTCCGTCGGATTGATGCCGTAGATGCGGCGAAATACCTTGGAGAAATAATTGGCATCGTCGAAGCCCGACATAATCGCGACTTCCTTGACGGGAATGAAGGCAGCCTTCGTCAGCAGCTTCGCCGCGCGCTGCATCCGTTGTTGCAGCACGAATTCCGCCGGCGGCACGCCTTCGCTCTCGGCGAAGACGCGCGAAAAATGCGCGCGGCTGAGACCGCCCACCTTCGCAAGCTCTTCGACCGGCAGCGGCTTGTCGAGATTGGCATTGATGTGGTCGATGACAATCTGCATGACGGAGCGGTCGGCAGCAAAGGCATGCGAGCCGAAGACGTCGTCATAGAGCGCCATGGCGGCTTCATAGGCGATCGCCGAAGCCGAAGCCGGCGTCGTGGCGCCCTTGACGAGCCGAAGGCTGCAATCGGCAAGATGATCGATGGTCGCCTGCTGCAGCTTCAACACCGGACCGGCTGCGGCGAGGATCAGCCGATGGATACGCAGCGCTTCCTCGCCGTTCATGGAAATCCAGAAATATTCCCAGCGCTCCCCCTTCTCCAGCCAATAGCGATGATTATGCGGCACGAGAACGAGCAGCGTATCACCGGCATTAACGCGATAATTGCGGCTTTCATAGCGCAGGCGACCCGTGCCGCTGATCGTGTGCTGTAGCACGGTGAACGGCGTGAGGCCGCGCCGTCGTCCATCCCAATCATAGGGTTCGTCGTCGCGGATTTCATATCCCGCACTGGTCGGCATGGCGTGCAATCGGTGGCGTCCACGCGGCAGGGAAACCGTCCGCATGACCTGTCCGTTATCGATCAATTCTCGCAGCACAAAATTACCCTCAAAAGCATAATAGTTCTCTGTTCGCCTCCGTGATTATAGGCATAATCCCGCCAGAAAACAGCGCATGCTCGCCGGCGAGGAACGGCGAACGGAGGAAAAATCACGATTTCGGCCAGTTTCGCAATCTCTGCGATCATGGACCAAAATGCTGTCGATTTCCCTGCCGCTGCTTATTCGATCGACTTGAAGGTGAGGATCATGAGTTTCAAAATCGCTATTATCGGCGCCGGCAGCGTCGGCTTCACGAAAAAGCTGTTCACCGACATTCTCTGCGTGCCGGAATTCCGCGACGTCGAATTCGCGCTGACCGACGTAAGTGAGCACAATCTGACGATGATCAAGGCGATCCTCGATCGCATCGTCGAAGCCAACAAGCTGCCGACGCGCGTTACCGCGACCACAGATCGCCGCGCGGCACTGTCAGGCGCACGCTATATCATCAGCTGCGTGCGGGTCGGCGGCCTCGAAGCCTATGCCGAAGATATCCGCATCCCGCTGAAATACGGCATCGATCAATGTGTCGGCGATACGATCTGTGCCGGCGGCATTCTCTACGGCCAGCGCAATATCCCGGTCATTCTCGACTTCTGCAAGGATATCCGCGAAGTCGCAGAGACGGGCGCCAAGTTCCTGAACTATGCCAACCCGATGGCGATGAACACCTGGGCGGCGATCGAATACGGCAAGGTCGACACGATCGGCCTTTGCCACGGCGTCCAGCATGGAGCCGAACAGATCGCCGAAGTACTCGGCGCGAAGGACAAGAGCGAACTCGATTATATCTGCTCGGGCATCAACCACCAGACCTGGTTCGTCGATCTGCGCTTCAACGGTCGCAAGATCGGCAAGGATGAGCTGATCGCAGCCTTCGAGGCGCATCCGGTCTATTCGCAGCAGGAAAAGCTGCGTATCGACGTTCTCAAGCGTTTTGGCGTCTATTCGACGGAGAGCAACGGCCATCTGTCGGAATACCTGCCCTGGTATCGCAAGCGCCCTGACGAGATCAACAAGTGGATCGACATGTCGGACTGGATCCATGGCGAGACCGGCGGCTATCTGCGTCATTCCACCGAGACACGCAACTGGTTCGAGACGGAATTCCAGCAGATCCTCGATAGTGCCTCGCAACCGATCGACCCGGCACGCCGCTCCAACGAGCATGCCAGCCATATTCTCGAGGCGCTGGAAACCAATCGCGTCTATCGTGGCCATTTCAACGTCAAGAACAATGGCGTCATCACCAATTTGCCTGCCGATGCCATTATCGAATCGCCCGGCTTCGTCGATCGCTTCGGCATCAACATGGTGGCGGGAATTACTCTGCCGGAGGCATGTGCCGCGACCTGCATATCCTCGATCAACGTTCAGCGCATGTCGGTCCATGCCGCTATCAGCGGCGATATCGACCTCTTGAAGCTTGCCGTCCTGCATGATCCGTTGGTCGGTGCCGTCGCCACACCGGAGGAGGTTTGGCAGATGGTCGACGAAATGGTCGTCGCGGAAGCGCGCTGGCTGCCGCAATATGCCCACGCGGTCGATGGCGCGAAGGAGCGCCTGTCGCAGGGCAAGGTCAAGACGCGCGATTGGAAGGGTGCGGCAAGCCGCAACGTACGCTCGATCGAAGAGTTGCGGGCAGAAAAGGCCGCGCTGAAGCAGGCGGGCTGACGAACAGCAGATCGGAAGACAAGGGCTGCGGCGGCAGAGGGGTGAAATCCCGCCGCAGCCGGCCGTCTTCCGTTTTACGGGAGGAACGCGACGCCTCGAACGGAACGCTCGCGATATTGGGAGAGAGAACAAGATGAGACATTTTCGACCGATCGGCCTTCTCGCCGCATTGACGATTGCCACATCCGCGATCGCCATCAGCGCCTACGCAGCCGAGCCGACAGTGCCGCCCGTTCCGCCGGTTTTCCCGGCTGAGGGCAAGATCAAATATGTCGAGCGCAACTCCATTCTGGAGTTCAAGGCGCTGCCGGAATATCACGAGCCTGCCTGGGTGACGGACAAGTTCGTCAAGACCGGCAAGCTGCCGCCCGTCAAGGATCGCCTGCCGAAAGAGCCACTGGTCTTCAAGACCGGCAACATGCCCGACGGCATCGGCGTCTACGGCGATACCATGCGGCATGTTATCGGAGGCCGGCCGGAGGGCTGGAACTACGGCGCCGGGCAAACCCAGGGCTGGGGCGGCATCGACATCGCCCTTTCGGAGTGCCTGACGCGCACGGCTCCCCTCTTCCAAGTGGAAGCAAAGGATACCGAACCGCTACCGAACCTTGCCAAGGGCTGGGAATGGTCGCCCGATGGTCATAAGCTCACCATGCATCTGATCGAAGGCGCGAAATGGTCCGACGGCGTGCCCTTCAACGCCGATGACATCATGTTCTACTGGGAAGACGAGGTGATCGACCCGAACGTCTCGCCACTCGGCGGCGGCGCATCGCCGGAAGCCTTCGGCGAAGGAACGACGCTGAAGAAGATCGACGATTACACCGTCGAATGGACGTTCAAGGACGCCTTCCCGAAGCAATATCTCTATACGATGGCCTATCCGAATTTCTGCCCGGGCCCGTCGCATATCCTGAAGCCGCAGCACCCCAAATATTCCAAGAACACCTACGATCAGTTCAAGAATGCTTTCCCGCCGGAATATATGAACATTCCGGTCATGGGTGCCTGGGTGCCGGTCGAATATCGCCCTGACGATATCATCGTCCTGCGTCGCAATCCCTACTACTGGAAGGTCGACGAGAAGGGTAATCAGTTGCCCTACCTCAATGAGCTGCACTACAAGCTCTCGACCTGGGCGGATCGCGACGTGCAGGCTGTTGCCGGTTCTGGTGACATTTCAAACCTGGAGCAACCGGAAAATTTCGTCGCTTCGCTGAAGCGCGCCGCACAACCCGATGCTCCGGCTCGTCTTGCCTTCGGCCCTCGCCTCATCGGCTATAACCTGCAGATGAATTTCTCCGCCAATGGCTGGGGCAGCCCCGATCCCCGCGCTCAGGCCGTTCGCGACCTGAACCGCAATGAGGATTTCCGCAAGGCCGTTACGATGGCGCTGGACCGCAAGGCCCTCGGAGAGTCACTGGTCAAGGGTCCGTTCACGGCGATCTATCCGGGCGGTCTTTCTTCCGGCAGCAGCTTCTACGATCGCAATTCCACCGTCTACTACCCGTTCGATCTTACCGCGGCCAAGGCGGAACTCGCGAAGGCTGGTCTGAAGGATACCGACGGCGACGGCATCGTAAACTTCCCGGCGGGCGTCAACGGCGGCAAGGATGTCGAGATCACCCTGCTGGTCAGCAACGACTACACCACCGACAAGAGCCTGGCCGAAGGCGTCATTGGCCAGATGGAGAAGCTCGGGCTGCGCGTCATCATCAATGCGCTCGACGGACCCAAGCGTGACGATGCCAATTACGGCGGCCGTTTCGATTGGATGGTTCGGCGTAACACTACGGAGCTCGCTTCGGTTGTCCAGAATACGGAGCAGCTTGCACCTGTCGGTCCGCGCACGAGCTGGAATCACCGTGCGGGTGCGGATGGCACGGTCGATCTCATGCCCTTTGAAAAGGACATGGTGGATGTCGTCAGCAAATTCACGACATCGAAGGACAATGACGAACGCGTGGCTTTGATGAAGCAGTTCCAGAAGATCTCGACGGGACACCTCTACAATATCGGTCTGACCGAATATCCAGGTGCACTGATCATCAACAAGCGCTTCTCCAACGTTCCTCCGGGCACGCCGATCTTCCTGTTCAACTGGGCAGAGGACTCGATCATCCGCGAGCGCCTTTGGGTCGCAGCCGACAAGCAGGGCAAGTACGAACTCTTCCCAGAAGAGCTTCCGGGTGCGCCTGGCAGCGCCGGTCCGATCAAGTAAGGTCGCATGAAATGCCCATGGCAGCCGGTATGATGCCGGTTGCCATGAGGCTTGAAACATCCAGCGATCAGCTGTCGCCGGGATAGAATTGAACCGCTGGCGTATATCAATCCCGATGGGACGAGACCGCCGACAGCATCAAGAGAAGCGAACCGTTCTATGTTACGATTCCTGCTCGTGCGAATAGCCTCCGCCATTCCCGTGCTCTTCATCCTGAGCGTGGTGACCTTCGCGATCATTCAGGCACCGCCTGGCGACTATGCCGATTACATACGCTCGCAATTGATGAACCAGGGCGGTGCATCCTTCGCGCAAGCCGATGAGCAAGCACAGATTTACCGCCGCGAACATGGGCTCGACAAGCCGCTGGTCGTTCAATACGTCAACTGGATCGGCGGTATCGTCACCAGGGGCGATTTCGGCTACAGCATGTTCTACAACAAGCCCGTCGCCGATGTCGTTGGAGAGCGCCTGCCGCGGACCTTGGCTCTCGCGCTGGTCTGCCACATCTTCGCATCCGTTCTCGGCATCGGCTTCGGCATATGGGCAGCGACACGGCAATATAGCTGGATCGACAGCCTCCTCTCGGGCATCTCCTTTCTCGGCATGACGGTGCCGCGCTTCCTGATGGCGCTGATCATCGTCTATCTTCTCGTCTTTCAGCTCAATGTGTCGGAGATCGGCAGCTTCTTCTCGCCGCAATATGGCGGCGCGCCCTGGTCCTGGGCCAAGTTCGTCGATCTGGTCAGGCATGTCTGGCCTGTCGTTGCGATCGCGACCTTCGGCGGCCTTGCCTACAATATGCGCGTCATGCGCGGCAATCTTCTCGACACGCTGAATGCTCAATACGTGGAGACCGCGCGGGCGAAAGGCCTTTCGGGCGGCGCCGTCGTCATGCGCCATGCGGTGCCGAATGCGCTGCATCCGCTCGTCATGTATCAGGGCGTCGTCCTACCCTACATGCTGACCGGTGAGATCGAGACCGCCATCATCTTCACGCTACCGACCGTCGGCCCGGCCATCGTCGGCTCGATGGCGATCGGCGACGTCTATGTGACGGCAACCTTCATGATGGTGCTTTCGGCCACCCTCATCATCGGCAATATCATCGCCGATATGCTGCTCGCGCTGCTCGATCCGCGTGTCCGTCAACAGGGAGGAATACACTGATGCTGGCCTTCAGCAACTCCCCGCCGCCGCCGGAAGAAAAGATCCAGCACAAAAGCGGCAATGAAAGCTATATCGCACTGGTCTGGCGGCGCCTGAAGCGCTCCTGGACGGGCATGAGCGGTCTCGTTCTCGTCATCCTGCTGCTGCTGATGGCGATCTTTGCCGAATTCGTCGCGCCTCTCGATCCGACGGCGACCGATACCGGCTTTGCACCGCCACAGGTCATCAGTTTCCATGACAAGGACGGCAACTTCGTCTTTCTGCCCCGCGTCTACGCGCTTGCCGAGACGACGGATCTCGATCCGGTCACCTTCCAGCCGATCGTCGGGCCGGACTATGACCACCCGCGCCTGCTCGGCTTCTTCGTCAAGGGTGATCCCTATTATTTGTTTGGCCTGATCCCCGGCGACCGGCACCTGTTCGGCGCGACCGACGGCGGTCCGGTTCATTTCCTCGGCACCGACAAGTTCGGGCGGGATGTGTTGTCGCGCGCCATCTATGGTTCACGCATCTCGCTGATGATCGCCTTGACCGTGGTGTCCATTGTCACCATCGTCGGCACGACGATCGGCATGATCTCCGGTTATTTCGGTGGTACGGTGGACGCCTGGATCCAACGCTTCGTCGAGGTCGTGCTGGCTTTCCCGCAAGTGCCGCTCTATCTGGCGCTGACCTCCCTGATCCCGGTGACTGCGCCTACGAACGTCTTCCTCGCCTTCGTCATTATCGTGATGTCGGCGCTCGGCTGGGCACAGATGTCCCGCGAGGTTCGCGGCAAGACGCTGGCTCTGGCGCGGATCGAGTATGTTCGCGCCGCAATGGCGGTGGGGGCAACCGATTGGCGTATCATCCTGCAGCACATCCTGCCGAACGTCATGAGCCATGTCATCGTCGCGGTGACACTTGCAATCCCGAGTGTGGTTCTGCTGGAATCCTTCCTCGGCTTCCTGGGTTTTGCCGTCAAGCCGCCACTGATCTCATGGGGTCTGATGCTACAGGATACCTCGACCTATTCGGTCATCGGCTCCTATCCCTGGATCCTCTCGCCCGTCGCCTTCGTTCTCGTCACCGTCTTCGCCTTTAATGCGCTCGGCGACGGCCTGCGCGACGCAATCGACCCCTATTGAGGAGAACGGATATGGCTCTCGCACTCGTCAATCCCTATGCTCCCGACACCAGGCACGATGCCGGCGAAAAGACCACCTCGCCCGTCATCGACGCCCGTAATATTGCCGTCAAGTTCAAGGTCGAGGACGGCATGGTCGATGCCGTCAAGGACATCACCTTCCAGCTTTATCGCGGAGAAACCATCGCGATCGTCGGCGAATCCGGCTCCGGAAAATCGGTAACGGCCCGAACCGTCATGGGCCTCCTGACCAAGCGTGCCGTGGTCTCAGACAAAGCCGCCGTTCATTATGACGGCAAGAACGTGCTGAAATTTTCGGAGAAGGCGCGGCGGCAGCTGCGCGGCGACCGCATCTCGATGATTTTCCAGGAGCCGATGAGCTCGCTCAACCCGATCTACACGATCGGCAGCCAGATCGTCGAAGCGATACGGGTGCATCGCAAAGTCAGCCGCCGCGATGCCGAAAAGCGCGCGCTCGATCTTCTGAAGCAGGTGCAGATCCCCGATCCGGAAGCGCGGCTGAAACAATATCCGCATCAGCTCTCGGGTGGACAGCGGCAACGCGTGATGATCGCCATGGCGCTCGCCAACGATCCGGACGTGCTGATCGCCGACGAGCCGACGACGGCACTCGACGTCACGGTGCAGGCGCAGATCCTCAATCTCATCCGCGACCTGCAAAAGCAGCTCGGCATGGCGGTCATCCTGATTACCCACGACCTGACCGTGGTGCGCCAGTTCTCCGACTATGTCTATGTGATGCAGCATGGCGAGATGCGCGAGCACAATACGACCGAAGCGCTCTTTGCCAATCCGCAGCATCCCTACACGCGGCATCTGCTGACATCAGAGCCGCGCGGACATGCGAAACCGCTGCCGCCGAATTGCGACACCGTGCTCGAAGGCAAGTCCGTCAAGGTAGCCTTCATGCTGCGTCACGGCAGCTTCTTCAAGCCCGACATGCGCGAACTCGTCGCCGTCGGCGGACTCAATCTTCAGCTGCGCCGGCACGAGACGCTCGGCCTTGTCGGTGAATCCGGCTCGGGCAAGACCACCTTCGGCCAGGCGCTACTGCGCTTGATCGATACCGATGGCGGCGAGATTTTCTTCGACGGGCAACCGATCCACGGCCGGTCGCGCGCCCAAATGCGGCCCTTGCGCTCGCGCATGCAGATCGTCTTTCAGGATCCTTTCTCGTCGCTCAATCCGCGCATGACCATCGGCCAGATCATTTGCGAGGGGCTGATTGTCAACAACCTCGGCGCCAACAAGGCCGAGCGGCTGGACCGCGTCAAGGAAGCGCTCGTCAGCGCGGGCATGCCGGCCAATATTCTCTCGCGCTTCCCGCACGAGTTTTCCGGCGGCCAGCGCCAGCGCATCGCGATTGCCCGCGCCATCGCGCTCGAGCCGGAATTCATTCTTCTCGACGAGCCGACCTCGGCCCTCGACCTTTCCGTCCAGGCCCAGATCATCGACCTCCTGCGCAAGCTGCAGGACGAGCGGGGTCTGAGCTATCTCTTCATTTCCCACGACCTCAAGGTCGTCCGCGCCCTTTGCCATCGCGTGATCGTCATGCAGCACGGCAAGATCATGGAGGAAGGGCCAGTCGAAGAAGTCCTATCGCATCCCAAGACGGCTTACACCGAACGCCTTGTCAGAGCGGCGTTCGAGGTGGCTTCATAGCATTCAGGAGATTTTGACATGACAGGCACTCCCAAGATCACCTTCATCGGAGCCGGCTCGACCGTTTTCATGAAGAACATCATCGGCGACGTCTTGCAGCGCCCTGCCCTGGCAGGAGCCAGGATCGCGCTGATGGACATCAATCCGCAGCGGCTGGATGAAAGCGCCATCGTTGCTCGCAAGCTTGCCTCGACGCTTGGCGCTCCGGCCACGGTCGAGACCTTTACCGACCAGCGCAAGGCGCTTGACGGCGCACATTTCGTCGTCGTCGCCTTCCAGATAGGCGGCTATGAGCCCTGCACGGTCACCGATTTCGAGGTTCCAAAGAAATATGGCCTGCGCCAGACGATCGCCGACACGCTCGGCGTCGGCGGCATCATGCGCGGCCTACGCACGGTTCCGCATCTGTGGAAGATCTGCGAAGACATGCTCGCCGTCTGCCCGAATGCGATCATGCTGCAATATGTGAACCCGATGGCGATCAACACCTGGGCGATCGGCGAGAAGTACCCAACGATCAGGCAGGTCGGCCTTTGCCACTCCGTGCAGGGTACGGCCATGGAATTGGCGCATGATCTCGACATTCCCTATGACGAGATCCGCTATCGTTCCGCCGGCATCAACCACATGGCCTTCTATCTCGAATTCGAACACCGCCAGCCCGATGGTTCCTACCGCAATCTCTATCCGGATCTCGTGCGCGCCTATCGCGAAGGACGCGCACCGAAGCCCGGCTGGAACCTGCGTTGCCCGAACAAGGTGCGCTACGAGATGCTGACCCGCCTCGGCTATTTCGTCACCGAAAGCTCCGAGCATTTCGCCGAATACACACCCTACTTCATCAAGGAGGGCCGCGAGGACCTGATCGAGAAATTCGGCATTCCGCTGGACGAATATCCGAAGCGCTGCATCGAGCAGGTAGCGCGCTGGAAGAACCAGGCGGAGGAATATCGCACGGCGGAAAAGATCGAGGTCAAGCAATCGAAGGAATATGCCTCCTCGATCATCAATTCGGTCTGGACCGGCGAACCCTCCGTCATCTACGGCAATGTCCGCAACAACGGCTGCATCACCTCATTGCCATTCAATTGCGCGGCCGAAGTCGCCTGCCTGGTCGACGCCTCCGGCATCCAGCCGACCTATGTCGGCGACCTGCCGCCACAACTGACGGCCTTGATCCGCACGAATATCAACGTGCAGGAACTGACGGTAAAGGCTCTGATGACAGAGAACCGCGAGCACATCTATCACGCCGCGATGATGGACCCGCATACGGCAGCAGAACTCGATCTCGATCAGATCTGGTCGCTCGTCGACGAATTGCTGGCAGCTCATGGCGACTGGCTGCCGGAATGGGCCCGCGGCAATCGCAAGGTTCAGGCCGCCTGAAGCCACTCTCCCGGCTTGCGGCCCAAAGGCCTCGCGGTGTTGCCGCGAGGCCTTCCATTTTTACCGCACCGGAGAAAATGAAAATCCAAAACGCGGGCGAATATCGCCTCGATAACCCATGGCAAAGCACCCTCGCCTGGGTTAGAAAACACACGCAGTTTGGAGGAGACGAACGACATGGCGAGCTCAGACACATTCACCACCGGAACCTTTGTCGGCCGCATCTGGCGCCCGGATGTGGAAGGCCCTTCCCTCGTCACCGTTCGCGATGGCACGCTCTATGACATCACCTCGAAGGATGCGCCGACCATGCGCGACCTGCTGGAGAAGGACGACCCGGTCGCTTTCGTGCGCGCGCAAAAAGGCGAGGCCGTCGCAAAGCTTGATGATTTGCTGGCTGCCAGGGCTGATGCCGCATCCGTCCATCTTCTCGCGCCCATCGATCTGCAGGCGATCAAGGCCTGCGGCGTGACCTTTGCCCGCTCGATGCTGGAGCGCGTCATCGAGGAGCGCGCAGCCGGCAATCCGGATCTTGCCGAAGCGATCCGCGGCAAGGTGACGGCGCTGATCGGCGACAGCCTGCGCAACTTGAAGGCCGGCTCACCGGAAGCCGCCAAGGTCAAGGCAGCGCTGATCGAGGAAGGTGTCTGGTCGCAATATCTCGAAGTCGGCATCGGGCCGGATGCGGAAGTCTTTTCCAAATCGCAGGTCATGTCCTCCGTCGGGCAAGGCGCGGATGTCGGCCTGCATCCGATCTCCAAATGGAACAATCCCGAGCCGGAAATCGTGCTTGCCGTCGATAGCCAGGGCCATGTGAAGGGCGCCACCCTTGGCAACGACGTCAACCTGCGCGATGTCGAAGGCCGGTCTGCGCTATTGCTCGGCAAGGCGAAGGACAACAACGCTTCCTGCTCGATCGGGCCTTTCATCCGCCTGTTCGACGACACCTACACTCTCGACGACGTTCGCAACGCCGATCTCGACCTCAAGGTCGAAGGCGATGACGGCTATGTGCTGCATGGCCGCTCGTCGATGAAGGAAATCAGCCGCGATCCGCTCGATCTCGTCTCGCAGACTATCGGCCGTCATCATCAGTATCCCGATGGCTTCGTGCTGTTCATGGGAACGCTTTTCGCCCCTGTCGAGGACCGCGACACGCCCGGCCAAGGCTTCACTCATAAGGTCGGCGACATCGTCACCATCTCGAACGACAAGCTAGGATCGCTGAAGAACCGCGTGCTGCTGTCGACCGAATGCGCGCCATGGACGTTTGGCGCCTCGCATCTGATGCGCAATCTTGCCCGGCGTGGATTGATCTGAAACGCCAGCTACCGAGCGCGAGGCTATAGACACGTGTCCGACACCGGCTTGTAAGCCGGAGTGCGCGCCAGAGATCAAGATCTCAATGGGTAGACATCGACTGTGGCTGGTTGAGGCGGCTGCGGACTGCGGTCAGTTCCGAGGTCGTGTGGTTGAGGCGATCTGCCAGCACGCGCATGATCTCGACGGCCATTTCCGGGAAATCGCTGAGCAGCTTCAGGAAATGCTCCTTGCTGATCTTCAACGCCTCCAGCCTGGAAGTCGCTTTCACCGTGGCTGTACGGGAGACATCGCAGAGGATGGCGATCTCGCCAACGATGGAATTGAGGTCGACTTCGGCAACCTTGATCTCGCCGGCCGGGCTATCGACGAGAATATCAGCAGTCCCTGAAAGAACAACATAGGCCGCGTCGCCTTGATCACCCTGATGAAACAGGGTTTGGCCAGCATTGTAGCTGACCCGATCGGACGTAAACGCCAAGAGTTTCAATTTTGCGGGTGCGATGCGCGAAAAAATCGGCACCCGCTTCAGCATTTCAACTTCGTCCTTCAGAAGCATGAGCTTCGATACCCCCAGTGTTCGGCCCCAGACGCCACTGTCGAGATAGGATATTACGATAACAGTTCTTTGAACATACCGTTTTTCTCTAAAAGATCGGTGGTAGAGCCGTTTTCGACGAGACTGCCGTGATCGAAAACCAGCACACGGTCGAACAATTCGGCAAAACTGGGGTTGGAGAGAACCCATATGATCGCCGGCGCATAGTCGCCGCTATGGAGTTCGCCCAGAATGGCCCTCGCGATCTGATCCTGGACGCGATGGTCGAGCGCCG
Source organism: Martinezella sp. CNPSo 3957 (assembly GCF_057784395.1). Lineage (NCBI taxonomy): Bacteria > Pseudomonadati > Pseudomonadota > Alphaproteobacteria > Hyphomicrobiales > Rhizobiaceae > Martinezella > Martinezella sp. CNPSo 3957. The sequence continues at coordinate 290,004 of NZ_JBXSOU010000004.1, forward strand.
GCAGTGGGCGATTGCAGATGATGTAATCGGCACGTTTCAAAAGGGCGCGACCGAGATTGAGTTTCTGGCGCTGCACGTTTGTCAAGCGCTTGCCGCCCGAGCCGACGTCGAAATCCAGCCCGATCGACAGAACGCCGTCATGCATGCCGAGACGCCCGAACACATCATACATGATCTGGTGGATGCGCTCCGGCGCATTCGCCTGCTGATGCGCGATGCGACCGAACAGCACGTTATCCATCAGGGTTGCCGACGCAGTGAAGCGCTCCGGATCGTAGCGCTCGATGACCTTGGCAAGGTCGGCTGGAATATTCTCGTAGAACTTCGCGCGCGCCTGCACGATCTTTTCCATAAGCACCTGCGTCAGGAGACCAAAGCGGTGACGCGGCTCGATATAGGAGAAGCTCAGGCGGATGATGGCCGCACGCTCGTCGTCGTTAGCCGCCTCATAGCCCTTGCCGTTCAGCTTCTGTAGTAGGGCCTCATAGGTCGGGATGTCCTCCGCCGTCATGAAGGTCAGCTGCTGGAAGAACGGATGGTCGGGCGGCAGATCCGTGAAGAGTTCGACTGCGTTTTCGGCGATTTCCAGGCCCATATCGTACAAATCGGATACCAGACCCGTTTCGTCGAATATCTGCCGGAAATAGGGATGAGCCGCCAGTTTGCGATTGGTCATCTGCGGCCGTTTCAACGTACCAAAAAGCAGATTTTCACCGACCGTCGCCTGCGGATTGTAAGCATCGAACTCGAAGGGAACCACGAGATCCTCGAGCTTTTCCTCCTCAAGCCGGGACCGCAATGCCTGCCGCAATTCGACGATGCGCGACGTCAGATCCTGGTGTGTGGCCGCATCGACATTCGAGCGCAAGGCCATGTCGAAAATATCCTGCGACATGGCGACGGCATCGAGAACCGGACGGATTGCGGAATAGATATCATCCGGCCCCGTTGCGCCGGCGGCAGCATAATCTACCCAGTCGCTATTGAGATCGAATTCCGGATTGGCCGCACGACGCGCCTCGGCCATGCTCCATTTGACCTTTGCCGCCTCATCCTCGCTATAGACGGGGGCAGCGAGTGGCGCATGCTTGAGACCATATAGGAGATTGCTGCGCAAAGTGCCGTGAAAGAAAAATGTTTCGGAGGAGGCGTAGGCGATGCGTCGCCCGATGAGGGATTCCGGCAGTTCCAGAATATCGTGGCCGTCGATCGAGATGCGGCCGCTATCCGGCCAGGTCAGGCGGCCGAATGCCTCTGCAAGATATTCGCCGCCCGCGCCGCTCTCGCCAACAATCGCCACCCTTTCGCCGGGATGAATTTCAACCGAAACGTGATCCAGCACGCGCGCACCGCTGTCATCGACGATGGTGACGTTGGTTGCGACGAGAGAATGGGTTATGCGGGCCGCCGGTGCGGGCGAAATCGCCTGGATTTTCGGATCGATCAGATGGTCGACGCTGAACTGTTCGACCACCTGGTTGTATTTCACCTGAACGTCCTGACGCGACTGATCCCAGTCGATCAGCTCCTTCAGCGGCCCTGGCAGATCCTTGTAGGCATTGATGACGGCGACGAGCTGACCGATGTCCAGGCGCCCCTGCAGCGCCAGGAAACCGCCGATCAGGTAGAACAGAAACGGCGTCACCTGAGCGAGGAAGTTATTGATGAATTTGACCAGGAACTTCCACTGGTAGAGATCGTAGCGGATCGAGAAGATCAACCCGAGCCGGTGCGCAATATCGGCGCGCTCCAGGTTCGTCGTATCGTTAGCATGGATGGTGCCGATGCCATCGACGATTTCGCCGACGCGGCCGGAAAGCTCGCGTGCCGTCAGCTGCCGCTGGCGCCCGAGTTCCAGAAGCCGCTTGCGCATGCGCGGAATGACGATCGCCTGTACGGCGACAATTGCCGCGGCGATCATGCCGAGCCAGAAATTCTGCATGATGATGAAGACGAGCGCCGTCACCGCCTGGCCGCCGAGAAGCGCCGGCTGCACGAAGGCATCGCCGGTGAAGCCGCCCATCGGCTCCACCTCATCCTTGATCATGGTGGCGATTTCGGCGGGCTTGACCCGCTTGAAATGGGACGGCGGAAACCGCAACACGCGGTCGATCAGCTCGAATCGGATACGACGGAGCATGCGCTCGCCGAGCCGCCCCTTGTAGGTATTGATATAGAGCTTGAAGAGGCCGTTGAGCACGACAAGCGCCAGAAATACCATGCTCAGTGCAACGAGCATCGACATGCGTGTCAGCTGCACGCCCTGGAAAATTTCGATGTGGCCGATGAGCGGCACATTGAAGGCGATGTGCATGAAAGTCTGCGTGTCGCCAGGATGTTCGAAACCCTTGCCCTGGATAGGCCCGTTGACGATCTGCTTCGGCAAGTCGAAGGACAGGAAGTACGGGATCATCGAGGCCGCGACGACGAGCAGTATCCAGATCTGCTCCAGCCGGGTATTCGACCAAATGTAGCGTGCTAGGCTTTTTTCCATTGCTTACTGCAGGCTTTCAAATTCAACGCCCAGCACCGGCGTGATGCCGGCACCAATGTTGCAGAGATGCGGGAAGGTTTCGTTACGGATACGTGGCCCCATATGTGAAAAGGGACGACGCCCGGTCTTCGTCCACGCTCCTCCCGATTCATCGATTTTTCGATTTATATCACAAGATTGCGGGAATCCAGGAAGATAAAACGACAGGATGTCTCCAATATCAGCCGCACAGGCGTCTACCTGCCATCACGCAGAATGGCAGATGTTCTGGCGGCACCGCCGAGATCTATATCCGGGTTGCCTGGCTTGGGGCACGATAGCGCCGTCTTCACGGCGTCGACCAGCATATCCGTCGTCAATCCTGCCTCCGGCAGGGCCAAGGCCAGCCCCAATCTCTCCAGCCGTTCGGCCCTGACGGACTGCTCCGTCTCGCCGCCGGCAGTGAAAGGGACCAGAATGGCGCGGCAGCCGGCCACCAGAAGATCACCGACCGTATTATAGCCGGCCTGCGAAATCGAAAGCTCGGCGCCACGCAAAAGGGAGGGAAAATCCTTGCGGAAGCGAACGAGCTCGACATTGCCAGGCGCATCCATGGCGAGATCGGCGTAATCCTGCTCCGGCAGGTTCGGCCCGGCAATCAAGAGCCAGCGGCGATCGCTCGCCACGCGGCTTGCCGCTTCCAGCGAGGCGCGGATGAGATCGCGACCGACAGCACCGCCGCCGGCCGAAACGACGATGTCGAAGGTTTCGACCGGTTCCGGCGGCAAAGCGGGTGCGACAAGACCTGTATAGATGATCTTGTCGGCGATTGCCTCGGTCAGGGGAAAGGTCTCCTCCAGCCGGACAAAATGCGGATCGCCGTGAACGAGCACGCCATCGAAATGATTACGCAGGAGCCCGATCGTCTCTTCGTCGCGGCCCGGTTTCTTCTGCTGCTGCAAAATATCGCGCACCGAGGTGTAGAGCCTCGGCTTCGGATCGGCTTCAGAAATGGCATCGAGCAGCGGCAGGAGCTCGAAACGCATCTGCCTGCGGCCGAAGGGAAAGGCCTCGATAACAACGACATCGGGTGCAGCCTGCCGGAAGGCCTCGAGAAGAAGATCCCGCCGGCGGGACAGAAACTCTTCGCCGACCGGCTTGCCTGACTGATCGGCGAGGCCGGAAAAACCGGCACTGCTGGCAACCACGGCCGGCAACGTCACCGAGGTGACATCCGCGCCGGGAAATCCGTTGACCGGCACGCCACCGGTGACGACCGTCACCTGGCAGCCGTCTTTCGCCAGCGCGCTGGCAATGCGGCTGGCCCGCGCCAGATGGCCAATACCGAGCAGATGCTGAACGTAGAAAAAGACCCGCAAGGGTTGGCTATGCGGGGCCGTCACGCGGATTTCCGCCATTGATCTTCTTTCTGCCATTGCGCCTCGAACAGCCCGGTCAGCTGCCGGATGCTCGCGTGATAATCGAAATGTTCGCGCACCCGCCTTTCGGCCGCCTCGCCCAGCCTGTGGCGCTGCGCCGGGTTGCGAATGGCGGATTCCAGCGCCACGGCAAGTGCCTGCGGATCCTCCGGGGGAACGACGAGACCGTTCGTACCATCTTCGAGTAGTTCGGGGACGCCGGAAATATTGGTGGAGACGCAGACAAGACGCTGGCTCGAGGCCTCGACGAGCACATTCGGCAGCCCGTCACGATCGCCGTCGGCGGCCACTCGACAGGCGAGCGCGAAGATATCGGCCTGACGATAATGGGCGAGCACCTCTTCCTGTGCCAGCGCGCCCTTCCAGGTGATGCGATCGGCAATCCCGAGCGTATCGGCCAAGACTTTCAATTTCGCCAGACCGTCACCGCCGCCGATATGAGTGAAACGCCACTTGAGGTCGCCGGGAAGCAGCGCCAGCGCCTTCAGCAGCACGTCGTAACCCTTCTTCTCGACTGCACGACCGACACTGAGAAGGAAAGCGGGATCGGAAGCGTCGCTGCCATCGCGGCCAGAATGTTCGCCGGCGAAAGGATCGAAGCGATCGAGATCCAGGCCGTGATAGCTCAGATAGACCTTGTCGCCCGCCCCGATCAGATCGCGCATATGCTCGAAACCGGTACGCGTGCAGGTCACAGTCCAGCGGGCGCGGCCGAGTTTTTCCGAAAGCTCCCAGTCGGGCGACGTCCAGATGTCCTTGGCATGCGCCGAACACGTCCAGGGGATACCGGTCATGATGCTGGCATAGGAGGTTACCGAGGCCGGCGTGTGGATAAAGTGCGCATGCAGCCATTCACCGCCGTCAGGCCATTCATGCGCCAGCACCAATGCCTGACCGAAGCGCCGCACGCGGTTCGGTGTGATATCCCGTTTGAGATCGGCCCAGAACTGCTTCAGGAGCGGCTTGAACCCGGGCTTGCCGATGCCGGCAAAGAAGGCGCGAAGCACTCTCAGCGGTTCGTCGTGCAGATATTCCGGCAGATAGACCACGCGCGCCTTGATCTCGTCATGGACAGGATGGCGCTTCTTATCAGTGGGTTTGCGCATCGAGATCAGCGTCAGGTCGAAGCCAGCCTTCTCCAGGCCGAGCAGCTCTTGCGCAATGAAGGTTTCCGACAGGCGCGGATAGCCTTTCAGGACCACCAGTATTTTCTTCCGCATCGACAGGTTCCGGTGATCTACTCGGCAACGATCGATAGCGGCGTGTAGCGCTCGCGGTCATCGAACCATTCGCCGATGGTGTGCGAGATATGCACGAGCCCCTCGAGGCGCATATCACTGTTGCTCGCCGAGGGCGGCGCCCGGTTCGGCAGGCGCTTCAAGGCAGCTGCCAGCTGCTTCGGATCGGCCGATTCTTCCGGCAGCAGCATGTCGACGAGGCCGAGCTCGCTTGCCCGCTGCGCGCGGATGAGCTGCTCCTCGCGTGGCCGCGTCCGCGGAATGATCAGCGCCGGCTTGTCGAAAGACAGTATTTCGCAGTAGGTGTTGTAACCACCCATAGCCACCACCGCCTTGGCACCGGCAATCAGTTCTTCCATCTTGTTGTCGAACTCGATGACGTGCAGACAGTCGATCTTGCCGGCGCGCTCCAAAAGCTGGCTGCGCTCCTTGGCCGGCATATAGGGGCCAAGTACGATCAACGTCTTCTGCGTGAGAGAACTATCCTCCTCGAAAGCGGCGATGACGTCGCTCACGAGATCGGCGCCGTCGCCGCCGCCGCCTGTTGTCACCAGGATATAATCCTCGTCAGGCACATGTTCCGACTTCGTGCCCAACGTGGAAACGCTGCGCTGTAGAAAGCCGACGAATTCCATCTTCCGGCGCACGCCGGAGGGAACATCGAGGCCGACGAGCGGATCGTGAAAGTCCGGCGGGCCATAGACCCAGACGCGATCGTAGAATTGATCGATCTTCTGCAGGACGTTGTTCTTCTTCCATTCGGCTTCCAGCAGGTGTGGCGCATCCATCACGTCGCGCATGCCGAGAACGAGCGTGGTGCCGCGCGCCTTCAGATAGGTCAGCGTCTCTTCGACCTCACCTTTCAGCCCCAACGGCTCCTTATCGACAATGAAAACGTCGGGCTGGAAGGTTTCGGCCGTGTGGCGAATGATCGATTGCCGCATCTTCAGCGTTTCCTGCAGCGCGACATGGCTCGCCATAGACGTGTATTCACCGTCGCGCAGCTTGATGACGCTCGGCACTTTGACGAAATCGACACGGGCGCGATAATCGAATGCCCCGGCGATCGTTGCGCCGGATATGATCAGCACGTTCAGGCCGCGATAGTCCTCAACAAGCGCATGGGCAATCGTTCTGCACCGCCTCAGATGGCCGAGACCGAACGTGTCATGGCTATACATGAGGATTCGAGCATCTTCTAAGCGCCGCTTCATAGGCAAAACCTCTGGGGGTGAAAGTTATACGCGGTATGTCGACAAAGGACATCCGCGGGCCGCTTCTCGAATTGCAATCCTGTCTTCGCCGTTCACCCTGCTATTTGTAGGGATCGGCGGCATCGCGCAAGCCGTCTCCTAAAAAGTTGAACGCCAGAATGATCAAAATCACCGGGATCATAGGAAAAAGGAGCCATGGATAGAAGGCGATGACGCTAACGCTCCTTGCCTCGGTCAGCAAAATACCCCAGCTCGTGATTGGCGGGCGAAGCCCCAATCCAAGAAAGCTAAGTGCGGTTTCGCCGAGAATCATGCTCGGAACGGAGATCGTTGCCGACGCAATGAGATGCGACATGAAGCCGGGAACGAGATGCCGGCCGATGATGCGCGGCGTGCTGGCGCCCATCAATTGCGCAGCGAGAACATAATCCTCCTCGCGCAAGGACAAAAGCTTCGAGCGCACGGCGCGCGCAAGACCGGTCCAGTCGAGAATGCCGAGAATGATGGTGATACCGAAATAGACGATGATCGGGCTCCAGCTCACGGGCATGATCGCCGCCAGCGCCATCCACAACGGCAGGCTCGGCAGCGATTGCAGCACCTCGATCACGCGCTGGACGAGGAGATCGAAGAGACCGCCGTGATAGCCCGCCAGACCACCGATGACGATACCGAGCACGAAGCTGACCGCAATGCCGATCAGCCCGATGGTCAGGGATATGCGTGCGCCATAGATGATGCGCGACAGCACGTCGCGGCCCAAACGGTCCGTCCCAAGCAGGTACATTTGTCCGCCGACCGCAGGACAGACCAGATGGACGTTCGAATCCACCAGGCCCCAGAAGCGATAGGCGTCGCCGCGACAGAAGAAGCGGATCGGCTGCACATCCGAGGGATTATCGATATAGACCCGGCGCAGCGTATCGATATCGAGCGTCATCTTGCGGCCGTACACGAACGGTCCGACAAACTCTCCGTTGTTGAAGAAGTGCACCGCCTGCGGCGGCGAATGGATGTAATCGACATTGCGGGTATGCAGCCCGTAGGGGGCGAGGAACTCGGCAATGACGATCATGCCATAGGCCAGCAGCAGGAAAATGCCTGACGCAAGCGCAAGCTTATGCTTCTTGAACTTCCACCACATCAGCTTCTTTTGCGAAGCCATGTAATAGCGCTGCTGGCCGGCCGACATAGCCTCGAACTGATCCGGATCGAAATCCGCGCTCGAGACATAATGTTCCAGGGGGGCGCCGGGTTTTGGCAGGGATACGCTCACTTTGTGCTCCTGCCTTGCAAGCGGATGCGGGGGTCGAGAAAGCCAAGAGCGATGTCCGAGATCAGCACGCCGATGACGTTGAGGAAGGCGAGGAACATCAAGAACGAGCCGGCGAGATACATGTCCTGGCTCTGCAGTGCGCGGATCAACATCGGGCCGGTCGTCTCCAGCGACAGTACGATTGCCGTGATCTCGGCGCCCGAAATGATCGACGGCAGGATGGAGCCGATATCGGCAACGAAAAAGTTCAGCGCCATGCGCAGCGGATATTTCACCAGCGCCTTGAGGGGATGCAGCCCCTTGGCCCGCGCAGTGACGACATATTGCTTCTGCATCTCGTCGAGCAGATTGGCGCGGAGGCGGCGGATCATGCCGGCCGTTCCGGCCGTGCCGACGATGATGACCGGGATCCAAAGGTGCGACAGGATCGAACGCGCCTTTTCCCAGCTCATCGGTTGCGAAAGATACTTTTGATCCATCAGATGCCCGATCGACACGCCGAACCAGACATTGGCGAAATACATCAGGATCAGTGCCAGCATGAAATTCGGAATGGCGATCCCGAGCAGACCGAGGAAAGTCAGGCCGTAATCGCCCCAACTATATTGATGGGTTGCCGAATAGATGCCGATCGGAAAAGCGATCAGCCAGGTCAAAAGGATTGTTGTCATCGAGACGAGGATTGTCAGCCAGAGCCGGTCGCCGACGACATCCGATACCGGCAGCTGATATTCGAAGGAATAGCCGAAATCGCCGTGCAGCATGCCGCCGGCCCAATGCAGGTATTGAAGCGGCAATGGCTGGTCGAGCCCGTATTCGTGGCGAAGATTCTCCATATCCTGGAGATTGGCGGTGTCTCCCTGAGCGCGCAGTTCGGCGATCTGGCTGTCGAAGAAGTCTCCCGGCGGCAGCTGGATGATGGTGAAGACCAACATGGAGATGATGACCAGGGTCGGGATCATCACGGCGGTGCGCCAGAGGATATATTTAAGCATTCCGGCGATCCTCCTTCATCCAGAAGGTGTCCGGCATGTACACGCCGAGCAGGCAGGTCGGGTCGAAGCCGTACAACGCCTTTTCCGGTACATTCTGCATGCTGGCCGAATGCGCAATCGGCTGCAAAGTCGCGTTGACCAGACCGATGGAGAAGACTTGATCCGTATAGACCTTCAGCATCTTGTGCCAGATTTCGGCACGCTCGAATGAGGAGGCGGCCTCTTCCCATTCGCCTAGCAGCTTGATCAGCTCGACGGCTTCCGGCACATCGGGAGCCACCCCTTGCGTCTGGCGCGACAGATAGTACATGCCCCAAAGCGGCCATTGCATCTGGTCGCTGGTCGTCGGCGCCAGCTCGCCAGGATTCATGTCGGCCGTCGCCACACCATTATCGAGGCCGTACCATAACGACATCAAAATGCGGCCACCCATGGCGCGACTGCGGAAAACATCACGTTGGGATACGCGGATGAAAAGCGCGATGCCAATCTTGCGCCAGTGATCGGTCACCAACTCGAGCACGTCGGAATCGAGCGTACTTTCGCCAGGGGTCTCAACGGTAATCTCCATTCGCCGACCATCCGACAGCAAACGGACACCGTCTTCATCCCGCTTGTCCAGGCCGACAGCATCCAACAGAGCGTTGGCCTGATCCGGATCGTGCTCGATCCAGGCGGAGGCATATTCAGGTTTGAAAAGCGGACTGTCGGGCAACACCGTGTTGGCGCTTGCCGTGCCGAGACCGTAGAACACGGCCATGTTGATCTCGTGACGATCGATCGCAAGCGACAGCGCTCTGCGCACCCGAACATCGCGCAAGAGATCGCGCCAGACTGCATCGGCGCTATTCAGATTTGGGTACAGGGCAACGCGCGATCCACGCGCCGCCTTCCAGAGATCGACCTTGATCTTGCTCGGATCGCGCCTCTCCGCCTCCTTGAGGAACGTATAGTCGTTGAAGTCTATGCCGGTCGCCTGAAGATCGCTTTCCCCCGCGCCGGTTTTGGCAGCGATGATCGCCGAAGAACTGATGTTCAGGATCACGCGGTCGATATAGGGCAGCTGCCGCCCGTTCTCGTCAACGCGATGGAAATAGGGGTTGCGTTCGAATACGAACTGCTCGGCCGGCGGCGCTGTCGTGTTTTTCCATGGGTCGAGTACCGGCAATTTGGGATTTTCAGGCCGGTAGGAGCGGCCCATCTTGATATGCAGATCCTGCCATTTCTTCACGCGGCTTTCCTTCATCAGCGAGGAAAGGCGAATGTTGTCCTGGTATTTTTTGTGGAACTGCTTGAGATAATGTGCCGGCCCGGCGATGACGAGCGGCTGGGGGGCAGCCAGGATCGGCAAGAAATTCGGGTTGGGATCATCCCAGGAATAGCGCACCGTCAAGTCGTCGAGCAACTCGAAACGCGGCAGGCTACCGTGCGGGCGCAGCTCCAACGCACCTCCACCGGGCGTTAGCTCCTTGTTGAGGATAACGTCTTCCCACCAATACCGGAAATCATGGGCCGTAAATGGCTGCCCGTCGGACCATTTATGGCCCTCGCGCAGCTTGAAGGTGAACACCATATCGTTGACGGTGGAAAAGGATTCCAGAATATCCGGCTGAAGCGTCAGCGTGCTGTCATAACCAACCAGGCGGGCATAGCCATAGATGGTCATGAGGCGGATGTCGTTCTGGCTGCCGATGAGCGTGCGCACGGAGCCGCCGTAACGGCCCGCCACGCGGCCCATGCCCGCGACGTTGATGACGCGGGGGAACTTCGGCAGACGTTTGGCGAGGTGCGGCATCTGGCCGGCCCTCAGCCAATCGGCGAGGTATTCCGGCTCATTGTCGACATCGGCCGCCAGAACAGGCTGCGGCAAAACTGCGGAAGCCATCAGGCCAAGGAACGTACGCCGGCCGATCATTTGCGCAACTCCTGAGCATCGACACCCCGGCGCACGCGCACGAAATGTCCGCCGCCCAAATCCGCATAGGTGAGCTCCCCGTCGGCACCGTCCGAAAATTGCGGCCCCCATTTCTGCCGGGCAGCAGGGCCTTCGCTGTTCAGGGCGGAAAAATCCAGCGGTCGGTCGAGATCGGGAAACGGAACGGCGGCGAGCAGAGAACGCGTATAGGGATGGACGGGGGCGCGCAGAATGACCTCACGCGGAGCGATTTCGACGATGCGTCCTCGCGCCATGACGGCTATGCGGTCAGCCATGTAATCCACCACTGCGAGATTATGCGAAATGAACAGATAGGTCAGACCGAGCTCTTTCTGCAGATCCTTGAGAAGGTTCAGGATCTGCGCCTGAACGGACACATCGAGCGCCGAGACGGGCTCATCGAGGATCAGAAGCTTTGGTCCAAGCGCCAATGCGCGCGCAATTCCGATACGCTGCCGCTGGCCTCCGGAGAAGCTGTGCGGATAGCGGCTCAGATAGTGCTTGTCGAGCCCGATCGCCTGCATTAGTGCCGTAACCTTCTCCTTGCGCTCGTCGCTGTCGCCACGCCCATGGATTTCCAAGGGTTCGCTGAGGATGTTGCGGATGGTCATGCGCGGAGAAAGCGAAGAGACCGGATCCTGAAAAACCATCTGAATCTTCGTGCGCAGATCCATCAACTCGTCGCCCTTGACGGCAAGCACATCGATCTTGCCGCTGCCGTCGTCGAAGCTGACGGAACCGCTATCGGCAGTGACACCCCGCATCAGTATCTTGCTGACGGTGGTCTTGCCGCAGCCGCTTTCCCCAACCAAGCCAAGACATTCGCCGCGGCGAATGTCGAAACTGACATCATCGACCGCACGGAACTTCGTGCCATCGCGCCGCCCAAACAATCCGCCGGCCTTCGACGTATAGGTCTTGGTCAGATTGCGCACACTGAGCAGGACATCGGGCGCGGCGCCCGCAGCCGGCACGCCGCCGCCGATAAGCTTCTTCTTGCCGGAAAAGGTGCCGAGATTGACCGGAACGTCCCGCAGGGACTTCAATCTTTCTCCCGGCTTCATATCGAAATGCGGCACCGCCGACATCAGCGCCTTCAGATAGCGATGCTGCGGCTGGCGAAAGATCGTCTCGACCGGGCCTGCTTCCATGATCTCGCCGTGATAGATGACCACGACTTCGTCGGCCATATTCGCGACAACGCCGAGATCATGGGTGATCAGCAGCATCGCCATGTTGAACGTCTGCTGGAGATTGCGCAGCAGGCCGAGGATCTGCGCCTGAATGGTGACATCCAACGCGGTCGTCGGCTCGTCGGCAATCAGGAGCGCCGGGTTGCAGATCAGCGCCATAGCGATCATTGCACGCTGGCGCATGCCCCCGGAAAGCTCGAAGGGATACATGTCGAAAGTTCGAACCGGGTCCTGAAAGCCGACGAGATGCAGCATCTCTTCCGTCTTTTCACGCTGCTCGGCTCTGCTGGTATCTGCGCTATGAATGCGCAGCGCTTCGCTGATCTGGTTGCCGACCGTATGCAACGGCGACAGCGAGGTCATCGGCTCCTGGAAGATCTTTGCCATGCGTGCGCCGCGCAGCGCGCGGATAGCGACTCCGTCACGCGGCAGCTGGAGAATATCGGTGGTCTTGCCGTCGAGCGGATCGGTGAAGAGAATCCGTCCGGTCGCCTTCGCCGCCGCCGGAAGAATGCCCATAATCGATTGGCTGATGATCGATTTGCCGGAGCCGGATTCGCCGACGAGCGCCGTGACCTTGCCCGGAAGCACCCTCAAGCCGGCATTTTTGACGACGCGCAGACTATCCCCGTAGAGGGAAAACGAGACGTCGAGGTTCTCGATACGCAGTAGATCAGTCCCTGACGCCATACATATTACTTCCCGCTCACATGACCTTTGTGGCCTTATGCGGCACACTAACGTAGGCCATAACGGGTGTCTAGCTGGTCAAAGCGATGCGGAGACTGTAAAAAAACTGTCGCCTTTCCAGTGATATATCGGCTTATGCTGAAGCGTAAGGCATGTGCCGTCACGGAGCGAGGTTTTCGACTTGAAGACGGCCCTCGAACTTCTTGGCATCCCTGTGCAAGAGAATAACCTGTTCGGCCTCGGAGAGGCCGTCGGCCGCCGTCTCCTGAAAGATCTCCAGCGCACTGCTGGCTGCCGCCGCGGCCTTCGGAGAGACGACTGTGAAGCGCTGGCGCACGCCGCGCAGCTTTTCTTCTCCCAGCGTCCCCCATTCGCAATCGGTGTAACTTGAGAAAGCCTGGCTCGCGACGACCTCCGTCGAATATTTCTTGGTCAGCGACTGCAGCCGCTCGACCTCGTTGACCGCCGCGCCAAAGGCCGAAAAGGTCAGCCGGTCCTTCAATCCGACATTGCCGAACATGACGTTGCCGACATGCAGGCCGATCCCGTAGCGCACCTCGCTCAGATTACGCGACTGGCGATCGCTGTTGAGCGCGGCAACGCGGCGCTGCGCTTCGAAAACAGCCGACAGCGCGGCTTCGCACGCGACCTTGGATGGGTCCTTGTGCCGGCCGCACGGATAGACCGCCAGAAAACCGTCGCCGAGAAAGCTCAAGATCTCGCCACCGTTGCGGTTGAAAGGCGCAGCAATCGCATCGAAGAATTCGTTCAGCGTATCGATATAGGCTTGGCGCCCTTCCTTTTCGGCAAAAACTGTGGATTGCCGCATGTCGCCCATGACGAGCGCTGCTCGGATCGTCTCTCCATCGCCTCGGCGGATTTGGCCGTTTAGCACGCGCTTCCCTGCATCGCCGCCGAGATAGGTGGTCAGCATATTGTTGGCGAGCTTGCCGAGAACAGCCATCTTGGCAGCCATGGCGAGATGGTTCTGCATGCGCATCAACGCGCCGATCATATCCTCGCTGAAACCACCGATATTATCGGTGGACCAGGAGCCCATCATGCCCTGCATCGAACCAGCCCCGAAGGTCTGCACGAAGGCCATGTAGTCGGTCACCTTCTCCTTGCGCAGGTCCTCGAAGATCGGAAACTCGACCGCGCCGTCACTGTCGATCCGGCGACGCAGGTGCTGAAGATTGTTGGAGAGAAGATAATAATAAGGGCTGCGCATGAAGCGTTCCGGCTGCTCATTCCCGTGCCGGTAGCCCTCGATCGTCAGACCGCCACCCCGACGCCAGGTGAAGCCGAGCGCGTCATAGAGCGGATGAAGCATGGAGAAGGTCAGATGCACGCGCTTGAGCGGCATCCCGGTGGCGGCCATACGTTCGCAGAAACCGCGAACGACGGTTTCCAGGTTCTCGCCCGTCAGGGCGGCCTGCGTCAGCCATTCCGCAACTTTATCGATAAGAATATCAGAGACACCCGAATTGATTGCCATTATTCCCACGGCCCATCCTGCAATGCTTGATGCCTCCCCCGCCTATGGCGTACCGTCGATTTCGTCGGCATCCGTATCCGGGACTTCCAGCCCATCGTCAAAGACTGAAAGAAGCATCATGCGACGGCACCGACACGTTCCATTGCCACCTTGGATCGTGCAGGCACCCAAAATATCGACTGTATTTCCTCACACCCCGCACATGACATGCGGCAGAACGACAGCCGCCACAACCAACGACTCTCGTTTTGTTCTCATTGAGATAAGGCGCATATTCAGCTGACACAATGGGCAAAAAACAAATGGATCGATAAATTTGCGACTGCAGCCCTGCGCGCCGCGGATGAAATCATTCGCCCGCGGCAAGCGCGGGCGGCCGCTTTCCCCGCAACGCCATGGCTGCCATAGCATACCCCCCGCTCGCCCCATCGATGAAGTGCATATGGTCGCGCATGAGAGGCGTCGGAACGAAACAGGTCATCAGCGCACTGTCCTGCCGATGCAGACCGAAGCGACACACGCCTTCTGCCTCTGCCTGGCGTAAGCGTGCCTCGATACGTTCGAGATGTTCGGCGTCGACATCGATAGTCATTTTCAGACCGTCATCGAACTTGCGGAAATCGGAATTCGCAGCGAGATCGCGCCGATAGGCCTTGGCATCGAAGAATGCTGCCCTTACGCGGAACTTGTCGAGGCTCCAGAGCAGGATGACCTGGGCGTCGATAAGAAGCTTGCGCCACCAGCGATTGGCCGGAGCGGCAAGAGCCCGGGCTTCGATATCGACACCATCGAACCTCAATGCTGGCGTCGGGCCTTCGACCGGTACGGGGTGGCTGTCGCGGCTCTGCTCTGCAGAGATGGCGATGATGTCGGCGACCAATTGCTGAAACTGCGGACCGTTTCCATCCTCGCCGGCGATGGCGATGATGGAGATGATCTCGCCATTTTGCGCCTTTATCGGATTCCAGCGGCAGGAAAGCCCTGTTAGATCGGGCTCCGCCTTTTCCGGCGGCGCTTCGACGATGAAGCGTCCTTCCTTCATCTGCCGTTCTGCCCAGCTCGTGCCGCCACCCGAAAACATGGCGTAGGAAACATGGTCGTTTGGGTTGAAACGCGCGACCTGCACGTCGAACCCCTCGTCGCGGATGGCGGCCATCGGCACCAAGGCGGTGCGCAGATCGAGCTGCAGCTCTTCCATCACCCAGCCCCGCACCGCTGAAAGCGCCTGCCGCGCCCGCTCCTCGCCGGAGGGCGGGACTGCCACCAATGCGCCATCCCCGCCGAACGCGAAGGGATAATCACCTCGATCCAAAGCGTTCAGCACGGCGGAAATCACGCTGGCGCCGGCCATGTTGACCGACTTGTAATGACCCGCGGCAATCGCCTTTGTCGAGCTGACGATGTCGGCGATCGCAATCGACCAATCACCCGGCAGGGGCTGATAGTTGGCGCTGTCGGTCACACCCTCGAAACGGGTGAAACCCGAAAGCTTGTGGAAGAAATCATCGTTGGACGGCTCGGCCATGATATCCCCCTTCTGTGAGCGCCGCGACAATCTATCCCTACAACAAATGCGTCGAAAAGCCAGCGGGTGGTCGACGCCGCGATGCCCGCCATGCTAGGCCACGGCGGAAGAGGCATAGAACGCCAAGGATATTTCAAATACGATGAGCCGCCTGGATAGTTTCATTCGCCGCCTCAGTGCGCAGCGCGACATTCTCAACGCCGTTGCCGATGAGGTGAAAACGCTCGACGGCCCGGTGCTGGAGCTTGGCCTCGGCAACGGCCGCACCTTCGATCATCTGCGCGAACTCTTCCCCGATCATCGCATTGTCGCATTCGACCGGACGGTCAATGCCTATGGTCCTTCCATGCCGTCGGCCGAAAACCTTGTTCTCGGTGAGATCAAGGACACGGCGAGAACTTTCATCGGCGCCAACGCCTCGCTCGCCCATGCCGATATCGGCACCGGCTATGAAGACAAGGATGCGATAACATTGACCTGGCTGCCGGAAATCATGGCTGGCGTGCTGGCATCGGGCGGGCTTGCGGTCAGCGGCCTTCCCCTCGACCATCCGGATCTCGCTGTGCTGCCGCTGCCCTCAAGCGTCAAGGACGGGCGCTATTTCATCTATCGGCGCAGATAGGATCAGCGCAGAAACAGGACGTCGAACTGTTCGCCCGCCACCGGCAGTTCGACCACCTTCATGATCCGCTCGCCGCTTTCGAAGAAGGCGAGACATTCGCTATAGTGCCGGGCAAGATCGACAATGAAGTCTCTGGTCTGATCCTTGCCGTAGAAGGCCGGTGTGAATTCCATATAGAGCGGCACCTTGCGGGCCATCAGCACGCCCATCGAACGGCAGGCAACCGGCTCGTATCCCTCGATGTCCATCCAGATCAGCCCGACATCGGCGGGATCGACGCCTGCCTGCAGCAGGATATCGCCGACCGGCCGGACGGGCACCGAGATCTTCTCGTCGGTCGGACTTTGCCGCAGCGCGCTGCTTTTGCCATGGTTCTTGTGATTGAGATAGAAATCGAGCTGACCCTCGCGATCGCCGGCGGCGCAATTGACCGCAGTCACCATTTCCTTCAGGCCATTATCGGCAATATTGACCGCCAGCAGGCGAAAATTGCGCGGGTCCGGCTCGACGCTGACGATGCGGTCATAGGCGCCGCTGAAGGCAAAATAGCAGGTCTGCGTGCCGATATTGCCGCCGAGTTCCAGGAGCGCCGATCCCTTGCGCAACAGGCCGTGTTCGCGCAGGACGCTCAGCAGGCGATCGACATGGTCGCGCTCGAAATGCCCTTTGCGAAAAACCTTGCGGCCGATGTAGTCGGCCGGCGAGAAACTGAGGATGTGATCGCCGCAATCGACCGTCATCATCTTCACGCGGGGGCCGATCGCACTGACAAGGATATCCCGGCCGAGCCTGGTGTCGAACAAGCGCGTGGCGAT
This sequence comes from Martinezella sp. CNPSo 3957, assembly GCF_057784395.1. NCBI lineage: Bacteria > Pseudomonadati > Pseudomonadota > Alphaproteobacteria > Hyphomicrobiales > Rhizobiaceae > Martinezella > Martinezella sp. CNPSo 3957. The sequence goes on from NZ_JBXSOU010000004.1 coordinate 306,918, forward strand.
CGCGTCCCGCTTGCGGCGAAAAGCTCGCTTCCAGTATTTTCGTGTGAGAATCTTGGCGTCAAACATGAGCGCCATCTCTACACCGGCGCCATTCCGTTGCAAACGGACAAGGGCGACGCCGCCGCCACTCTCTGAAAATCAGGCAAGGTGCGCGCTCGCCTCTTTCGAAACGATATAGACTCGCAAGGGCTCACCGCGGCCTCTGACGGCAATCTCGCGGCTTTCGGTGCTGGCGACATCGGCTTCCGAAAGCTGCGCCACCGGCTCCGAAAAGACCAGCGCGGCGTTGAATTCCTTGGCGACGCTTTCCAGACGGCTGGCGACATTGACGGTATCGCCGATCGCCGTCACGTTCTTGACGGTGCCGTATCCCATCGAGCCCACGACTGCGAGGCCGGTATGGATGCCGATGGCGATTTCGAGCGGGGCAGCCAGGTCATCAGCCAGCTCGGCACTGAGCTTGTCGATCTCGCGGATGATCGCGGCGGCCGCCTTCAGGGCCTGCCGATTGGCCTCTTTCGGGGTTGCGCGAAGGCCGAAGAGCGCCATCGCGCCATCGCCGATGAATTTGTCCAGCCGACCGCCATTTTCTTCGATGATGCGGCCAACGATGGCGAAATAGCGGTTGAGCAGAAAAACGATGTCGAAGGGCAGCCGCGATTCCGTCAGCGAGGTGAAATGGCGTAGATCGCAGAAGAATACGACGATCTCGCGCTCGCGGCCGGGACTTGCGGCCTGCGTGTAGACCGGGATCGCCGCCTCGGCCATCGGCGTCAGCAATGGCACCACGCTGACATTGCCGGTCGGGCGCAGCTGGCAGGCAAGCCTGACATCCGGCGTGGCGCCGATACGGTTCAAGGTCTTCAGCTCCAGCGGCTCGGGCGGCGGCAGATTTTCGGCTCCCTCGATGATCTGCACGCGGCAGGTGGAGCATTGCCCCTTGCCTCCACAGACCGAATAATGGGGAATGCCGCCAAGACGGCTTGCCTCGAGCACGCTGAAACCGCGTGGTGCATGGACGATTTCCCCACCTGCGTAACGAATGGCGACCTGATATTGCCGTTCTCGCAGTCTGCGATGCGCTCGGAAGGCAAAAAGAACGGCGATCGACAGACTGAAGGCGCCATAGAATCCGGCGCGGTAAGGCCACAAGTCTTCCGCCATCTTACCGCCGGGCGCCGAGCCTGTTTCGCCAAAGCTTCGTACGTCGCTGTAATAGCCGCCTGGATAGCCGCGCTCATCCTCCTGGGCGACCTCATGCGCCACCGTCTTGCCCATTGCGGCAAAGCCGAGCAAAGCGAGAATCGGCAGGACGATGGCAAGCGACAGCATGACGGGCGCGATCGCCATATACCAACGCCGGTAGCGCAGCCAGAAATGAACGCCGATGCATCCGTGAAGCCAAACGATCAGGAGGACGAACGACTGGCGCATCCCATTGAACGGCGAAGTCACCCAGAGGGTGCGCACGATCGCCTTATAGGTGTCGTGATAGCCGTAGACCTCATGAACGATGCGTGTCGCAACGATATGGTCGATCAGCAGGAGGGGGACCAGGAGACCGGTAACGATCTGGAAAGCCTCGCCGGCGGGCATGACGAGCGTCCTGCGCTTGTAGAGCATTCGCAGCACGAGCAGGATATGCAGGATCAGCGCCCCATAGAGCAGCACGGTTCCGACCGGATTGCGCCAAACCGCCATGAACCAATGTTGCGCATGCTCGGCCATGCCGAGCGAGATCAGGCCGAGGGAATGGTTGGCCAAATGCATGATGACGAAAGCAAAAACGATCAGACCCGAGCCGAGACGCAGCTTTCGCACGAGGCGATCGGTCATGATTGGCTTTCTTGCCTCTATGGTCATCAAACCCAATGTATATTGCCCGTTCACAACTGATCCGAAAACGGTTATCGCCTATTCATCTACAGCGCCGCGCGTCAAATATGACGCGCAAAGGTCGCTGTAGCACTTTTAACCTGCTGCATAGTTTTATCCTCAAATCGATTCCGATTTAAGGAATTATGCAGTAGCCGCAACGCCGCATGCTGTCGAGGATGCGGCTTTTTGAAGCAGGGATCTTATTGTCACGCAACCGGTCGGAATTCGGGCAATCCTTTCACGATTCGGGTTCCTGCCATCACTTAATCGTCAACCGTGTGACGACATCATGAAAATCGCCTTTTACGCTCCCTTGAAGTCACCTGCCCATCGGGTCCCATCCGGTGACCGGCTGATGGCGCGCCAGATCATCGCAGCATTGAAGATGGCGGGACATCAAGTCGAAGTCGCTTCCGAATTGCGCAGCTTCACGCCCACTCCGGACGCCGGCCCACGCGTGGAGATCGCCCGGCAGGCGAAAAGTGAGGCGGAGCAATTGCTGGAGCAGTGGCGGGATACGGCACCGCCGGATCTATGGTTCACCTATCATCCCTATTACAAGACACCCGATCTCATCGGCCCGTTCGTCGCCAGGAGGCTTAATATCCCCTATGTCACGGCCGAGGCTTCCTACTCCCGCCGTCATGACGAGACCGGCTGGCACGAGAACCAGCGCCTTATTGCCGATGCGGTAAGGCTGGCCGCCGTCAATCTGTGCTTCACCGAGCGCGACCGGATCGGTTTGCTCGATGCAATTCCCGAGAGCCGTTACGAGCGCTTCCCGCCCTTCATCGATACCGCGCCCTTTGCACGCTCCTTCGCCGATCCGCGACGGCTGATTACGGTGGCGATGTTGCGCAGGGGCGACAAGTTCGACAGCTACGCCATGCTGGCAAGTGCGCTCGATCTCATCCGCGATCAGGATTGGACCCTGACCATCATCGGTGATGGGCCGATGCAGGCCGAGGTCAGGTCGTTATTCTCCGCATTTAGCGAAGACCGCATCATCTGGCGCGGAGAGCGCTCTACCGCAGAGATCGCGCAAGAGCTGGCAACCGCCGGTCTCTACGTCTGGCCAGGCTGCAACGAAGCCTATGGCCTAGCCTATCTCGAGGCGCAGGCAGCGGGCCTGCCCGTCGTCGCGCAGGCGACGGCCGGTGTGCCTGAGGTGGTGATGGCGGACAAGACAGGCCTTCTAACAGCGGAGGGCGATATCGAGGCCTACGCCAACGCCATCGCTCGGCTTTTGAACGATCAGAACCTGCGGCAGACCATGGCAGACGCAACCTATGACTTCGTGCATCAGGAGCGTTCACTGCCCGCCGCATCGAAGCGGCTGGAAACCATTCTTCGAAAATATCTGGGAGACACCTATTATGAGCGATAGAGCCGATTGGCAGCCCCTGCGCGACGAGCTGCAGCGATGGAGCGAGGCCGGACGAAAGGTGAAATTCTGGTTCCGCGACGACGACGCCATCGAGCCGACCCCTGCCCTCGACCGGCTTCTATCGCTTGCCAATCGTTTCGACGTGCCGATGGCGCTTGCGATCATTCCGCAACCGACGGGCAAGGCACTCGCCGAACGGCTGGCGGGCGAAAGCCATGTCACCGCCACCGTGCATGGCTGGACCCACCAGAACTATGCGCCTGACGACACCAAGAAGCAGGAACTCGGCCTGCACCGGCCGCAGGCGGCCGTGCTCGACGAGTTGCATCGCGGTTTCGATAAACTCGAAGCTCTTTATGGCAAGCAGTTCGTACCGCTGCTGGTGCCGCCGTGGAACAGGATCGACGATGCGCTGCTGCCGCATCTCGCCCCCTTCGGCTATCGCGCCGTCTCCGTCTTCGGATTGGCAAAACTGGCCCCTGTCGGCTTGATCAACACGCATGTCGATATCATGAGATGGCACGGGGTGCGCGGCGGTCTACCGCATGCCGAAGTGATCGGACGTCTCGTGGAAGAGCTCCGGATCCGCTTCGACGGTCACGACGAACCGATCGGGGTGATGACGCACCATCTCGTCCATGACGATCTCGCTTGGGATTTTGTCGAGACACTGTTCGAAGAAACGGCCGACCATGCCGCCATCGAATGGCGGCCAGTCGGCAACTTCGTATACTAAAGCGCATTGCACTCAGCTGAGTTCCTGGGCAAGCCCGATGAGGAGCCCTTCAGGCCCGCGGATATAGCAGAGGCGATATGCGTTGCCATACTGGACGACTTCGCCGACGAGCTGCGCACCGCGCATGCGGAGCCTTTCAAGGGTGTCGTCGATGTCATCCACGGCAAACATGACACGGAGATAGCCCAAAGCGTTGACCGGGGCGTTGCGATGATCCGCGACGACAGGCGGCGCAAGGAAACGGGAGAGCTCCAGCCGGCTGTGGCCGTCCGGCGTTCGCATCATGGCAATTTCGACGCGCTGATCGCCGAGCCCGGTGATACGCCCGGCCCACTCTCCCTCAATCGTCGCCTGCCCTTCCAGCTCAAGACCAAGCTCGCGAAAGAAATCAATCGTCGCTGCCAGGTCTTCGACGACGATTCCGACATTGTCCATCCGTTTGACGGCCATGCTTGCAACCTCCCGAAAGTCGTTCCAGTCTACGGGGTGTGGCCCGGTCTAACGACGGACGCTTGCCGCCAAACGTATCTCAGAGCTGCAGCGATTGTCCGTCAAAGGCGAAGAACGCTTCAGGGAAGCTCTTCTGCGCATCGTGCTGCATGTCATCCAGTTCGCTGTCGGTGCGGCCGGGCGCATGGTGGAACATGGCAAGCCGCTTGGCACCGGCCTTCTTGGCGAGCTTGATGCCCTCCTGCCATGTAGAATGGCCAAAACCGAGATATTTCTGCATCTCCGTTTCGAGATAGGTCGCGTCGTAGATGGCAAGGTCTGCATCCGCCATCAGCTCAAGCGCGGCCTCGTCGAGTTTGCCTGCCACATGCTCGGTATCATAGACCATGGCGATCACCCGGCCCGCCCATTCGATGCGATAGCCGATACAGCCGCCGGGATGGTTCAGCCTCGTCGTATGGATGACGATGCCCGGATGCGGCTTCAACGTATCGCCGGCGGCGAAATCGCGGAAATTCATCGTCGCACGACAGATGTCGGGTTCAACAGGAAACCACGGCGGCCGCATGAACTGGCCGATCAACTGCCGCGTCGTCGTCTTGCCCGCCAGATGGCCCGACCAGAGATCGACGCTGACGCGCGGATCGTAGATCGCGTTGAAGAAAGGCAGCCCGATGATGTGGTCGTAGTGGGAGTGAGTGAAGAAGAGATCGATATCGCGGACCCCTTCCTTGGCAAGCGAGCCGGCCGCTTCGCGCAAACCCGTTCCGGCGTCGAATAAGATATGCCTGCCCGCATGCCGTAACTCTATGCACGACGTATTACCGCCGTACCGCTCAAATTCCGGTCCCGATACAGGGATGCTTCCCCGCACGCCCCAAAATTTCAGCTCAAAACTATCGTTGTTCATGGAAGTTTTTACACCATTCCCCTTTCGGTCAAAAAAAGCACACTTTTGCTATCGTGCGAAGCCAGCAATTTCTAAAAGTCGCGCAGTGGTAAAAACTGGATCTCATCGGTCGGCCGACATAGATCGTTGAACGGATTGCCGCCAACGGATCGCACAGACCTAATATAGGTATGAAATGGCAGAATAGATAAGAGGCGGGAATTTGCGTGTGACGCCGGCGACCCAAATTATATTAGCGCTCAATGAAAAGCGAACCTTGGGTAGAGCAAAGAAGATTTGGAAGAAACTTGGGCGCCTTTATCTTACAGCGTCGCGGCCGACCGTGCGGCCTGTTCGTAATAGCCGGACAATGCCCTGAGATGCGAGGCGATATCGGAGAGGTCATCTTGCGAGAGACCCGATACTTTCGTCGCCTCGACAAGCAGCCGCTCGCGAATTTCGGTATAGCGCTTCAGCGCGTCCAGGCCCTTGTCGGTGACCCGGATGGTCTTTTCCTTGCCGGCCTTGCCGCTTTTGACAAGACCTGCCGCCTCGAGCTTCTTGATGGCGTAATTGGCGACATGCGTGTCCTCAATGTCGAGGACGAGGCAGAGATCGGCAAGCGTTTTCGGCCGGTCGCGATGCCGCACGGAATGGATGATCAGGATCTCGATCGGCGAAAGGCCAGGCACGCCGGCCGCCGCCATGCAGCGCACCAGCCATCGATTGAAGGCATGCGAAAAGAGGATCGACCCGTATTCCAGCTCCGACAGGGCCGGCGAGCTGCCGCCGGCCAGATGGGCCGACGATACGATCAATTCACGCCGTTCGCTCTTTTCCTCGGACGTCACCTGAAACTCCTTCGAACCCGGATCAAGGCCCTGCAGATCAACAGGCCGAGCGGTCAATTGCCGCTCGGCTCCAACATTAGATTCCTATTCACTCCGCTTTCCGTAGCCACCGCCGGTGGGGGTGACGACGGTAAAGGCCTCGCCCGCTTCGAGCACGGTATGGGCCGAACCGATCAGCTCTTCGACCTTGCCATCGTTGCGGCGGACATAGTTGCGGCCGGTCTGGCCTGCCTCGCCGCCCTTGACGCCGAAGGGCGCTACGCGCCGATGTCCCGACAGGATCGCGAATTCCAGCTTTTCGCGTGTGCGGATGGTGCGCTGCGTGCCGTTGCCGGCATTCCACTTACCGCGTCCGCCAGAATTCGGGCGAATGTGGAAATCTTCCAGCACGACCGGGAAACGCGTCTCAAGGATTTCAGGATCGGTGAGACGCGAGTTGGTCATGTGTGTGTGAACCGCGTCCGCACCATTGAAGCCCGGTCCCGCCGGCGCACCCGAGCAGATCGTCTCGTAATATTGATAGGCGTCGTTGCCGAAGGTCAGATTGTTCATCGTACCCTGGGCAGCGGCGAGCGCCTCGACAGCGCCGAACAGGCAGTTGGTCACGGCCTGGCTGACCTCGACATTGCCGGCGACGACGGCCGCCGGATATTTCGGCGTCAGCATGGTGCCTTCGGGAATGATGATCCGGATCGGCCTCAGGCAGCCGGCATTCATCGGAATATCGGCCTCGACTAGCACGCGGAACACATAGAGCACGGCGGCCCGCGTCACCGGCTGCGGCGCATTGAAATTATCCGGGCGCTGCGCGGATGTGCCGGTGAAATCGACCGTCGCCTCGCGCTTGTCCTTGTCGATCGAGATCTTGACGACGATCTTGCAGCCCTGATCCATTTCATAGCTGAATTCGCCGTCGGACAGACGATCGAGGACGCGGCGCACGCTTTCGGCGGCGTTGTCCTGAACGTGACCCATATAGGCGTCGACGACATCTTCACCGAAGTGAACGATCATCTTCTTCAGCTCGGCGACGCCCTTCTCGTTGGCAGCGACCTGGGCCTTGAGATCGTTGATGTTCTGCGCCAGCGTGCGCACCGGATAACGCGCAGCCGTCAGCAGTTTGGTAAGTTCTGCCTCACAGAATCGGCCGCGATCAAGCAGCTTGAAATTGTCGATATAGACGCCTTCTTCCTCGATATGGGTGGCAAGCGGCGACATCGATCCCGGCGAAATGCCGCCGATATCGGCATGGTGGCCGCGGCTGGCGACCCAGAAGCGGATCTTCTCACCCGCATCGTCGAAGACCGGGGTGCAAACCGTCAGGTCGGGCAGATGCGTGCCGCCATTGTAAGGCGCATTGATCAGGAAGACGTCGCCCGGATGAATGACGGCGTTCTCGCGGATCGCGGTTGCGACGGATGCATCCATAGAGCCCAGATGAACCGGCATATGCGGCGCGTTGGCAACCAGATTGCCTTCCGCATCGAAGACGGCACAGGAGAAATCCAGCCGCTCCTTGATATTGACCGAATAGGCGGTGTTCTGCAGCGTCATGCCCATCTGCTCGGCGATCGACATGAAGAGATTGTTGAAGATTTCCAGCATGACGGGATCGGCCTTGGTGCCGATGGCACTGCGCTCCGGTAGCGCCTTGATGCGCTTGAGGACGATATGATCCTTGACCGTCAGCTGCGCCTGCCAGCCGTCCTCGATGACGATCGTCTGGTTCGGCTCGATGATGATCGCGGGGCCGGTCACGGTCTGGCCGGGCTTGATCGCCTGGCGCAGGACGACGGCCGCATCATGGCTATCGCCGTTCGAGTAGAAGGCGGTGCGCCTTGCCGCTTCAGCTTCACCTTCGGCGCTCGTCTCCAGCTCGACTGCGATATCGGCCGCAGCGCCGCCGATCGTTTCGATCTCGACGGCCTCCACGACCAAAGGCTTGTCCTCGGCAACGAAGCCGAAGCGGCGCTTATGCAGGGCCTCGAACTGACTGCGCAGCCGTGATGGAGCGTCGATTTCCGGGAAGGTCGTCTCGACCGCCAACAAGGTATCGGTGCCGGCATAGCGAATGTGGGCGCGCTGGACCGTCTTGATGTCGGCCGTTGCGACGCCCTGCGCTTCCAGTTCGGGCACGCATTCGCCGCGCAGTTCGCTGCCAAGCGCTGCGATAGCTGCTGGCGCGGCATCATCGAGGGAAACACCCAGCGCCTTTTGACGCGTTGCGCGGATATCGGCAAGCCCCATGCCATAGGCGGAGAGAAGGCCGGACATCGGGTGCAGAAGGATGCTCTTCATCCCAAGCGCATCTGCGACCAGGCAGGCATGTTGCCCACCGGCGCCGCCGAAGCAGTTGAGCGCATAGCGGGTGACGTCGTAGCCGCGCTGCACCGAGATCTTCTTGATTGCCTCGACCATGTTGGCAACCGCGATGCGGATGAAGCCGTCGGCGACGTCTTCCGGGTTGCGGCCATCATCGATTTCGGCTGCGAGCGCTGCGAACTTGGCGCGCACCGTCTCGACGTCGAGCGGCTGATCCTGGTTGGGTCCGAAGATCGAGGGGAAGAATTCCGGCAGAAGCTTGCCGGCCATCACGTTCGCATCGGTGACGGCCAGCGGGCCGCCATTGCGGTAGCAGGCCGGGCCTGGAAAGGCGCCAGCCGAATCTGGACCGACGCGGAAGCGATCGCCATCGAAATGCAGGATCGAGCCACCGCCGGCCGCAACGGTATGGATGAGCATCATCGGCGCACGGACGCGGACGCCGGCCACTTCCGTTTCAAAGGCGCGCTCATATTCGCCGTCGAAATGCGCCACATCCGTCGAGGTGCCGCCCATGTCGAAGCCGATGACATTGGCAAAGCCCGCCTGCTCGCCTGTCTTTGCAAGGCCAACCACGCCGCCAGCCGGACCGGAGAGGATGGCATCCTTGCCCTGGAACATGTCAGCGGCCGTCAATCCGCCTGACGACATCATGAACATGACGCGCGCGCCTGTGCGCTCGACATCGAGTTCATCGCAGACCTGGTGGATGTAACGGCCGAGCACCGGCGAGAGATAGGCGTCGATGACAGCCGTATCGCCGCGGCCGACAAGCTTGATCAGCGGCGAGACCTCATGGCTTACCGAGACCTGTTCGAAGCCGATCGATCGTGCGATCCGCGCTACCGCGGCCTCATGCGCCGGAAATTTATAGGCATGCATGAAGACGATGGCGACGGAGCGATAACCCCTAGCGAGAAGGTCGCGCAGAGCAGTTTCCGCAGCCTTTTCATCCAGAGCCAGTTCGACAGTGCCGTCGGCAAGCACGCGCTCCTCGATCTCGACAACATCTTCGTAAAGCGCTTCCGGCTTTACGATCTCGGTCGCGAAGATCTTCTTGCGCTCCTGGTAGCCGATGCGCAGCGCGTCCCGGAAGCCCTTCGTCGTCACCAGAGCAAGGCGCTCGCCCTTGCGCTCGAGCAGCGCATTGGTGGCAACCGTCGTGCCCATGCGGACCTCACCGATCGCACCTTCAGGAACCGGCTCGCCCTTGCCGAGACCGAGATGCAGGCGGATGCCGTGGACGGCCGCATCGCGATAGGCCTCGGGATTTTCCGAGAGGACCTTGCGGGCGTGAAGAGTGCCAGACGGATCGCGCCCGACGACATCGGTAAAGGTGCCGCCGCGATCGATCCAGAAATCCCAACGACCCGAAATATTCTCCGACAAACCCGCCTCCAGCAGAACGACGTCAACAACGATGATAATATATCGATAAATCGTCAACGTTTTATCGTCAACATGAATCTCGATACCCGTCGCCGTGGACGATTTTTGTCGGCATAACGCTTACGGCGAGCCCGACCTATTCCTCGAAGCGGCCCGTTCCCTCGCGATCGTGATCATATCGTCTTGCTAGCGGAAACGGCGGCAGCCAGGATTCGCGGCGGACGGTCCAGAGTTCGTAGGTCGGCCTCAACTGATCGGGAGCATCGAGAGACCCGAGGTTCACTTCGATTTCGTCCGCGCTTCGTGAGAAAACAGACGAGCCGCAGTGAGGGCAGAAAAATCGGCCGGCATAGTCGCGTGTTTCGCCTTCGATCGTCACCGCATCCTCGGGAAAGATTGCGGAGGCATGGAAAAGCGCGCCATGATGCTTGCGGCAGTCGAGACAATGACAAATGCCGACACGATAGGGGCGCCCCGACGCGACGATCCGCACCTTGCCGCACAGGCAGCCGCCGGTAAATCGGTCCATCTTGCACCTCCTCAGAAACAAGCAGGCGGACTGTCTACGATAAACGGAACAGTCGCCGCAACCGCAGGCGGCTGGTGAAAGCATAGCGTTTCATTATAAGGCCGCACTCCATTGGAATACAGCCGGAGTGGATGCGCTAATGTAGTCCACCGACGCCGAGCAGACGCTCGACCGCACCATGATCCGCAGCCAGAGCCTCGGGCGTCCCCTTCCAGGCAAGCCGACCGCGCTCCAGAATGATGACATCGCTGGCAAAATCGAGCGCGCTCTGGATGCGCTGCTCCACAAGCAGGATCGTCATGTCGCCTGATTTGGCAAGCTTGGCGAAGGCCGTCATCAACTCCTCGCAGATGACGGGCGCCAGCCCCTCCAGCGGCTCGTCGAGAAGCAGGACTGAGGGGCGGCCGAGGATCGTTCGGGCGGTCGACAGCATCTGCTGCTCGCCGCCGGAAAGCTGGCTGCCTAAATTTTTGCGACGCTCCTTCAGGCGCGGGAACATGTCATAGGCTTCCTGCAAAGCGCTCTTCGGCCGTTCCTTCAGCCCAACGGAGAGATTTTCCTCCACCGTCAGCGTCGGAAAAACGTCGCGCGTCTGCGGCACATAGCCGAGGCCCTGATGGGCGCGGCGGGCGCTTGGTAGGCCGGCGATATCGGCCGAGCCCAGCCGGATGCGGCCATCATAGCGCCGGGTCTGCCCGGCGAGCGTGGCAAGCAGCGTGCTCTTGCCCATGCCGTTGCGACCGAGCACGGCAAGCCGGCCGCCGGCCGGCACGGAAAAGGAAACCCCTTCCAGCACCCGCGTCGGCCCGTAGCCGGCCGACAGGTTTTCGACTTCAAGCGGCGTGGCCGGCATTGGCGTAGCTCCCAAGATAGGCTTCGCGCACCCGCGCGTCCTGCGTCACGTCTTTCGGCGAACCATCGAATATGATCGTGCCGGCGGCGAGCACGACCACGCGCTTGGCAAAACGGAAAACGAGGTCCATGTCATGCTCGATCATCAGCACGGCGAGATCTGCCGGCAGATCGGCCAGTGCCTGCTCGATGCGGCCGGTATCGCTCTGCGGCACGCCGGCGGCGGGCTCGTCGAGCAGAAGCACCTTTGGCTTCAAGGCCATGGCGACGGCGATTTCCAGAAGCCGCTGTTGGCCGTAAGCAATCTCGCTGACCTTGCGATGCGCGAGAGATGCGAGACCGAGCGTGCCGAGTAACTCCTCCGTCTCGGCCATGACATCGCGCATGGCGAGGAAATTGCCGAACATGCGACCGGAGCGACCCGTCCGCTGCAGCACCGCCATGCCGACATGCTCGGCCGGAGTCATATCCTGAAACAGCCGCGTCACCTGGAAAGAACGCACCAGCCCGCGCCTGACACGGCCGATGGCATCGACCTTGTTGACGCTCTGACCCCCGATGCGGACCTCGCCGGAATCCGCTTGCAGATTGCCCGTGACGAGATTGACGAAGCTGGTCTTGCCGGCGCCGTTCGGGCCGATCAGAGCGACGCGATCTCCCGGCGCCATCGACAGGCTGACATTGTTCGTCACCGTCAGGCCGCCGAACGCCTTCTTCAGATTGCTGACCTCGAAAATCGCACTCATGCCCGCGCCTCCCGGCGGCGGGCCACATAGGCGGCGGCCGTACCGTAAATACCCTTGGGCGCGAAGAGAACGACGAGGATCAGCAAAGCGCCGACGATCGTCAGCCAATGGAAGGGATTGGCGGCCGAGACGTAATCCTCGAACAGCATGAAGATCAGCGTGCCGACGAGCGCACCGAACAGCGACCCGGTGCCGCCGAGCACGAGCATGACAAGTGCCTCGGCCGATTGCGTGAAGGAGAGGCTGTCGAGGCCCACGACCTGCGTCGAGATCGCATTCAGCGCGCCGCCGATACCGGCAACGGCGCCGGAAATCATGTACATCTTGATCAGCGTCACTTTCGGCGATGCACCCATGGCGCGGATGCGCAAGGGATCCTGCCTGATACCGCGGCAGAGCATGCCGAAGGGAGAACGGACGAGAAAGCGCAAAAGCACGAGTGCGATCAGCAGCAGTGCCACGCCGTAAAGATAGGCCGTATGCCCATAGAGATCGAACTCAAAAACACCGAACAAAGGATCGGCCGATATGCCCGACAATCCATCGCTGCCACCTGTCCAGCTCGATGCCTTGTTGGCGAACTCATGGAAAAGATAGACCAGCGCGATCGACAGCACGAGTTGCGGCAATCCATGCGCTCTCAGGATGACGACGCCACAGATCAGGCCGGCGGTGGCTCCGGCGACGATGCCAGCAAGTGTCATCAGCAAGGGATCGTTGATGCCATAATGGGCCGATGCGATGCCGGCAGCGTAGGCGCCGGCACCGAACAGCGCTGCATGGCCGAGGGTCGCCACGCCGCAATAGCCGGTGACGAGATCGAGCGAGAGGACAAGAAGGGCGATCGCGATCAGCCGCGTGAGAAGAGCGAGGTTGTCCGGAAAAAGCAGGTAGCCGGCGGCAGCCACGACGATGATGACCGCTACCGCGACCAGGTCTTGCCCGAATGTACGATGTCTGGTCACGGTCGGCGCGGCCTCTCTTTCAAGGGTCAAAGCCATGTTACTTCATTCTCCCTGCAAAGCCGCGCGGGAAGACGCAGACAATGGCGATGACGGCCAGATAGAAGAAGAATTCCCCATATTCCGGCATGAGGTAACGGCCAGTCGTATCGATGCAGCCGAGGATGAGGCAGGCGAGAAGCGCGCCGGAAATCGAGCCCGCGCCGCCGACGGAAACGACAACGAGGAACGTTACCATATAGCGCAGGGCATAATAGGGTTCGACCGGTAGCAGCTCAGCACCCACGACCCCACCGAAGGCCGCAAGCCCGACGGCAATGGCGAAGCTGACCGCATAGACCACTTCCGTCCTGACGCCGAGAGCGGCCGCCATTGCTGCATTATCGACCGAAGCGCGCAGCTTCACGCCGAAGGAGGTCTTCTCAATCGTGTACCACAGCGCCAAAGCAACGATGAGGCCGCAGACGATCGCGAAGATGCGATGGGTGCCAATGGTACGGAAGCCAAGGTCGACAGAGCCTTGCAGGCCGCCCGGCAAGGGAACGGTCTTCAAAGTCGGGCCGAAGACGTAGTTGGCAATGCCGATGATGCAGAAGGTGATGCCGATCGTCATCAGAACCTGCGTCAACTCGGGCGCACCATAAATGCGCCGATAGAGCAGCCGTTCGATCGGGATGGAGATGATGACGGTGCCCACCACCGCCAGCAATACGGCGGCAGCATAGCCAAGGCCAAGATCGTGCGCGGCGTAGGAGGCGATATAACCGCCGATCATGGCAAAGGCACCATGGGCCAGATTGACGACGCGCATCAACCCCATCGTGACCGAGAGGCCAATGGAGATGACGAACAGCACCATCCCGTAAGCGAGGGCATCGACTGCTATGCTGAGCACGGTTTGCATTGAAATTGCTGGTCCGGTTGTTGTTGCGCGGCCGCTGTCGTCACACCCCTGATTGGAGGCTTCCGATCAGGGGTTGGAGCTTCAGGAGCGCTTACTTCGCAGCGGCAAGGCCGGGATCGCCCTGCTTCTCGAAGGTCTGGATTTCCTTGTTGTAGTATTTGCCGTCATCGCCCTTGGCGACCTCGCGCAGATAGATGTTCTGCGTGATATGCCGGCTTTCCGCATCGATGGTGACTGGGCCGCGTGGGCTGACCCAAGACAGGCCCTTCACGGCATCAACGGCCTTCTGCGCATCCTGCTTGCCGCCAGTCGCCTCGATCATCTTGTAGATGACATGCATGCCGTCGAAGGCGCCGACGGCCGGGAAGGTCAGCTCGGCAGGATTGCCGATCGCCTTGCCGGCAGCTGCGACGAAGGCCTTGTTTTCGGGCGAGTCATGCGAAATCGAATAGTGGAAGGTCGTCTGCATGCCGAGCGCCGCATCGCCAAGCGCCGGCAGATCGGATTCCTGCGTCAGGTCGCCAGGCGCGAACAGCTTGATGCCGGCCGCCTTCAGACCGTTCTCGTTATAGGCCTTAACGAAGCCGAGCGTCGTCGGGCCGGAGGGCAGGAAGGCGAAGACGCCTTGCGCGCCGGAATCCTTGATCCGCTGCATGATCGGGCTGAAATCATTGGTCGAGAGCGGCATACGGATCGCCTGGACCACCTGACCGCCCTGCTTCTCGAAACCGGCCTTGAAGGCATTTTCGGCATCGACGCCCGGACCGTAATCGCTGACGACGGAGATAACCTTCTTCACGCCGGCATCAAAGGCGACCTTGGCGATCGGCGTCGAGGTCTGCCAGGTGGTGAAGGAGGTGCGCACGACGAGCGGGCTCTTGGTGACGATCGCCGAGGTGGCGGCATTGAAGATCACCATCGGCACATTGGCCTGCTTGAGGATCGGCGTCACCGCCATCGCATCCGGCGTGAAGTAGAAGCCGGCGAGATACTGCACCTTCTCCTTGACGACGAGCTCCTGGGCGAGCGACTTCGATTGGGCGGGATCGGCCGCGGGCAAATCTCGGTAGATCACCTCCACCTCGTCATTGCCGACCTTCTTGCCATTGACAGCCATATAGGCGTCGATGCCGGCCTTGAAATTCTTGCCCTGCAGCGCGAACGGACCGGAAAACGGACCGATGACACCGACCTTGATGGTATCGGCATAGGCAGCGCCGCCAAGGGCAACGGCCGCAATGGCGGCCAAGACAAACCGTTTCATTTTTCTCCTCCCGGCAGCCGTCTTTTTAAGCCGCCCTTGATCATTCAAATTCTGATCATCGCCAATTTCTCATGTGAAATGGTGATGTAAAATGAAATAAAACCTTGCTTCCATACCGTTTCAGTTATGAATGGCGACGAATATCCTACTCGGCTGCCGTTCCCAAGTGCTTGATCGAACCGACCAGCTGCAACGCATGACGCAATGAGGCTGCCGTCGCCACTACCATAGGCGGCAACAGCAGCCATTCCAATGTCCAGGCGGCACCGGAGCGCTCCTGCTCGTGCACGAGCGACTGGTGAATGCCCGAAAGCTGCACCGCATTGAAGCGGGCAAGCGTGACCAGCGTTTCGGCCGCGACGGGGTTCTGCTTGTGCGGCATAGCCGAGGAGCCGCCGCCGCCGGCAAGCTCGATCTCGTCGCCCGCCTGCGCCAGAAGGGCAACATCCTGGCCGATCTTGCCGAGGCTGCCCGAGATCATCGATAAGAGCCCGGCAAGCTCAGCAATGCGCCCTCTCTGGCTTTGCCATTGCGGCTCGTCCGTCAGGCCAAGCGCTTGTGCCAGCGAACTCCTGATTTCCACCGCCTGCGGCCCGAATTTTTCCAGCGTACCCGCCGCCCCACCGAACTGCAGTGGGAAACTCTGCTGCGTCAGCCGATCGCGATATTGATCGAGCGGATGACGCCATGCTTGCAACCGATCGGCGACGGTGATCGCGATCGCCGCCTGCATTCTGGTGTGGCCCATGAGCCTGTTCGATCCGAAACGCTCATCCAACTTGGCGAGCGCGGACGATACGGCAAAGAGGCGGCCGCTCAGGATAAAGGCGACCGCCTTCAGACGCATCATCAAGCTGGTGTCGATGACATCCTGGCTGGTGGCGCCGAAGTGGACATGTTTGCCTGCATCCTCGCCGACCGCCTTGCGCAGTTGCCGAACAAGATCCGGCACGACGACGCCATCCGATGCCGTTGCCGTCTTCAGGCTGGGCAGGTCAGGCTCGAAATCCGTGCAAACCTCCACGATCCGCCCAGCCGCCGCTTGCGGGATCAACCCATGCTGCGCCTCGACCTCGGCAAGTGCCGCTTCGAAGGCCAGCATGGAACGAATATCGGCCTGGGCCGAGAAATAGGCCGCAATCTCCTCGTCACCGAGGAGGCCGGACAGGAACGGGTGATCGAAGGGAGAAACGCTCATGGCCTATATATCGAGGAAAACCGTTTCCTTGTCGCCCTGCAAATGGACATCGAAGGTGTAGACGGAGCCTTCCTTCGCGGCAATCAGCGTCGCGAGGCGATCCCGATGCTCGATGCGCGCCAGCAAGGGATCTTCAGCATTGGCTGCAACCTCTTCCGGAAAATACATCCGCGTGTGCAGGCCGATATTGATCCCGCGCGCAACGATCCAGACGGTGATATGCGGCGCCATCTTGCGGCCGTCCTTGAAGGGAACACGGCCGGGCTTGATGGTTTCGAAGCGGAAAACGCCATCGGTGGAATTGGTCGGGCAGCGGCCCCAGCCGGTGAAATTCGGATCGGCCGTGCCGCGCAGCTCCGATGGGCTATTGTACAATCCGGCGCTGTCCGCCTGCCAGATTTCGAGGACGGCATCCTTGACCGGCGCTCCAGCGCCATCGAGAACCCTGCCCGTCACCGTGATGCGCTCACCAAGCGTCTTGTCATTGACCATGACGGAGCCGAGGTCCGTTTCGTAGACGCCGCCGATTTCGCTGTAATTCGGCGTCAGGCCGATATGGACGTAAGGCCCTGCCGTCTGCGACGGCGTTTCCTTGAGGTAACCGAGATCCTGTACCATCAATTGCCCTCCAGCCGGTTTTCGAACAGGGTCGAACGGCGACCGCGCAGCACGATATCGAATTTATAGGCGCGGGCATCCATCGGGATCGTATTACCCCAGTCGAGCGGCGCAATCAGCTGCTCGATCGCCTGTTTGTCAGGGATCGTGCCGACGATCGGACATTTCCAGATCATCGGGTCGCCCTCGAAATACATTTGCGTGATCAGCCGTTGCGCAAAGCCATGACCGAAGACGGAGAAGTGGATATGGGCCGGGCGCCAGTCATTGACGCCGTTCGGCCATGGATAGGCGCCGGGGCGAATGGTGCGGAAAGCGTAGCGGCCCTCATCATCGGTGATGGCGCGGCCGCAGCCGCCAAAATTCGGGTCGATGGCGGCGAGATAGGTTTCCTTCTTGTGGCGATAACGCCCACCGGCATTGGCCTGCCAGAATTCGAGCAGCACGCCCGGCACCGGCCGGCCGCGTTCGTCGAGCACACGGCCATGCACGATGATCCGTTCACCGATGGCGCTTTCGCCGGGCTTGGCGAAATTATGGATCAGATCGTTGTCGAGCTCGTTCAATATCGAATGGCCGAAGACCGGTCCGGTGATCTCCGAGATCGTGCCGTCGAGCGAGAGCAATGCGCGCTGCGGCGAGCGCAGTACGGAGGTCTTGTAGCCGGGCGAAAATGCCGGCGGATGCCAGGCGCGGTCCCGGGCGAAAAAGGCGCCCGTTTCGGGCTTGCTGTTGCTTCTATCGGACATGTCTGCCTCGTTTCATGCCGCCCGTTCGGCGTCCATCTGTTCGAAAACCTGCTTGGCGATCTTGATCGCATGGTTTGCTGCCGGCACGCCGGCATAGATCGCCACATGCAGAAGCGCCTCGCAGATGTCCTCGCGCGTCGCGCCGGTGTTACGCGTGGCGCGCACGTGCATGGCCACCTCATCATCCTGACCGAGTGCGGCCAGAAGCGCGATCGTCACAATGGAGCGCTCGCGCCGGCTGAGCGTCGGGCGCGACCAGACGTGCCCCCAAGCCGCCTCGGTGATCAGCTCCTGGAAAGGCTGGTCGAACTCCGTCACAGCTTGCTGGGCGCGATCGACATGATCATCGCCGAGCACGGCACGGCGTGTCGCCATGCCCTGCAGATAGCGCTCGGACGGCGCGGTAGGGTCATTCATCAGGCTTGTTCTCCACGCAGGACGACATCGATGAAGGCACGGATGACTTCGGTCAACGCCTCGGGTTGTTCGACGCAGGGAATATGGCCGGCGTCCTTGATGACTTCATAGCGCGCATTCGGAATGAGCTTGGCCGTCGACAGTACCAGTTCCGGCGGGGTCGAGCCGTCCTGATCGCCGACGATGCAAATGGTGGGCACGGCGATCTTGGCCGCGGCTTCGGTCAAATCGGCATCGCGAAGGGCAGCACAAGTGGCGGCGTAACCGGCGACCGGCTGGCGGATCAGCATGTTGCAATAGCCGGCGAAGGCGATGTTTTCCGGACGACGGAAGGCCGGCGTGAACCAGCGCTCCATGATGGAATCGACGATGGATTCAATGCCATGTGCCTCGACCTGCTCGATGCGGGCATTCCAGCTGTCGGCCGTGCCGATCTTCGCAGCGGTATCGCAGAGGATCAGCGCTCTCACCAGATCCGGACGCCGCTGATAGAGCGACTGCGCAATCAGCCCACCAACCGACAGGCCGCAGATAATGGCATTCTTGACTGAAAGGAAATCGAGCAGGCCGGCAAGATCGGTCGCATGATCCTCGATGGAATAGGGCATCTGGCCGAGATCGGAGAGACCATGGCCGCGCTTGTCGTAAAGAACGATGGCGAAATCGCCGGCGAGCCGCACGATCACATCCCGCCAGATCCGGAAATCGGTGCCGAGCGAATTGACAAAGACAAGAACCGGCTTGTCGGCGGGGCCGCCAATAATCTGATAGTGGATCGTGACGTCGTTGATGCGGGCAAACTGCACTGGAAATCTCCTCGACCATGAGATTGGATGTATAATCTGGTTAGGTAAAATGATATTTCTTTGCCCTACGATAACTCCAAGGTTATGAATGAGCATGCTCGACGCGCGCATCAAGTTCCGCCATCTGCAGACCTTTGTCGAGGTTGCGCGTCAGAAAAGCGTGATCAAGGCAGCCGGACTGCTGAATATCAGCCAGCCGGCAGTGACGAAAACGATCCGCGAACTGGAAGAAGCGCTTGGGGTCGCCGTCTTCGAGCGCGATGGGCGCGGCATCCGCATCACCCGCTACGGCGAAGTCTTTCTCCGCCATGCCGGCGCGGCACTCACCGCCCTCAGGCAGGGGCTGGATTCCGTCTCGCAGGAGCGTTCCGGTGAAGCGCCACCGATCCGCGTCGGCGCGCTGCCGACGGTCTCGACGCGGATCATGCCGCGGGCGATGGACCTGTTTCTCAAAGAGGAGACCTGGAGCCGCATCAAGATCGTGACAGGCGAGAATGCCGTGCTTCTGGAGCAATTGCGCGTCGGCGATCTCGATCTGGTCGTCGGCCGATTGGCAAGCCCCGACAAGATGACCGGTTTTTCCTTCGAGCATCTCTATTCCGAACAGGTCGTCTTCGCCGTCCGGGCCGGCCATCCGCTGCTATCCGACAGGCAATCGCTGTTTTCCGATCTCAACCTCTATACGGTCCTGATGCCGACGCGCGGCTCGATCATCCGACCTTTCGTCGAGAGCTTTCTGATAGCCAACGGCGCCGGCGGATTGCCCAACCAGATCGAAACCGTGTCCGACTCCTTCGGCCGCGCCTTCGTGCGCTCCAGCGACGCCATCTGGATCATCTCGGCCGGCGTCGTTGCCGGCGATGTCGATGACGGATTGCTGGCGCTTCTGCCGATCGATACCAGCGAGACGAAGGGACCTGTGGGTTTGACCATGCGCACCGACGCCATTCCAAGCCTGCCCCTGTCCATCCTGATGCAGACGATCCGGGAAGCAGCAAGCGAGGTCGCCAAGAAGTTTTGAGGCGGCTTAGAAAACTGAAAATGCCCCTCACCTCAGCCCTCTCCCCGTTTTGACGGGGAGAGGGGGCGACAGTGCCAAACCCCTTCGCCCCGCGTGCGGGGAGAAGGTGGACTCGAACAGTTGAGCGAAGCGAAACTGGGAGAGGACGGATGAGGGGCTTACCTATCCATAGGCGATTGACCCGCTTCAGAACGGCAGGCCCACATAATTCTCAGCGAGCGCCGTCGAGGCTGCGCGCGAATGGGTGAGATAATCGAGCTCGGCTTCCTGGATCTTCTGATCGAAATCATTTGTCTCGGGAAAACGATGCATCATCGTCGTCATCCACCAGGAGAAGCGCACCGCCTTCCAGACCCGGGCGAGCGCCCGATGGGAATAGGCCTCCAATCCGGCATTCGAGCGATCCTGATAATGCTCGGCGAGGCCCGAAAACAGGTAATACACGTCGCTTGCCGCCAGATTGAGCCCCTTGGCACCGGTCGGTGGCACGATATGGGCGGCATCGCCGACGAGGAAAAGGCGGCCGAAACGCATGGGCTCGGCCACGAAGGAGCGCAGCGGCGCGATCGATTTCTCGAAGGACGGCGCGGTGGTCAGCGCCTCGGCATGATGGGCCGGCAGGCGGCGGCGCAATTCATCCCAGAAGCGATCGTCGCTCCAGTCCTCGACCTTCTCGTCGAGCGAACACTGAATGTAATAGCGACTGCGTGTCATCGATCGCATGGAGCATAGAGCGAAGCCACGGGGATGGTTGGCATAGATCAGCTCGTGATTGACGGGCGCCACCTCCGCCAGCACGCCGAGCCAGCCGAAGGGATAGACCTTCTCGAAATTGCGGATCGCCTTTTGCGGAACCGATTTGCGGCTGACGCCATGGAAGCCGTCGCAGCCGGCAATGAAATCGCAATCGATGCGATGCGAAATGCCGTCCTTCTCGTAGGTCAGATGGGGCGTATCGCCATCGAAGCCATGCGGCTGGACGTTGGCGGCGCTATAGATGGTTGGAGCGCCGCTTTCCTCGCGGCGGGCCATCAGGTCGCGGGTCATCTCCGTCTGACCGTAAATGACGACCCGCTTGCCCCCGGTGAGGCCGTGAAGGTCGATGCGATGATCGCGGCCGTCGAAGGCGAGCGAGAAACCATCATGCGGCAAGCCCTCGGCATGCAAACGTTCGCTTGCCTTCGCCTGATCCAGCAACCGGACGGTGCCTTCTTCAAGAACGCCGGCGCGCACGCGGCCGAGAATGTAATCCTTGCCGACGCGATCGAGAATGACGTTGTCGATACCGGCCTCCGTCAGCAACTGGCCGAGCAGCAGGCCGGACGGCCCGGAACCGATAATGGCGACTTGAGTGCGCATCGTCTCCTCCCATGCGTCTATCTTGCTTCAAGTCTCTTCAGCGCGAGGCGAGTCCGCAATGGACATTTCGGTCATGAAATTGCACAAATCGAACACGGCGAGGGAGATGGGCCATGACAAAGACTGTGCCGACCTATGAACTCTATGGCGAAAATACCGGCCGAAAGCCGGATTTTTGGCTGCATTGCGAGACAATTCCCTCCCGCAGCAGCCTTCACCACTGGGAAATCCGTGCGCACCGGCACGAGAGCTTCTTTCAAATCTTGTACATCGATGCCGGTTCCGGCGACGCCATCTTTGACGGCGTTGCGCATGCTTTTACGCCGCCCGCCGTGATTACAGTTCCGCCACGGCTCAATCACGGCTTCCGCTTTTCGCGGGATATAGACGGTTTCGTCATCACGGTGTTGATCTCGCATCTGAAGGCATCCCCGGGCGATCGCAGCCGACTGGGCGCATGGCTTGCCGAGCCGCATCTGACTTTGCTCGACACTCAAAACGAAGACGCGGCGTATGTCGCCAAGACGCTAAAACGCCTGGGGGAGGAATTTGCCAGCCATCGCAACGGCCGCAACGACTTGCTCGATGCCTATCTGACCTCGGCCTTACTGCTGATGGCGCGCATAGCCCAAAAGGCTGAAGAAGGATCGACGCCGGGCGACGAGAGCGAGCGCCGCATGGAGATGTTGCAGGGCCTCATTCAGCGCCACTTCCGTTCACATAAGCCAGCCGCCTTCTACGCCAAAAATCTCGGCATCTCGCCAGCCCATCTCAGCCGCATTGTTCGCAGCAAAACCGGGCACGGCGCGCACGAGCTGATCACGCGCAAGCTGCTGGACGAAGCCAAGCGCGAACTGGTCTTCACCTTCGCCACCGTCCAGGAAATCAGCTATCGCCTCGGCTTTGCCGACCCCGCCTATTTCTCCCGCTTCTTCGTCAAGCAGACGGGACAGACCCCGCGCGCCTGGCGGATCGAGGAGCGGGAGAGGCTGGGAATGTGATGGTTACGGCAACACCAACCGCAGCGCCTTCTGCGTCTCCTTCAGCAGCGGCAGAAACCGCTCCGCCATGTCGGAGGCCGCGACATAGGCAGCCGGTGCGCCGATATTGATCGCCGCCACGGTCTGGCCGCGGTCGTTTTCGACCGGCACGGCAATTGAGCAAAGGCCGATTTCCAATTCCTGGTCGATGACGGCATAGCCCTGCTCCCTCACCCGGCGGAACTCCGCCATCAATTCCTCCGGGTCTGTCTTGGTGTTCGGCGTGTTTGCCTTGAGGTCGGTTCGCCCAAGCACGGAGCGCGCCTCGCCTTCCGGCAGCGCTGCCAGCAGGACGCGGCCCATCGAGGCGCAGAAGGCCGGAAGCCGGCTCCCGGGCGTCAGGTTGATCGACATCACCCGGCGCTGCGAGGCGCGAGCGATATAGACGACCTCCGTGCCGTCGAGCACTGAGGCGGAGGCATTCTGCCCGGCGCGCTCCGCAAGCTGATCGAGATGCGGCTGGATGATGGTCGGTAGCGGCGTCGCCGCCAGATAGGCATGACCGAGCCTGAGGATCTTCGGCGTCAGCGTGAAGAACTTGCCATCATAGACGGCGTAGCCGAGTTCGGAGAGCGTCAGCAGCGAACGGCGCACCGTGGCGCGATCGAGGCCGGTCAGCTTCGATGCCTCGGCAATCGTCAGACGCTGCCGCGTCTCGCCGAAGGCTTCGATAACTTTCAATCCCTTGGCAAAGCCGCTGACGAAATCCGTTTCGCGCATTTCAGATCCTCAATTTCGGCCCCATTTTGTGCGATATACGAACAAATGTCAAATATCGCACAAATCGATTGCCGTCCAGCCCATGCTGATCTATTCGAAAGGAAGAGGACGGGCGTCATGGTCCGCCCGCATGGCAAGTGGGAGTTTCCGCATGGATAAGACAATCGCGAGCACAGCAGCCGCCGTCTCGGACATCGGCGATGGTGCGACCGTCATGATCGGCGGCTTTGGTGGTTCCGGCGCGCCGATCGAACTCATCCATGCGCTGATCGACAAAGGCTCGAAGAACCTGACCGTCATCAACAACAATGCCGGCAACGGGCATATCGGCATCGCTGCGATGATCGACGCGGGCATGGTCAGGAAGATGATCTGCTCGTTTCCGCGCTCATCCGATCCACGCGCCTTCACGGACCGCTATCTGGCCGGCGAAATCGAGCTGGAGCTGGTGCCTCAGGGAACTCTTGCAGAACGCATTCGCGCCGGCGGCGCCGGCATTCCGGCCTTTTACACCCCGACCGCCTATGGCACCGAGCTTGCCAACGGCAAGGTCATCGCAGAATTCGACGGTCGCCACTATGTTCAGGAGCGCTGGCTCAAGGCCGATTTCGCCATCGTCAAAGCTGCAGTCGGCGATGTGCAGGGCAATCTCATCTACAACAAGGCTGGCCGCAACTTTAATCCGCTGATGTGCATGGCAGCCGCCAGGACGATTGCACAGGTCTCGAAAATCGTTGCCGCCGGCGAGCTCGATCCCGAACATATTGTTACCCCGGGCATCTTCGTCAACGGCGTCGTTGAGGTCGCCGATCCGCAGCAGGAAGAAAATCTCATTCGAGCCGGAGTGGCCTACGTATGACCATCGACACACGCGAAGACATCAAGCTCTCCAACGCACAGATCGCCTGGCGCGCAGCTCAGGATATCGAAGATGGCGCCTATGTTAACCTCGGCATCGGTTTTCCGGAAATGGTCGCCCGCTACCAGCCTCCGGGCCGGCAGGCGATCTTCCACACCGAAAACGGCATCCTGAATTTCGGCGAGCCGCCGGCGGAAGGCGAGGAAGATTGGGATCTGATCAACGCCGGCAAGAAGGCCGTCACGCTGAAGCCCGGCGCCTCCTTCTTCCATCACGCCGATAGTTTCGCCATGGTGCGCGGCGGCCATCTGGATGTCGCGATCCTTGGCGCCTATCAGGTGGCGCAAAATGGCGACCTCGCCAACTGGCGCGTCGGCTCGAAGGGCGTGCCCGCCGTCGGCGGGGCAATGGACCTGGTTCATGGCGCCAAGCAGGTTTTCGTCATCACCGAACATGTGACGAAGGACGGTAAGCCGAAACTGGTGGAGGCCTGCACCTTCCCTCTGACCGGCGTCGGCTGCATCACGCGCATCTATACGAGCCATGCGGTCATCGACATTGGCAAGCAAGGTTTCGTCGTCCGTGAAAAGCTTGCCGCCATGACGATGGACGAGCTGCAGGCGATGACCGGCGCGCCGCTCCACATAGACCGTCCCGTTGCCGACCTCGTCGTGCCGAAGCTCTGAAGCCTGTTGCGATCTTTCAGACTCGCGCGCGATGCTTTAAGCTTATAATATTTCGCAAGCCGCTTTTACGCAACATGCCGTTGGGAGAAGACCATGACCGAAGCCTTCATCTGTGACTATATCCGCACGCCGATCGGCCGCTTCGGCGGATCGCTCTCCTCGGTTCGTGCCGATGATCTCGGTGCGGTGCCGCTGAAGGCGTTGATCGAGCGCAACGGCTCGGTCGATTGGGAAGCCATCGACGACGTGATCTATGGATGCGCCAACCAGGCGGGCGAGGACAATCGCAACGTCGCGCGCATGGCAAGCCTGCTGGCCGGCCTGCCGATTTCGGTGCCCGGCACGACGATCAACCGGCTTTGCGGCTCGGGCATGGATGCCGTCATCGCGGCTGCCCGCGCCATCCGCGCCGGCGAGGCTGATTTGATGATCGCCGGCGGCGTTGAGAGCATGTCGCGCGCGCCCTTCGTCATTCCCAAGGCCGAAAGCGCCTTTTCGCGCAATGCCGAGATCTACGACACCACCATCGGCTGGCGCTTCATCAATCCCGTGATGAAGAAGCAATATGGCGTCGACTCCATGCCGGAAACCGGTGAGAACGTCGCCGAAGATTACAAGGTCAGCCGCGAAGATCAGGACGCCTTTGCCGTTCGCTCGCAGGCAAAGGCTGCCGCAGCGCAGGAAAGTGGCCGGCTTGCCAAGGAAATCACGCCGGTCATGATCCCGCAGCGCAAGGGCGATCCGGTTATCGTCGGCAAAGACGAGCATCCGCGCGCAACCTCGATGGAAGCGCTCGCCAAGCTTGGCACGCCCTTCAAGAAGGAAGGCGGCACAGTGACGGCCGGCAACGCCTCCGGCGTCAATGATGGCGCGGCCGCGCTCATCATTGCGTCTGAAGCAGCAGCTAAAAAATATGGCCTCACGCCGATTGCCCGCATCCTTGGCGGGGCGGCCGCCGGTGTCCCTCCGCGCATCATGGGCATCGGCCCCGTACCGGCTTCGCGCAAGCTCATGGCCCGCCTCGGCATGCGCCAAGAGCAGTTCGACGTCATCGAATTGAACGAAGCCTTCGCCTCGCAGGGACTTGCGGTATTACGCGAACTCGGCATTGCCGATGACGACGCGCGCGTCAACCGTAATGGCGGCGCCATCGCGCTCGGTCATCCGCTTGGCATGTCGGGCGCGCGCATCACCGGCACGGCCGCCCTGGAGCTCAAGGAAACCGGCGGGCGCTATTCGCTTTCCACTATGTGCATCGGCGTCGGCCAGGGCATCGCCATTGCGCTGGAACGGGTCTGATCGTTCCGGCTTGCCCATGTTCCGCCGCCGGATGCGCGGCGGACCATGCCCGCTGCCGAGTGCGCGATATTAGCCTGCGACGGCGGCGATCAGCGATGATCTGGAACGGCAAAGGCTCTGGCGCGTTTTCCTGCTGCTCAGTGGGATCAGTCCATGCCGTCACGCCAGAACGTTTCGAAACCATTTTCGTCAAACGCCCTTATCATTCTCATCATCATCACCCCGTTGCTGTCGATGGCGCAATCCGCCTTCGCAGCAGAGGGGCAGAAAGCCAGCCACCCTTCGGAAGGGCTGTTCCTGATCCAGATCATTCTGCTTGTCGTATCGGGCAGGCTGCTCGGCGAATTGATGGTGCGCATCGGCCAGCCATCGATCATGGGCCAGATCATCGCCGGCATCATTCTCGGTCCCTCCCTTTTTGGCCTGATCTTCCCGCATGCACAGGCGAGCCTTTTTCCTTCGGAGGGCGCACAGAAAAGCATGACCGATGCGGTCGGCCAGCTCGGCATTCTCTTTCTCCTGCTGCTTGCCGGCATGGAGACTGATCTCGGTCTTGCAAGACGCCTGCGCAAATCCGCGGCCGGCGTCTCGCTGACCGGTATCGTCATTCCGTTTGCTGCGGGATTTGCCTTGGGCGAGCTCATCCCCGACGCCTTGCTTCCCGATCCTCAAAAGCGGTTGGTCACCTCTCTCTTCCTGGGCACTGCGCTTTCCATCTCCTCGGTGAAGATCGTCGCTTCCGTGGTTCGCGAGATGGACTTCATGCGCCGGAACATCGGCCAACTGATCGTCGCCTCCGCCATCATCGACGATACGGTCGGATGGGTCATCATCGCCATAACGTTCGGCCTTGCAGAAAAAGGCACGGTCGATCTCACGACGCTCGCGACCAGCGTCATCGGCACATTGGCCTTCATGGCCGTCAGCTTCACGATCGGTAGACGGGCGGTCTTCGAAATCATCCGCTGGACCAACGACAATTTTCGCAGCGACCTGCCCGTGCTCAGCGCCATCATCGCAATCATGGGTACGATGGCTATCATCACCAATCTCATCGGCGTCCATACGGTGCTCGGCGCCTTCGTTGCCGGCATTCTGGTCGGAGAATCGCCCATTCTCACACGTCAGATCGATGTGCAGCTTCGGGCTTTGACGACGGCTCTGTTCATGCCGGTCTTTTTTGGACTGACCGGTCTGCAGACCGATCTCACCGTGCTTGCCGACCCTTCCATCCTGCTGCTGACGGCCGCTGTCGTGATCATAGCGAGCGTCGGCAAGTTCGGAGGCGCTTTTGCCGCCGCCAGGTTCGGCGGCTATTCGGCCTCGGAGGCCCTGGCGCTCGGCTGCGGCATGAATGCACGGGGATCGACGGAGGTGATCGTCGCGACCATAGGCCTGTCGGTCGGCGTGCTGGACGAAAAACTCTTTTCCGTCATCGTCGCCATGGCCGTCATCACCACGATGGCTATGCCGCCGACGCTGCGGTGGGCGCTTGCCCGCCTCCCGCTGCGTGAGGAGGAGCGCAATCGTCTGGAGCGCGAACAGTTCGAAAGCGAGAGCTTCCTCGGAAATTTTGAGCGCATCCTGCTGGCTGTCGACGGTTCGCAAAGCAGCCGCCTGGCAACCTGGATAGCCGCTTTCTTCGCGGTGACGCGCAAGATGCCCGTCACGGTGATGGATGCACGCGGAGCCGATGAAACTCCAGACGCGCCCGGTGCTATGGGAGCCTTGCATCCAGCGTCGCACGCCAAGACAATCGCCGAAGATCTGCGCCAATACGCCACCGATCTGCTTGCGTCCGCGCCACCGGAGCAGAACCTGGCTGGCGAAGGCGATATCCATGTGACAATCCGAGAAAAGAGCGACAAGCTCGAAACCGTACTCGAAGACGTCTCGGATACAGGCCACGATCTTCTCCTGGCGGGCATCGAACCCTCCATGGGAGACGATGGCCGCTTTGGCCCGTCGCTGCAGGTCATGACATCGGCGTTCCAGGGAACTCCGGCGATCATCACGGCACGCGGCCCGCTTCCGAAGCATCCGGGCGATCTGCGGATATTGCTTCCCGTCAGTGGCACCGAGCGCTCCATCCGCGCTGCTGAATTCGGGCTCGCGATCGCAAAGGCGGCAAACGCCCATTGCGCGCTGCTATTAATCGTCGAGCCGCGCCGCGCCAGCGCTATTCCGCGTATCAGCGACCGAGGCAACGACCATCGGGATATTTTGAATAAGGTCGGCGCCATTGCAGATTATTATGGCGTGCAGATCGAAAAGGTCGTTCAGCAAGGACCCTCGCCGGAGCTCTCGATCCTGCGGCATGCGCGCAGCGGCGGATATAATCTGATCGTGCTCGGCGTAAGCAAAAGAGCCAGTGGCAGCCTGTCATACGGAAGCGTCGCCGACACGGTGCTGCAGACCGCCGACAGATCCTGCATTTTCATCGAAACCGATCTGGCCTCCTCCTCGCCGGCAATTCGCGAATAGGCCGACCATCAGCGGTGGGATGAATCAGGAGAATCAATGAAAGACATCAACGCTATTCATTTTTCCTATGCTACCCCCTAGTCCATATTGGCCGGCAATATGATTTGACCGAGCGCACCGATGTCCGACCTTGCCCTTTCGCGGGACCACGAAGAAGCCGATACGCGGGAGGGATGGAAGGTCGTTGCTGCGACCCATGTGCTCACCGCCGTGACCTTCGGCGCCGCCTATTCATTCTCCGCCACCTTGCCGGGGCTTGCCGCGGAGTTTAGCGCCTCTCGCGGCGAGATCGCCCTCGTCTTCTCCATCTCCGCATTCCTCTTCTACTCGCTCGGCGCGATTGCCGGGCCGCTTGCCGACAGATGGTCGCCGCGCAGCCTGGTTCTTCTGGGACTTGCGGCCATGATCCTCGGCTATATCGGCGCCAGCCGCGTCGGGTCTCTCGTGTCGCTCTATATCTGGTACGGCTTCGGCGTCGGTCTGGGGATCGGCCTCTCCTATGTTCCAGCCCTTGGCGCCGTACAATCCTGGTTTATCCGCAGACGCAGCCAGGCATCCGGCGTCGCGACCGCCGGAATTGGCCTTGGCACCTTGGTGCTGCCCTTTGCGATCGGCCAGGCGCTCCCCTTCATCGGCTGGCGCGGCTGCTTCATCGCGCTTGCGTGCCTATTTGCCGCCTTCGGATTGCCGGCCGCAATGCTCATCCGCAAAAGGCGTGACAATCTGGATCCATCTCGGAGTCGAGCGGACAAGCATGCAAATGCTGCCATATGGCGGGACGGGCGGTTCTATCTTTTCTATGCCGTGCTTGTTCTGTCGTCGTTTTGCACTTTCATTCCCTATGTCCATATCGTTGCAGCAGCCCAGGACATGGGTCTCTCGCTGCAAGACGGAACCACTCTTGTTGGTCTTATTGGCGTCGGCAACGTGGTCGGGCGCTTTTTCCTGGCCGGGCTCGGCGATCGCTTCGGCCGGCGCCGGCTATTGGCGTCTCTGACATTTGCCGTCGCCGCGTCCTTTGCTCTCTGGGCATCGGCATCAGGCATGATCCAGCTGGCGTTGTTCGCACTGACGTTCGGCATGAGCTATGGCGGCTGCGTCGGCCTTTATCCCGCTGTGGCGGCCGATCTGTTCGGGACGCGCAATATCGGCGCCGTCATCGGATATCTCTATACGGCGGTCGGTATCGCAGCCTTGATCGGACCGACGGCGGCCGGTTTTATTTTCGACCATACCGGCAGCTATTCCGGCCCGATTATCGCAAGCGGCCTCGCCGCTTTTGCGGCTGGTTTCATGGCACTGCGCCTTGGGCACGAATAGCACCATTGTTGGCAGTGATTGTCAGAGCTGGGCTGCGATGGCGGCCTTGTCGATGATTGACCAGACGTGCCGAATTCGTCCATCCAGAAACTCATAAAAGACATTCTCAGCGAATTGGACCCTTCTGCCGTTCACCGCCATGCCGAACAACAGCCCCGTCGGTCTGCAATCAAATTGCAGGCGACATGCGACACGCGGCGGCTCGCAGATGAGCAGAGCGATATCGAAATGAAGATCGGGGATGGCGCGAAAATCACCTTCGAGCATTTGCCGATAGCCTGACAGCCCGACATAAGCGCCATTATAGCACACGTCTTCATGGACGAATTTGCGCAGATTCGGCCAATCCTGCCCGTTGAGACAGGCAATGTACCCTCGATAGATCTCGGAAAGGTCGGTGCTTGCCATTCCATTACCCTCGGCTGGGTGACAGCCGGTTTCTCAGGCAGTCGCCTGCAGACGGCGGTGGCCGGCATTCCTCATTGCAATCGGATGCTTGAGCGCCGGTGCCGGTCGGCCGATATGGTATCCCTGAACGGCGTCGATGCCAAAGGATTTGACGAGATTGAGCTGCTCTTCATCTTCCACGCCTTCGACCAGGATGCGGTGACCGCGATTACGCACCAGGCCGATAATATCCTCGAGCAGAATCTTTGCGCCGTCGTTGTTTGCCGCATCATGCAGGAAGGATTTGTCGATCTTGACGGTTTCAAACTCCATCAGGCGAAGCCATGACAACCCGGCAAAGCCTGTGCCGAAATCATCCAGCCAGAATTTGATGCCGAGCTTCTTCAGATCCTGGATGCTGTCGAGCACATCCGGGCGTATCTCCATGTCGACGCCCTCGGTGATTTCGAACGCAACCCTATGACCCGATACACCCGTTTCCGCCAGAATGGCTGCGACCTGCGCGGCGAAGCCGGGGGCGCGCAGCTGGATCGGGGAAACATTGATGCTGACGGTGTCGACGATGTCGCGGGTGAGCAAATCGCAGCATGCTCTTCTGATTGCCCAGTAACCGAGCTCGATAATGGCGCCCGTACGCTCCGCGACAGGAATAAAGACAGCCGGCGAAGAATTCGACCCATCAAGCAGCTGCAGACGCATCAGAGCCTCATAGGCGCCGATCTCTCCGGTCCTGAGATATTGAATCGGTTGATAGACCAGCGAAACGAGATTTTGCTGAATGGCGATCTTCAGGATCGCCGCGATGTTTTCGCCTGCATCACCACCGGGCAGCTCGTTCGGATCGAAGATCCGCGCGCAATTGCGGCCGCTCGCCTTCGCGGAATAGAGCGCGCGGTCGGCCTCATTGATCACATTCTCCAGCTTTGCACCGGCGAGATCTCTGGTAATGGTCGCGCCGACACTAACAGTGACATGCCGGAAACCGTCCAGGCGCTGGGCGTGGACGATATCGAGAGCTTCGATCCCCTGGCAGATCGCCTCCGCCAGCGCCAGCGCATCCGAGCTGTTCTCCAGATCGAGAATGACGATGAATTCCTCACCGCCGTAACGCCCGACCGTCGCCCCCAGTGGCGCGACGATATTCGACAGCGCGTTGGCAACCGTGACGAGACAGTGATCGCCCTCCTGATGGCCATAATAGTCATTGTACTTCTTGAAGAAGTCGACATCGACCAGAAGAATGGCAAAAGGAGCGCGATCTTCGCGCCAACGATCCCAAAACTGCTTCAGCCTTATGTCAGCGGCTCTTCTATTTTCCATTCCAGTCAGGGAATCGGTAATGGAAAGCCGCAGAAGCGCCTCGCCACGCTCCGTCGCCTGCTGCTGCTGCAATTCGGCTTCCCGCGCATTGAGGAAGACGTTGAAACGTTCCTTGTTCAATTTCCAGTTCACATAGGAGGTGAACACGAAGCAGCAGAGATAGAAGGTCGTAAAGGCCAGGCAATAGGCGGCGCTGTAGTGAAATTCCATAAGCGACAGCAGGAAAAAGGCGAAGATCAGCCCCGACGAGGCAAGTGCAAGACCGAACTCGAGACTGAAGAACAGGTTAACGCCCATCATGAAGATGGCGCCGAACGCGGCGTAATAGGAGAATGCTTCCGCATTCGTCGTCTGCAATGCCGGCAGCAGCCACACGACATATCCGAGGACGACAGCGGCCGCACAGGTCGCCTCCAACTCGCCGGCACGACGCTGACGGGAAAACTGGATTTCCAGCACCAGAAGCGAAAAACCGCCGATCAGAAACCGTGCGGGAATCGTCACATGCGAGACATCCGGAATGAAGACCAGATCCGTGATGAGGAATAGGACATAGACGGGCACGGCAAGCCACAGACCGCTGCGAGCCAGGGCGCGCCGCGCATCGTTGCTATAGGCTTTGTAGAGCACACGCAGCTCATCGGGATGATCCGTGCCCAGAGCAGCACTCCGGCCAAGTTCGCTTCCTCCCGACAATTGACGCATGCTCATCATCACCCGAGTTAGCCGAGACTTCATGTCCACCGCGTTACCTTTGCGTCGCTCGAATGAACCAATCGCTCGCTTCACCACGGCGGCCAATTTGATCCGTTTGATAACGACAGCGTTGACGCAGCGACATTAACAAAACCATAGCGCTCAATTTTTATCTGAGATATGGTTTGCGGAGTGTTCACGGAATGATTTAAAATTGAAACAATTTCAAACCGCTCTCGATGGCTTCAGCCTCGTTACCTCCCAGTCCATCTCGGAACATACGAGATCGTCGGGTAACAACATTGCAACCGATCAAATAAAGGAGGGCGAGGCCGAACTCGCCCTCATTCTCTCCCTCACGCAACAGGCGTTCGAAGCAAACGCGCCCGTTCCAGGCACCATGCAAGCCTTGACGGAGCGTCTGCAGGCGCTGAAAAACAAGACGACACCCCTGACCTGGGCGCATCTGGCCTCGGTGGCGCAGGGACATCCCGTGTCGTCCTACCTGCTGCAGGACCCTCTGACGCGATGGTCTTTCGAAAAGCCGCGCGGCTATAGCGGGGACGCCTATCTGCTGGATTTCATCTATGAACATCCAGCCGTTGCCGCACAGGTGGCGGAAGCTTCGGCGCTGGGCGCAGAAGTTTACGATTTCACCCGGCGTGCAGCATCCGCCGTCGCCGTGCGCGAAAGGCGCGAGATC
The DNA here is from genome assembly GCF_057784395.1 of Martinezella sp. CNPSo 3957. Lineage (NCBI taxonomy): Bacteria > Pseudomonadati > Pseudomonadota > Alphaproteobacteria > Hyphomicrobiales > Rhizobiaceae > Martinezella > Martinezella sp. CNPSo 3957. The sequence goes on from NZ_JBXSOU010000004.1 coordinate 339,780, forward strand.
CTGGCAGCCCATGTCGATGCGGTGGCGGAGGCGACGGATGGCGCCGAAGTCCTGGCAATCGCGGCCGGCCATCTTCGCGAAGCCGAGCTCTCCCAAGCTCTGCAGAGCGGCAGGCTCAAGCGCTGGGTCGCACTTGATCAGGATCCGGTCAGCGTCGGGACGGTGGCCTCGGCCTTCCATGGCAGCTGCATCGAAGCGATCAACGGCTCCGTTCGCACCATTTTGGGACGCGCGCAGAAGCTCGGCACGTTCGACTTCATCTATGCAGCCGGCCTTTACGATTATCTGGCCGAAAGCGTAGCCGTACGTCTGACGGAGCGCTGCCTGCAGATGCTGAAGCCCGGCGGCAAGTTCCTGCTTGCGAACTTCGCCAAGGATATCGGTGTCGAAGGTTACATGGAAACCTTCATGAACTGGCCGCTGATCTGGCGAACGGATGAGGATGTCCAGTCGATCATCGACAAGGTCAAGCACCCGATCGCCGATGTTTCTCTGACACGCGGCGAAAACGGCGGCGTCATATACGCCGTTCTGACCGTATAGCCGACCGCAAGCGTGATAGCCGGCTAAGCCTCACTGCGGCTTGGCCGGCAAAGTCGCAGCAGCGCAAGCACCAGAAGATTGACCAAGATGATTGCTGCGATAGCGGCAGGCGCTGCTGTATCTGGCGCCAATATCTGTTGACGCAACAAATAACCCGATACCAGAAACGGCGTATTCCAAATCAATGCGCCGCAGAATGTCGCGATGGCAAAGCCGGACGCCGGCACGGCGAGCACGCCTGCCGGCAATGCCATATAGGCGCGAACGACAGGCACAAGCTGACCGAAGAACGTGGCCCGCACGGGATAACCATGATAATTGCGCTTCAGGCGCAGATACCAATCTTCTTTAATCTCCAGACGCCGGGTCATCCTCAGCACGAAGAGGTCGCCACGCTCAGGTCCCAGCCAACGGCCTATTCCATACCAGAACAGCGAACCTGCCATTGAACCGGCAGCGGTAACGGTGATCACTGCGGGCAGATCAACCGGGTGGGCGATGCCCAGCATGCCCAGCATCAAGAACAGGGCGATCGAAGGCAGGATGGGAATAAGCTTCTCGATTGCGGAACACAATGCAAGGCCGAACAGCCCCCATGCCGCCAGATCGGGCAGAGCATCCATCAGATAGGAGGAGCCGCTCATGTGGCAGCGGCCGGAGAATTTATCGGCCTGCGGCGGACGATCTTATAGACCCTGGCAGGCGGAAAGTTGCGCAGCACCTGGCCCTGCAGTGTTGCCTTGAAACCAAACCGGTCAAGCAGGCGATGCGGTATCGGACAGCGCAGGCCATAGGTGAACTGATAGAGCGCCCCGCCCTCGCGCAGTCTCGCCGAGACCGCGGTCAAAATGGCAATGACCGTCTTCGGCGACATGTTGAGCAGCGGCAATCCGCTGATGGCACAGCCAAACTGCTCTCCTTCCGGCAAGCCGTAAGCATCAAGCCGTGCAGCATCGGCGCAGATGACACGGGCATCAGGAAACCGCTGGCGAAGCAGGCTGGCAAAACTATCAGCGGATTCAATCAGCGTAATATCGCTTTCGCATATGCCGCGTGCGAGAAGGGCTCGTGTGAACACTCCCGTGCCCGGACCAAGCTCCAGAACCGGTCCCGCCGCAGGACCGATTTCGCTTGTAATCAGATTGGCCAGCACCGGACCGGAGGGGGCGATCGCTCCCACCATGCGCGGATTGGTCAGCAGAGTTCGCAAGAATAGTGATGTGTTTGACATGTGTTCCCGCCAATAGGCCTCAGGAGATTCGCCTGTACGACAGGCTTTTCCTAGGAGGAGCCGATTGCGAGAACATTGCATCGGGAGCCGATAGGCTATTCGGCCATCGGAAAGCTTAATCTGAAGGCCGCGCCACCCGTCGGTCCATCGAGGACACAAATCTTTCCGCCATGGAGCCTGGCAATTTCCTGAACGAGGTTCAGCCCGAGGCCGAATCCCTTAGTGCGTCCCTGGAGACGATGAAACGGCTCGAAGATGCGGTCGCGTTCCTCCTCCGGGATACCGCTTCCTTCGTCGCTTACGGTGATGCCGGTGGCGCGAGCGACATGGACGGTTATCCTGCCACGGCGGCCACCATGCTGGATCGCGTTCTGTACGAGGTTAGTAACGGCCCGCTCGATGGCCATGCGATCGCCAAGGACTTCCACGGCCTCCTCTTCCTTGATGAAGCAGGGTTCGTAATTGGCGGCGATCGCGAGCGCCGCCAGTTCTGAAACGACGTGCTCCGCGACCTCTACGAGATCGACCGAAACCGGCTCGAAACGGTGATTGAGGCGCTGAAGATCGAGGAACTGCTCGGCAAGCGTCGCAAGGCGGACAGTATCTTCGAAGAGCCGCTCCTTTAAAGGGCCTGCCGGCAGGCCATCGAGACGTGCCTGCAGGATCGCGACAGGGGTCCGCCATTCATGGGCAAGGTGGGAGAAAAGACGCTTCTGCCGCTCATAGCCTTCGTCCAGCCGCCTCAGCGCATCATTGACGGCTTCGACAAGCGGCAGGATTTCGCGCGGGACATCGTCGACCGGCAGCCGCGTCCCCTGGCGATTGATATCGATCTGCCCAGCGCGGGCAACGGCGGAATCCAGCGAGGAAAAAGCGCGGCGAACCACGAGCGGTGCTGCAATCATCGTTGCGATCGCCGTAACGATCAACAGCGGCAGAAGGGCGCTGAAGAAGACGATGCCCACGGCTCCAAGGATGCGGACCGTTGACACGCTGCCATCCATGCCCGTCAAAACCTGGATCTCGCCGGCCGGAGACGAAACCCATTGCATCCGGGCAGCAGGCACGGTGCTGCCGCCGAGATTGCTGCCGAAACGGGCCTGTCCGATACCGTCGAGCGCAGCGCCGAACGCTGCATAGGCCGGCGGCACGTTTCCGTCTTTGATCGTGGCGCCGCTGCGATCGCGCACGACGAACCAGAGACCTGGCAGGTTCTCGCGCCGCGCCAGAAGCGCCGGTGTTTCCGTGAGTACAAGGGCGCCATTCTGATCGCGGTCAATCGACTGGGAGATGGCATCGATGGTCTCGTCTTCCGGCTGAAGCGAGATAAAGCTGCCGGTCGCCCACAAGGCGGCGACGATCAGCACCGCAAGCAACGAGAGGAAGATCGCCTGCAGGAATGACAGGCGCGATACGAGACGCCATCGCAGGGAAGGCTGGCTTGCGCTCATGATTTCAGTCTCATCAGATAGCCGATGCCGCGAACGGGATGGATCTCCAGGCCGGACTCCACGGAGGCAAGCTTGCGACGGAGACGGGAGATATGCGCATCCAACGTATTCGACTGGATATCTTCGCTGAACCCGTAAACGGCCTCTTCCAGAGCATGGCGCGGCACCGTGCGGCCAAGCCGGCGCGCAAGAGCCTCGAAGACCAGAACTTCCCGGCGCGGCAATTCGAGCCGCTCGCCTTCAATCAGGATATCGTGGCAGCCGAAGTCATAGGACAGCCTGCCGAAATTCACCACCTCGGTCCGCAACTCGCCGGGGCGTCTCAGAATGGCGCGCAATCGCGCCAGCAGTTCTTCCACGGCAAATGGTTTGACGATGTAATCGTCGGCGCCGGTATCAAGACCACCGATGCGATCGCCGAGATCGCCGCGCGCCGTCAACACGATGACGGGCGTATCGATACCGGCAGCCCTCAGCTTTGGAATGATCGACAAGCCGTCTCCATCCGGAACCTGCCGGTCGAGAAGAATGACATCATAAGGGAGATTTATCGCAGCCTCTTCGGCATCGACCAGCATCGACACGTGATCGACGATGGCATCGCGAGCCTGCAATGCAGCGCTCAGCGCCGCAGCCATTTCCGGCTCGTCTTCTAGTAACAAGATCCGCAATGAACCATCCCCCAAATGGAACGACTGCATTGCATAAGCGGATTGCGGGAAGATTGCGACTCTATCCGGGCTACACTCTATTATTCATTGGAATTCGGACCGATATGCTTGCCAGCATACGAAGATCTCGGCCAGTTCGGCTTTCGACGCCAGTTAGGTCGCAGGGGAAGGCATCGCCTCCCCCTGCGATATCCGCCGTGCGGCGGCCGATAGGTAAGCTACAGCGAACGGAGCGGTGAACACACCACACAAATGGTTTCCCGTCCGCCGCAATTTCGCAGCCGTCCCGCCATTCTCGAACCAACAGAGGTCAAGAAGGACGAGCAGTAAAGTGTCCATCTGCATCAAGCCCACCTCATTTTAGGCGGCTCACATGCAACGCCAGCAAGCTGCGATAATCCAGCCCTTCCTCACGTTCGGGAAGGCCGATATCGCGAAGCTGATAATTCGATAATCCGGATACATCCTCATAGATCTGCCGCCGTTTCCAGGCGACAAACAACAGGGCACGTACAGTCCTCCAGGCACCGAATTTCTGGTACAGTTCATCGACCGTTGCCATCAAACTCTCGGCAACTATAAATTGTGAATGAGTCATCGTTTTTCCTGGCGCAATCACGCGACCAGGTCCTCTTGAAGCTTGACCGGCTTCAGGAGCGGATGCGTCAACGACGCACCAAGTCATTCCCTGGGCAGATCATATAGGTTTAATGGGAAAACGCCTAAACGGCGACAGATAAAGCTCTTTAAAGCTTTAATTATAGAGTCGTCGGGCAGTTGGTGCAGCACACACCAAGGCCATCGACTTCATTCCGCCGGAGACGTATGTAAACATATGTGGATTATGCATGTCACGCCTCCTTGTTCGATTTACGGATGAGCGTAATAATACGCAAGATCCGGAAATCGGCAACCCCACAATTTCGAATTGCAAATATCTGACGCAATATGTTGCAGCGAAGCAACAGTGGCAACGATGTCAAAGCGGCTGCTGACGCACTGTCAGTAGGCTGCCTCAAGGCAGGCTGCCGATAACCAAACTTACTGAGTTCAAAACTCTTCGCTAGAACGAATTGACGATACCGCCCCCGGTGCGCATCTGCTGCACCATGATATGGGCGTGGTAATGCATGGCGCATTTGATCGCGTAGATTTGCAGGACGACGGGAGAGCGCCGATGCCGCAGGAGATTGAAAAGCCGTGCACGGTAAGTGGCGCGCAGATCCGCCTCCTTCACCCCGCGCATTAGCCGGAGGAAAATCCCGACCGCCTCGAGCGCCCATGTCGCGTTGAGCGCCAGCAAACGCAGCGGGTGGCGGCGTAGGTGGCGTAAGCGGGTACTTTCCGGTTCGATACGCGCATCGATGTAAAGCGCATCCAGCCGATCGAAATAGGCGGCCGGCTCATGCAGATCGCTCAAGACCGAAAGATATCCGTCCCGCAAGGTCTCGCGCGAGAGCTTGAGCGGGATGACATTGGTGCCGTAAGCGGGCGGATCGTCATGATCGAGACGGCCTTCCTTAGCGAGACGTGTATAGAGCGGCGTCTTCGGGATCGCCGCCAGCATGCCGATCATGGCGTTGACGATGCGCGCATCCCTGATGAAGACCCGCTGCGCATCGAAAATGGTCGCGTCATCGCTGTCGAAGCCCAGGATCATGCCGCACCAGACTTCCATGCCGGTCTGCTGGATCGTGTGGATTTTCTCCAGCATCGTCCCGCCCTTCCGCAGGTTCTGCAGCTTCTTGGTTTCGCGCAGAGCCTCTTCGTTCGGCGTCTCGATGCCGATGAAGACGGTGCGGATATTGGCATCGACCATCAGCTGCATCAGTTCGGCATCGTCAGCAAGATCGATCGATGCCTCCGTCAGGAACGTCATCGGGTAATGATGGCGCTCCTGCCAGGCCACGACATCGCGCAGCACTTCCTTGATCGCCTTCTTGTTGCCGATGAGATTGTCGTCGACGATAAAAGCCGTATCCATTCCGGAAGCGAGCAGGGCCTCCATCTCGGCGACGATCTGTGTACTGGTCTTGATGCGCGGCTTGCGGCCGAACACCACGATGATATCGCAGAAATCGCAGGTAAACGGACAGCCGCGCGAGAACTGGATGCTGCCAACAGCATATTCGTCCATCTTCAGGAGATCGAAGCGCGGCACGGGCACCTTGCTCATATCCGTCTTGTCAGCCTGTTCATAGCGCCGGGCATGATGGCCTTCCTGCCATTCGGCCAGGAATTTGGGCCAGGTCTCCTCCGCCTCGCCGATGAAGGAGACATCGACGAGGTTGCCGAAATAATCCTCCTTGACCGTAACCCAAGGTCCGCCGACGACGGTGAAACAGTTGCGTCGTTTGAGCTCGGTCAGGATTTCCGTCATACGAAAGCGCTGGACGATCATCCCCGTCAGCGCAACGATATCGGCCTGCTCGCACAGGCCGTAGTCTATCGGCTCGATATTCTCGTCCACCAGAGTGACGGTATGTTCGGCCGGCGTCAGCGCCGCCAGCAAAGGCAGGCAGGCCACCGGAAGGTTGGCCTTCACATCGAACAGCGGCAGAGCGTGCTCCATGCCCCAGTAGGAGGTTTCGAAACGCGGATTGATGATGACGATATGAGCCATTGAATGGTCCGCTCCATGATATGAAGATCTGGTTCGGTATTGATTTGAGCCTGTATGTCATTTGCAGCTGCATGCGCCGCCTTCCGGCTGCGAAGCAGGGTCTTCCAGCATCAAGGCGGATGTCTTAGCAGCCCTATATGAGCTCAGGATTAAATTCGGGATGCTGACGACGCCATTGCCTCCTGGCGATCCCGTCGGCAGGTACTCATAAACATGGTTTGCGATGCCGATAAAAATTTTTACGGCGGTAATGTCGAAATCGTCCCGACGCAATCGTCTTTATTCCAGACAGCCGCGAAAGGAGATTATTCGATCTTTCGCGCCTTGAGCTGAACCGGATGAAGGGAGCTGCAAAAAATGAGTTCGTCCTATCGTTGGGTGATCGTTGGCGCCGGTGCGCTGATGACCTGCGTTGCGCTCGGCGCGATGTTTTCCCTGGCAATCTTCCAGGTGCCGATCGCTGCCGATACAGGCTGGTCGCATGCCGGCATCGCCGCAGCCATGACGCTGAATTTCCTGACCATGGGCCTCGGCGCCTTTGCCTGGGGAGCCGCAAGCGATCGCTTTGGCATCCGCATCGTGGTTGTGATAGGCGGGTTGCTGCTTGGACTGGCGCTTGTCCTGGCAAGCCGGGCGGGCTCGCTTCTGCAATTCCAGCTGACCTACGGCATTCTCGTCGGCCTTGCCGCCAGTGCCTTCTTCGCACCGATGATCGCGGCGACAACCGCCTGGTTCGACAAGGGCAGAGGTCTTGCGGTGTCCCTGGTCTCTGCCGGCATGGGCGTCGCACCGATGACGGTGTCGCCTTTCGCCCGCTACCTGATTTCGGCTTATGATTGGCGTTTTGCCATGCTTGTCATCGGCATCATGGCGTGGATTCTGTTGATTCCGGCGGCGCTGCTGGTGCGGCGAGCACCTGTCCTTGCCGAAACCACCCGCACAGATGGGCAAAGAGAAGAGCAGAGTCTGCCGCTCGGGCGGATCTTCCGCTCGCCGCAATTCCTCGTGCTCGGTGCGACCTTCTCTGCCTGCTGCGCAGCCCATTCCGGGCCGATCTTCCACATGGTCAGTTATGCCACCATCTGTGGTGTGGGGCCGATGGCCGCCGTCAGCATCTATAGTGTCGAGGGCCTTGCGGGTCTTGGCGGTCGTCTCCTTTATGGGACGCTGGCGGACAGGCTCGGTGTGAAACCGGTGCTGGTCGCCGGCCTCCTGGTGCAGGCGGCGGCACTTGCCACCTATCTGCTGGTCAGCGAACTCGGCCAGTTCTATGCGCTGGCGGTCGTCTTCGGCAGCGCCTATGGCGGCGTGATGCCGCTTTATGCCGTGCTGGCGCGCGAATATTTCGGGCCGCGCGTCATCGGCACCGTCTTTGGAGCGGCATCGATGCTCTCAAGCATCGGCATGGCCGCCGGACCTCTGATCGGCGGCTGGATCTTCGATACCTTCGCCAACTACTCCTGGCTCTTCATCGGCTCTTCGATGGTGGGGCTGGGGGCGGCCGCGATCGCGCTTGCCTTTCCGCCAATGCGGCGCCTGCAGCTGCAGCCGGCTTAAAACAAGCCGAAAACGGCCCGAATCCGCTTCTGTTAACCGTGCCGGGTGCGTCATATTTCGCCGCGCCCGGCAGCGCTTTTCACGGCGACAAGCCCCTGCCGTTACGCTGGGCGATGACACATTCATATTTCTTGACACTTACACACAGATTTCCATAAGCGACAGCGGTTGTAGCCTTGCAATTTTCAATTTTTGGCCAACACTCACATATGCATCAGGTGCGTGATCTTCTGGGGGAGGAAATCAGGAGAGCACCCACTGGCGCGACTTTCCGCGCCCATCGGCAGGAAAGTCCTGCGTAATGTCATTATGGGGGACATGACACGGGTCTTTTGACCATGTCCCTGGTGCAATTGGGAGGATTGATTCATGGCATCCACGTCCGTGGCCGAGACGACGAGTCGAGGCATGACCAGGGAAGAGAAGAAGGTCATCTTCGCCTCCTCCCTTGGAACCGTGTTCGAATGGTACGATTTCTATCTTTACGGTTCTCTGGCCGCCTTCATCGGAACGGCCTTCTTCAGCGACTATCCGGAAGCAACCCGCAATATCTTCGCTCTGCTCGCCTTTGCCGCAGGCTTCCTCGTGCGGCCGTTCGGCGCCCTCGTCTTCGGGCGCATCGGCGATCTTGTCGGGCGTAAATACACGTTCCTCGTGACGATCCTGATTATGGGTCTTTCGACCTTCCTTGTCGGCGTCCTTCCCGGATCGGCGAGCTGGGGTTTCGCCGCGCCTGTCATCCTGATCGTCCTTCGCCTGCTGCAAGGTCTGGCGCTCGGCGGCGAATATGGCGGTGCTGCAACTTATGTCGCCGAACATGCGCCCGACAGCAAACGCGGCTATTACACCTCCTGGATCCAGACGACTGCGACGCTCGGCCTGTTCCTGTCGCTGATCGTTATCCTGATCGTTCAGAATGCGCTGGGTAAGGAGGCTTTCGCGGCATGGGGCTGGCGTATTCCCTTCCTTCTCTCCTGCCTTCTGCTCGCCATCTCCGTCTGGATCCGGCTGTCGCTCAGCGAATCGCCGGCCTTCAAGAAGATGAAGGAGGAGGGCAAGGGCTCCAAAGCTCCACTCTCTGAGGCCTTCGGCCAATGGAAGAACGCAAAAATCGCCCTCATCGCCCTGCTCGGCCTCACCGCCGGCCAGGCGGTCGTCTGGTATGCCGGCCAATTCTACTCCCTGTTCTTCCTGCAGAACGTGCTGAAGGTCGATGGCCAGTCCGTCAACATCATGATCGCGATCGCGCTTCTGATCGGCAGCGGCTTCTTCGTGGTCTTCGGCTGGCTGTCCGACAAGATCGGCCGCAAGCCGATTATCATGGCGGGCCTTGCGCTGGCGATCCTCACCTATTTCCCGCTGTTCAAGGCGCTGACCCACGCCGCTAACCCCGCCCTCGCCCAAGCGGAGCAAACCATCCGCGCCACGGTGACGGCTGCTCCTGGCGATTGCACTTTCCAGTTCAATCCGGTTGGCCTCGCCAACCAATTCAACAATTCGTGTGATATCGCCACGTCCTTCCTTTCGAAATCGTCTGTGCCCTATACAATTGCCGAAGGTCCCGCCGGGCAACCGGCGAAGGTCCAGGTCGGCGACGCAACCATAACCTCCTACGACGCAACGGCGGCAGGTGCCGGGACAGCGGCCAAGAGCGCGGCATTCACGCATGACATGAACCTTGCTCTGCAAAAGGCCGGCTTCCCTCTGGTGCGCGACCCTGCCAAGGTGCCGGACGCCAAGCTCGACGCCTTCATCGCCGCCAACCCCGAACTGGGGCTTGACGCGGCGACCGTGCGGTCGGGCGACAAGACAGTCACCCCGGTTGCGGATCTCGTCAAGGCGAAGCTTCTGACGGCGGATCAGGCCGGTGGCGCAACTGATATGCCGGTCTACACCATCCCCAAGGGTGGCGCTTTCAAGGTGGTTGCCGATCCCTCAGCCATCAACTGGCCGCTGACCATCCTCATCCTGACCATCCTCGTCATCTATGTGACGATGGTCTACGGCCCGATTGCTGCGATCCTGGTGGAGATGTTCCCGACCCGCATCCGCTATACGGGCATGTCGCTGCCCTATCATATCGGCAATGGCTGGTTCGGCGGCCTGCTGCCGGCAACGGTCTTCGCCATGAGCGCCGCCAAGGGCGATATCTATTATGGCCTCTGGTACCCGATCGCGATCGCTGCGATGACCCTTGTCATCGGCCTAATTTTCGTTCGCGAAACCAAGGGCGTCGATCTGAACAGCATCAAGTAATCGCATAGAGGCCCGGCGTTCACATACAGAACGCCGGGCCTCTTTCTTCGCCTTATCCATTTCTGATCGAAGCTCGAATCTCAGCTTCCGCAAAGAGCGTGCAGCAGCACTACAAGCGAAAAGAGAACCATCAGAGCTGCCAGAAAATGCTGCAGGATCGACCAGATGCGTTTGGTCGCGGCAAGGCTTGGCCGCGTTGCGAAAGAGGCGAGATAAAGCACTGTATCCATGAAAACCCCTGGCGAATGTTTCCGCAGACGCGATGTGAACAACTCGCCATCGCGGAAATTACTGATATTTAATGGCTTTATATTGTCTACAAAATTAGTGGATTAAAGGAAGGGTTTTTCGGCTCTCTCGAAATTTCAGACAAATTAAACTCCCCGGTGACAGGCCTGGACAAGACTTGCACGGTCTCGCCGCCCACCTATCGAGACTCGAATGGAGGCGAACCAAAGCGCAGAAAAAATTTATTCTATAGATTAAATAAACAAAGCAAGGCTTGTCCTTTTAATTGAATGCCAGTGGCTTACGAGTACCGCTGACAATCGGTGACCCCTTGCCCCATGACCTTGCTGGATGCCCAAAATCTTTCTCTTGCCTTCGGCTCGACACAGGCTCTGGCTGGAGCGTCTCTGACCGTCGATCGCGGCGAGGTCGTCGCGCTGATGGGAGCCAACGGCGCGGGCAAGTCGACGCTGGTGAAAATCCTGTCGGGCATTCATCGCGCCGATTCAGGTAGCATCCTATGGAACGGAGCGGATTATCGGCCCGAAAGCCCGGCCGAGGCAACGGCGCGGGGCATCGTTACGGTGCATCAATCGACCGATGTCGTCGGGATCGCCGGCCTTTCGGTCGCGGATGCCCTGCTGCTCAACCAGTATGTTGACGGACGCCAGCCCTTCTTTCTGTCGAAACGTTCAGTGCGGCGGAAGGCGGAAGCAATCCTATCGGAAGCCGGCTTCGACCTGCCACTCGAGCGCGATTTTGGCGATCTGGGCACGGCCGACCGGCAGATGGTCGCCATAGCCCGCGCCCTTTCCAATCAAGCGCAGCTGCTGATCCTGGATGAGCCGACCGCAAGCCTCTCTGCGCGCGAAACGGCCCGGCTTTACGATATCGTCCGCCGGCTGAAGACCCGCGGCCTGGGCATTCTCTATATCTCGCACCGTACGGCCGATCTCGATGCGCTCGCCGATCGCGTTGATGTCCTGCGGGGCGGCCGCAATGTCGGTGCCTTCTCGCAGCCGATCGACTTCGACGTCGCCATCGAAACCATGATTGGCCGCTCTATGAAGGCGGCTCGCCCACATCGCCGTGAACAATTCGACCGGGCCATACTGGAACTTCAGGGTGTCCGGCTGCTTGCCGACAGCCCGCCGATCGATCTGAGGCTCCATGCCGGCGAGGTTGTTGCCATTACCGGCGTTCTCGGCGCCGGCAAGAGCCGGCTTCTGTCGACACTTTTCGGCCTTGAGCGCTTTGCCTCCGGCACGGCACTCCTGGACGGCATTGCATTTCAGCCCGGCTCACCCGCGGATGCAATCGCCCGCGGTGTCGTCATGGCCGCCGCTGACCGCCATCGCTCTTCTCTCATGCCATCGGACTGGCCGGGAGAGAGTATTGCGGCAACGATCAGCCTGCCGCATCTGAAACATTGGTATCCGTCGGGCTTCCTGTTTTCCGGGCGGGAAAGTCGCGAGGGAGAAAAGGCCATCCGGCGCCTCGGCATCAAGGCCCCCGGTCCGGAGGCATCCGTCTGGTCGCTTTCCGGCGGCAATCAGCAAAAGGTCGTACTCGCCCGCTGGGAGGCGGAGCCAAGCCGGCTCATGCTTCTCGACGAGCCATTCCAGGGGGTCGATGTCGGCGCCCGCCAGGACATTATCGCGGCCATACGCGCCCACACCGACCGCGCCACACTGATCGCGACATCCGATCCGGAAGAGGCGCTCGAAGTCGCTGATCGGGTGCTGTTGATGGAACATCATGGTCTCACAGACGTCGCTGACGCGGCCGCAGGCGACCGACAGAACAAGGGATATGCCTGATGAGTGAAGGTACCGCAGAAATCCCCGAACAGGTCAGGCCAGCAAGCAATACGGTTTCACCGCAGGAGTTCGTGCGGCGGGGGGCGGTATTTCTCCTCCTCCTTGCCCTCGTCATCATCTTCAGCTTCGCCCAGCCGGCCTTCATCAACATCAACAATCTGATGAGCATCCTGCAAGCAGTTTCGGTTGTTGCCATCATCGGTGCCGGCGTCACGGTGACGCTCGCCATCGGCGGCTTCGATCTTTCCGTCGGCGCGGTGGCTGCCTCCAGTGTCATGGCCGCGAGCTATGCGATGATCGTATGGGGTCTCAACGCCTATGAAACCGTGCCGCTGGTGCTTGCCTTCGGCGCGATCGTCGGGCTTGCCAACGCCCTGCTGATCGTCAGGCTCAAGGTACCGGATCTGCTGGCGACGTTGGCCACCATGTTTCTCCTGACGGGGCTGCAGCTGATCCCGACGGCGGGGCGCTCGATCTCGGTCGGCCTGATCCTTCCCGACGGGACGACGGCGTCAGGCAGGGTCGACCCCGCCTTTTTAACGATCGGACGATCGAGCCTGTTCGGCATCATTCCCTTTCCCGTCATCCTCATGCTGATCGTCGCGCTCGCGCTCTATGTGCTGACCGAGCGTACGCGTCTTGGTCGCCTTCTCTACGCCACCGGCGGCAATGAAGCGGCGACACGGTTGGCCGGCGCCAATGTCGCCCGTCTGAAGACCTTTGCCTATGTGCTTTCGGGCACTCTCGCCTCGCTGGGCGGCATCATCGTTGCCGCCCGCGTCGGTCGAGGAGACGTTTCCTCGGGTGCCTCGCTGCTGATGGATTCCGTCGCAGCCTCGCTCATCGGCTTTGCCGTGCTGGGACTGCGCCGTCCGAACGTTCTCGGCACGACAATCGGCGCCGTCTTCGTCGGCGTGCTCCTGAACGGCCTGACGATGCTGAACGCGCCCTATTACACGCAGGATTTCATCAAGGGCGCCGTTCTCGTCGGTGCGCTCGCACTTACCTATGGGATCAGCCGCGGCAAAGCGTGATTCCGCCATCCGTCCCAACTCAACACTCAATGGATTTTCAATGATCAAATTATTCAAAATCATCGCTTCGGCCGTTGTCGCCGGCTCGCTTTTCATGACCACGGCATCGGCGGCGGGACTTAGCGGCGCGCCCGCTCCTTTCGACAAGAGGACCGTCAATATCGCCGTCATCAGCTTCCTTGGCAGCGGCGACTGGCTGCAGGCCTTCGAGGCCGGCGTCAAGCGGCAGGCGGATGCGCTTGGCGTCAACCTCACGGTCTCGCAGGCCCGCAATGACAACGATACCCAGCGAAACCTCGTCGAGCAGGCGATCAATCTTGGTGTCGACGGCATCATCATCAACAATGGCCGTCCCGAGGTCCTGAAGGATGTCGCGCAGAAGGCGCTCGACAAAGGCATCAAGGTGGTCGCCTACGACGTCAACCTCGACAATCCGCAAATTCCGCAGATCGAACAGAGCGACAAGGATATGGCCAAGCTCGTGCTCGACCAGGCTGTGAAGGATAAGGGCGATGGCTTCACCGGCGGTGCCGTCTATGTCGCGGGCTTCGCGCCGCTCGACCGTCGCTATGCCGTGTGGAAGGATTTCATCGCCAACCACAATCTCAAGGAAAAGGCCGTTTGGGGCGTGGTCAATGACACCGTTCCCGCCTCCGTCGCCGATCAGACAAAGGCCGTCCTGCGCGCCAATCCGGATATTTCAGTGATCTTCACGCCATGGGATGAATTCGCCAAGGGCGTGAAGCTCGCCATCGACGAGCTCGGCCTTTCCGGTCAGGTGAAGATCTATGGAGTCGACACCTCGACCGCCGATATCCAGCTGATGGTCGAGCCGGACAGCGCCTGGGTCGTGACCGCCGCGACGAACGCTGCCGTCGTCGGGGAAGTTTCCGTTCGCGCCGTTTCGCTCGCCATTGCCGGCCAGTCTCCGGGCCGCTCCGTTCTCCTGCAGCCGACGCTGATTACGCGTGACGATCTCATCAACAACAAGATCGGCACGATCGAAGAGTTGCAGCAGAAATTCCCGGCCTTCCTGAAAAGCGATGCCGCGACGGCTGCCTGGATCCCGACGGCCAAGAACTAAGGCTTACCAGCCGCTTTCACAGGGGCCGCCGTCAAAGGCGCCCCTCTTTACTCTGTTTATGCATGAGAAGACCCATGGTGTCGACCGAACTGCCCAAACCCGACTTTGCCCGCAACATGACACTGATCGGCCATAGCGATATCGGCGGCCGTGGCGATGGGCTGCAATTGATGGTTCATCGCGGCTACGCCTATGTCGCCCATCCCTGGTCTCAGGGCTTCTCGATCGTTGACGTTCGCGACCCGAAAAGCCCGAAGACGGTCAAGTACGTGCCGGCGCCGGCCAATAGCTGGAACATCCATCTGCAGACACATGACGACCTGTTGCTGGTCATCAATGCGCTCGATCTCTTTGCCGACGTGGAAACCTTCACGGACGAGAAGGCCTACTACACGCAGTCCGTCGGCGAGACAGTCGCCTCCAGAAAGCGTGAGCGCGCCTGGACCGCCGGCATGAGCGTGTTCGATATTTCCGTTCCCGACAGGCCGCGCAAGATCGGCCAACTGGATGTCGAAGGCGTCGGCTTTCACAGGCTTTGGTATGTCGGCGGCCGCTATGCATATGCCTCGGCGCTGCTCGACGGCTTTGCCGACTATATCTTCGTCACCATCGACATGGCCGATCCAACCAGGCCCGAACTTGCCGGCCGGTGGTGGCTTCCCGGCATGAACAGGGCGGCGGGAGAAACGCCTGATTGGGGCGACGGCAAGCGTTATGCCCTGCACCATGCACTCGTCCATGGCGACACCGCCTATGCCTGCTGGCGAGATGGCGGACTGACGCTCCTCGATATCAAGGATCATTCCGCCCCTCGGCTCATCAAGCACCATAACTGGTGCCCGCCCTATGGCGGCGGCACGCATTCGCCGCTGCCGCTTCCCGGCCGCGATCTTCTTGTCGTGGCGGATGAAGCCGTGCTGGACAATGAGGAAGACGGCCGGAAACATACCTGGATCTTCGACATCCGCGTGCCCGAAAATCCGATCAGCATCTCGACTTTCCCCATCCCGACCGAAATCGACTACACGAAGAAGGGCGGCCATTTCGGCCCGCACAATCTGCATGAAAACCGGCCCGGCTCGTTCGTCTCCGAGACGCTGATCTTTGCG
The DNA here is from genome assembly GCF_057784395.1 of Martinezella sp. CNPSo 3957. NCBI lineage: Bacteria > Pseudomonadati > Pseudomonadota > Alphaproteobacteria > Hyphomicrobiales > Rhizobiaceae > Martinezella > Martinezella sp. CNPSo 3957. The sequence goes on from NZ_JBXSOU010000004.1 coordinate 355,387, forward strand.
ACATGGCAGAATGCCGGTATCCGTGCCTTCGATATTTCCGACCCCTATCGTCCGGTCGAAACGGGCGCTCTCGTGCCCGCGGGACCGACTGTCATGACCGACCGCCGTCCCGGCCGGCCGAAAGTCATCCAGTCTGCCGACGTCTTTGTGGACGCCGGGGGTCTGATCTATGCGACGGATTACAATGCTGGACTTGAGATCATAGAATATGGCGGCTGACGCGAGAGCTTAGCTCCCGCAAAAGAGATCTGCCCGTTGGTTCGGGCAGATCCTTCAATTGTATCAGACGGCCTCGTCATGCGAGGGCTTTTCCCAAAGATTGATACCGCCTTCGACGGCATAACGATCGATCTCCGCGAGTTCCTCGGGGCTAAACGTGAGGTCGTTCAGGGCGGCCACGTTTTCCTCGACCTGACGCGCCGAGCTTGCACCGATCAAGGCCGACGTCACGCGCGGATCCCTAAGAACCCAGGCGATCGCAAGTTGGGCAAGCGACTGGTCGCGACGCTTGGCGATCTCGTTGAGCGCCCGGGCGCGATCGATGTTTTCCTCTTTCAAATGCTCCGGACGCAGGAAGTCCCCGCCCGGCCGGTTGATGCGGGCATCCTGCGGAACGCCGTTGAGATACTTGTTGGTGAGCAAGCCCTGGGCGAGCGGCGTGAAGGCGATGATACCGGCTCCGACTTCGTCCGTCGCGGCAAGCAAATCCTTCTCGACCCAGCGATTGAAGAGATTATAGGCCGGCTGATTGATCAGAAGCGGCACCTGCCGCTCCTTCAGGAGTGCTGCGATTTCACGCGTCTTGTTGCCGGAATAGGACGATACGCCGACATAGAGCGCCTTGCCTTGCCGGACCGCCTGAGCAAGCGCATCGGCCGTTTCTTCCAGCGGCGTCTCCGCATCGAAGCGATGGGAATAGAAGATATCGACATAATCGACGCCGAGCCGGGTGAGGCTCTGGTCAAGGCTGGAGAGCAGCGCCTTCTTCGATCCGCCGCCTCGGCCATAGGGACCCGGCCACATCTCCCAGCCGGCCTTGGACGAGATGATGAGCTCGTCGCGATAAGCGGCCAGATCCTGTTTCAGGATATGACCGAAATTGATCTCCGCGCTTCCCGCCGGCGGGCCGTAATTGTTGGCGAGATCGAAATGCGTGATGCCGAGATCGAACGCCTTGAAAAGGATCGACCTTTGGACATCGAGGGGCGTCGTATCGCCGAAATTGTGCCAGAGGCCGAAAGAGATGGCGGGCAATTTGAGGCCGCTTCGACCAACACGGCGAAAATGGGCCGAGTCATAGCGTTCCGGATCGGGGCGGTAGGTCATGATTTTTGTCTTTCTGTCGATCAAATTGGTGCGGGTAGCGATACGGGGCACAGAATGGCAGAGAGGCATTCGATGAGAAGCCAATCCATATTTTTTATCGACGAAAGAAGAGAAGTTTTTTCCAGCGCAATGAGGTTGCTAATCGAGCGCCTCGAGAACCGCGCCGATCTCGTTTCGGCATTCTCGCGAACCGCACAAAAATCTGCGGTCGCCCATTCCTTTCCACCGGAACTGGGGGAACCTCGAAGCATTCGAGCCGCATGCTTTACGCAATGCGGCTCGAACCTGCCTGCCCTTAGAGCAGCTTTTCCAATGTGATCGGCAAGTCGCGAACGCGCTTGCCCGTGGCATGGAATACGGCGTTGGCAATCGCCGGCGCCACGCCGACGATACCGACCTCGCCGACCCCCTTGCCGCCAAGTGCCGAGGCATTGAAATCCGGCACACCGACGGAGATCACCTGGATATCCGGAATGTCGGAATTCGTCGGCACGAGGTAGTCGCCGACATTGTTGTTGACGGTTCGTCCGTTGCGCTGATCGATCAGGCCCTCTTCGAGAAGCGCCTGGCCGATGCCCATGATAATGCCGCCCCGCCACTGGCTTTCGACCAGCTTGGGATTGTAGAGGCGGCCGCAATCGAAGGCGGAGACCATGCGGGAGACACGCACCGTACCGAAATCCTCGTCGACCCGCACTTCGGCGAAATGGGCGCACCAGCTGTGCATGGAATAATCGCCCATGGTCGGCCCTTGAACTTTAGCCATGGTGGTCCAGGCCTGAAGCTGCTCCTGTGCGTTCGCACCGTCAGGCAGGGTGTTGCGCCGGACCTCGATCTCCTCACGTTTCAGCGCGGACATCAGTTCCGCCAGCGTCAGCGATGGCGTCTCGCCGCGCGGTGCTACGATGCGCCCCTCGGCGAAATTCAGCGTGTTCGCGCCCGTCTCGCGGAAGGGCGAGTTGGCATCGCTGAGGGCAAGGCCGATGAGTTCGTCGCGGGCCGCGACCGCTGCTTTATGGACGGCACCCATGATCGATCCGGCCAGCATCGAGCCACCAGCGATCGCTGAGCCCGGCAGGCGTGAATCACCGAGATGGACGTCTACCTGATCGACCGGAATGCCGAAGACTTCCGCAGCGCTCTGGGCGAGGATGGTATAGGTCCCCTGCCCCATGTCGATGGCGCCGCTGACAACCTCGACCCGGCCGTTCCCGAGAATGCGGATCATCGCCTCGCTCGGCGCCCGGATGACCGGGAAGGTGCCGCAGCCGATGCCCCAGCCGATCAGCGTCTTGCCGTCGCGCATCGAGCGCGGCGCGTGGCTGCGCCGCGCCCAGCCGAAGGCTTCCGCACCTTCCGTCAGCGCCTCGCGCAGCCGGCGTGTCGACCACGGTTTGCCGGACTGATAGTCGTGATCGGCATAGTTCTTCAGCCGAAGCTCAAGCGGGTCCATGCCGAGCTTGTAGGCCAGTTCCTCGATGGCGCATTCGATGCCGTAGGCGCTCGGGTTTTTGCCGGGACCACGCAGGGCGCCGGGCGTCACGCTGTTGACCGGCACGACCCGATGCTGCGAGGAGAAGTTCTCCACCTTGTAGAGGATCGACGTTGCCGCCCCCGTCTGCTCCGGCCAGTCGGCATCGAGCGAGGTTTCGCTGGCGCCGCGATGGACGATCGCCTGTAGGATGCCATCCTCCGTCGCGCCAAGCGCGATCTTCTGTCTGGTCCCTGCGCGTCCGCCGTAGCTCGTGAAATTCTGCGGGCGGGTGACCGCAAGTTTCACCGGCCGACCCAGCTTTCTGGCGGCCGCGACAGCCACCGCGCCATAGGCAAGCGGCTGCCCCTTGGAGCCGAAACCACCGCCGATAAAGGGCGAGATGATCCGGACATTCTCATAGGGCATGTCAAACCATTCGGAATACATGCGCGCCATGCCATGCGACCACTGGCTCGGCTCCCAGATGGTCAGCTGGTCGCCATCCCATTTCGCCGTCAGCCCGTGCGGCTCCATCGCGACGTGATATTCGCGCGGAGTGGAATATTCCGCTTCGATCCGCACCGGGGAAGCGGCAAGTGCAGCCTCGGCATTACCCCAGGCAACCGAGAGCGGCTCCATGAGCTTGCCCTCGCCGGCATTCGGATCGTTGAGATCGGCGACGTGCTTGCTCTCTTCATAGCTGATGCGCACCAGCCTGGCGGCTTCCGTCGCCAATTCCCGGCTTTCGGCAATGACGGCGGCAATCGACTGGCCGTTAAACTGCACCTCCCGCGGCAGCGGATAATACGGGCCGTCGGCAGGCTTGTTGCCGCCCCAATCAGCCGAAAGCTTGAGACCGAGATCGTCCTCCGGCGTCAGCACCAGCAGCACGCCCTGGATCGCAAGTGCTGCCGAAGCATCAACCTTGATAACGCGGCCAGCCGGAATCGTGCTCTGGATGAGGACGGCGTAGGCGGGGTTTTCGACCGGATATTCCAGGGCATAGGTCGCCGTGCCCGTCACCTTCATCTTGCCTTCGAAGCGCGACTGACGACCGCCGACCGTACCGTCGGAAGCATCGCCATGTTTACGGGGTTCCATCATGGTCATGCGAGACCTCCCACTTTGAAAATGGCGCGGGCAATGACGCGCGGCGCAAGTTCGATCTTGTAACGGTTGCCGCCATGATCGACGACCCCCTCCATGGCCAACCGGCTGGCTTTTTCGACGGCTTCCGAGGTGAGCGTCTTACCGATCAGCGCTTGCTCCACATTGCGTGCCCGCCAGGGCTTGGTGGCGACCCCGCCGATGGCAACGCGAATATCGCGGACCGTCCTGCCGTCGGCTTCAAGCTCGAGGCCGACTGCGGCACTCGCGGCAGCAAATTCATAGGACTGCCGATCGCGGATTTTGAGGTAGGTGGAGTTCCGGGCAGCGGCGGAGGCTGGAATAGTGACAGCGGTGATGATCTCGCCGCGCTGCAGGACGGTTTCCTTGTCCGGCGCATCGCCCGGAAGGAGGAAGAAATCATCGACGACAACTTTGCGGCTATCCGTCTCCACCACGGCATCGAATGCGACCAGAGCAACCGCCAGGTCGCCGGGATAGGAGGCGATGCAGGCCTCGCTCGTTCCAAGCACGGCGTGATTGCGAGTCACGCCGCCGATCGCCGAACAGCCGGAACCGGGATTGCGCTTGTTGCAGGCGGGAAAGGCGCCGGGATCGCGGAAATAGGAACAGCGCGTGCGCTGCAGGAGATTGCCCCCGATCGTCGCCATGTTGCGGAGCTGCGCCGACGCCGCCAGAGACAAGGATTCGGAAACGGCCGGGAAAGCTGCGCGGATATCCTTGTGATCGGCGACTTCGCTCATCCTGGCAAGCGCGCCGATCGTTGCACCATCGGCGGTAACGGTGATGCCGCTCATGCCGGAGAGATGAGTAATGTCTATGACGGTATCGGGCTCGCCGACACCGCATTTGGCAAGATCGAGCAGCGTCGTTCCGCCTGCAAGCAGCAGGGCGCCGGCCTGTTGCGCCGCCTGGGCAGCCTCCGCCGTCGATGTGGCACGCAGATAGGAGAAGTTTCGCATCATGCCACCTCCGCGGCCTGGCGCACCGCCGCAACGATGCTGTTATAGGCCCCGCACCGACAGAGATTGCCGGACATATATTCGCGGATTTCCGAATCCGAGCCGGCATGCCCTTCGCGAATGCAGGCAACCGCCGACATGATCTGGCCCGGCGTGCAATAACCGCACTGGAAGGCGTCCTGCTCGATGAAAGCCGCCTGGACCGGATGCAGATCGCCGGCTTCGCCAGTGAGCCCCTCGATCGTCGTGATCTCGCGACCTTCGGCCTGTGCAGCCAGCGTCAGACAGGATAGCACGCGCTTACCGTCAACATGGCAGGTGCAGGCGCCGCATTGCCCCTGGTCGCAGCCCTTCTTGGTGCCGGTGAGGGAAAGATGCTCACGCAGCGCATCGAGCAGCGTCACACGTGGCTCGATATCGAGTTCGTGGCGCTGCCCGTTAATGTCGAGCGCGATATGGATGGTTCGTGTCATGATAAGCTCCTGCCATCGTCACGAAGATGAGACCTACGAAATCTAGTAGAAACTCTTCGTCGGTCTACCGGTTGCTGTGGGTTTCTTTCAGGAAGACGGGGCCGATGGGATTGTGCTGCCACGGTCGGCTCTCATCTGAATTGGGAAGCAGAGGACACCACGAATAAACGGAGGCGCCTCCGTTTAAATTAATGCCTGGCTTGTTTTCGTCAAGCCCCGACAGAGGGGCAAATCTTGAACCGATCGGAGGATGAGAAGAGCCTCTGCTGCTTGTCCTACGTCGCCCACCACTGCATGCCGGCGGAATCAGGGGATCGATCAGCGCCCATTCCCGGCCCATAAAATCACTTGAAACATGAAGCCCGCTTCAGTTATGCTCAAATCGAGCAATAGTAGAGCACATCATCGAAAACGCCGTTTTGTTTCAGCACCACAAGGAATCACAACCCGCTGTTATCGCTCAACTAGTTTTAAGTCGGGCTCGCAGGGACATGCTCGGCCTGTTCTGAATTCACCCAAGGAGGATTTTTCATGATCCATGAAATGCGCATCTATACTTGCTTGCCCGGCAAGCTGCCAGCGCTCCAGGAGCGCTTCGAAACGGCGACACTGGCGATCTGGAGCCGGCTCGGCATCCGCCCCCTCGGTTTCTGGACGACGATGGTCGGGCCCTCCAGTAACGACCTCATCTATTTCCTCGAATGGCAATCGCTGGAGGAGCGCCAGCGGAAATGGGCGGAATTCGTGGCTGATCCGGCTTGGAAGGAGGCTCTGGCAAGGAGCGAGACGTCGGGCCCGATCATCGCCAATATCGCCAGTTCGATCCTGCAGCCGACTAGATTCTTTCGCCCCTTTATCTCCGTCGAGGCCGATGGCTGAAGACGAGTAGAAAATTGGTCGATGAGATCTACGTCAAGATCCGCGGTGCGATCGCCAGCTGTGGAGAGGATGCGGCAGCTATCGAGAGAATCAGAAAGCCGGGACATGCCCGGCTTTCAAAAATCTTTTCGACGCGCGCGCCTGCTGCTTTCCAGTCAGCCGTTCTGATCGCTGCTATTGTCGGCAGCCGGTTCCTGTTCTTTTTCCTTCAGCACGTCCGTCAGCTTGTTGACGCCTTCAAAGCCGGCGACGGCAGCGGCGGCCTTCGTCAGGAAACCGGCATTCGGGTCGACAGCCTCAACGGCCTCATCGGCAGCCACGGCACCTGCAACTTCTTCAATCAGCTTTCCGATACCCATTTCAAGCTCCTGATCGTTTTGTGTCAGCCGCAAATTGCGGCGATCGAGCGTTGCGAACACCTCGCAGCGGATGTTCAAAGGCCATTGCGAACGACCTCATCCCCTCCGGGTGCGAGACATGGACTTCCCCGGCTTCTGCCATTTAGGCAACCAAACTGAAAGCGGCCTTAGCCCGAGATGAAGCGAAGCTGATATCACGCAATCTCTACGGCACGCGCCTGCCCGCATTTGACACTTGCCGCCGTCAAGCCGTCACATCAGCCTAATAGGCCTGTGCTAAATCCTCCGGAATTTCGGACAATGCCAAACCGTTTGAACCTGGGAAATTTCCTGCCATGACATTCTCGCGCCGCGTCACGGCTCTTGCCGCATCCTTCCTCCCCTTCCTTTTCGCGCCGGCCTTCGCCGACTCCGACGTGCTCTGGAAGATCGTTCATGACAAGTGCGTGGTGCAGACTGCACCCTGCCTTTCGGTGAATACGGCCGAGCACTACGCGATGCTGAAGGATCTGCGGGGCGTTGCGCAAGTTCTGCTGATTCCGACCGATAAGATCACTGGCATGGAGAGCGCGGCACTCCTCGATCCTGCAACGCATAACTTCTTTGCCGATGCCTGGGCCGAGCGAGCCGATGTCGATGTCCGACTGCCGCATGCGCTCCCGCGCGACGGCCTCAGCCTGGCCATCAACGCGCAGCAGGCTCGTTCGCAGAACCAGCTGCATATCCACGTCGATTGCCTGAGCGCCGATGCACGGGCAGCCCTCAAGGCCGATGCCGACCAGATCGGCACCGACTGGGCACCCCTTCCCGATACCATCGCCGGCCACAAGTTCTTGGCGGTCCGGGTTAAGGGCGAGACACTGGGCGACTTCAATCCGTTCCTGGCGCTCGCCAAGACATTGAAGGACCCGGCGAAGGAAATGGGCGATCACAATCTCGTGGTTGTCGGCGCCAATTTCGCAGACGGCCCCGGTTTCATTGTCCTCACCGATGTCGCAGTGCCCGGCATGGGCGGCGAGGACGTGCAGGATCACAGTTGTGCGATTACGCATTAAAATCAACATATTATGGCTTAGGGTCAGGGCCGCATCGATCACCTCTTCGATCCGGCAGCCTCCCTTCGCGCGAGCGAAATGAGCCTGGAAACCGGATTTATGAATCCGGTTTCTAACGTCTATCGCGTTTCACATACTAATCTTTTTGATGCGGTCGGTTCAGTGTTATAGTCCGGGTTGTGAGCCTGAGCTATGCGTCATCCGTTCGTTGAGCATCCAGATCATCGAGCAGCACCGGCAATGAAGGTTCGCGATCGAAAGCCTCAGGAGGCGCCTCATGAATCTTCAAATCAATAACCAATCCTACCAAGTCGATTCGGAGGGAGATACGCCGCTCCTCTGGATCATCCGCGACGAGCTGGGCATGACCGGCACGAAATATGGCTGCGGGCTGGCACAATGCGGTGCCTGTTCCGTTCTTGTCGATGGCGAAGTGGTGCGCTCCTGCGTGACGCCGCTCGACAGCGTCGCCGGCCGCCAGATTACGACGATCGAGGCGATCGAGGCGGACCCGGTTGGAAAGCGTGTTGTCGCTGCCTGGGTCAAGCATCAGGTTCCGCAATGCGGCTACTGCCAATCGGGACAGGTCGTGGCAGCGACCGCACTTCTCAAGCAGATACCCAATCCTTCCGATGACGAGATCGCTGCGGCGATGATCAATCTCTGTCGATGCGGCACCTACAACGCGATCAAGACGGCGGTCAAAGATCTCTCTTCCAAGGAAGGAGAAACGCTATGACCGAAACCAGCCGCAATCTCGTTCCCGAAGATGAGTTTCCCGCAGGATCCCCGGTCAACATCTCACGCCGGCACTTCCTCCTGACATCAGCCGGTGCCGCCGCGGGTGCATTCGTGCTTGGTTTCGGCGTTCCGGTTGGCCGCGCGCGAGCCCAGCAGGCGGCAAGCCCAATGCCTCCAGGCACTCGCGTTCCCGCCTTTCTCGAAATTCGCCCGGACAGCACCATCCGCTTCATGAGCCCCTTCGTCGAAGGCGGGCAAGGCGTCTTCACTGCGATGGCCCAGATCGTCGGCGAGGAACTCGATGCAGATCCGAAAACCTTCGTCGTCGAAAACGCGCCCACGGGCAGCGACTATCTGGTCGTGCATGGCCAGATGCGCATCACCGGCGGCAGCATGTCGGTGCGCACCAGCTATGAGACCATGCGCCGGCTCGGCGCGCTCGCCCGCAACATGATCCTGCAAGCCGCCGCCAAGCGCCTGGATGCGCCCATTACCGAACTGACCACAGAGCCGGGCCGCGTGATCCATGCCGCATCGGGGCGCAGCCTTGCCTATGGCGACATAGCGAGCGAAGCATTGGATCTGCCGGTTCCTGCCCCTGAGAGCGTGGCGCTTCGGGACCCAAGCAAATTCCGCTGGATCGGCAAACCGGTCGAACGGCTGGATATGCATGACAAATCAACTGGTAAGGCAGTCTACGCCATAGATTGCAAGGTTGACGGCATGTTGCATGCCGCCGTCCAGCACGCTCCTCGCCTCGGCCTAACCATCGGCAAGATCCGCAACGAAGAGCAGCTCAAGGCAATGCCGGGTGTTCATTCCGTCCACAGCCTGCCCGGCGCTGTTGCAGTCGTCGCCGAGCGCTGGTGGAATGCCAAGCGGGCAGCCGAGGCCGCTCAGGTCGATTGGCGCGAGCCCGGCTCGGACGCCAATCCCGAGTTCCGCTATATGCCCGCCGATTTTTCAACCACGGCTTTCAACGACAAGCTCGCCAACGAACCGGGCAATGGCAAGGAAGCGGAGAATGTCGGCGATATCGCCAAGGCTTTCGACGGCGCCAAGACAGTCGTTTCCGCCACCTATAGGAGCCAGTATCTGCATCATGCGCAGCTGGAGCCGCCATCGACCCTGGCCCGCTTCAACCCGGACGGCAGTCTCGAACTCTGGATGCCCAATCAGGCGCCCGAGCAATTCCAGGCCGACATCGCCAAGCTGACCGGCCTCGATCCATCGAAGGTGATAATCCACAGCCCCATCCTAGGCGGCTTCTTCGGACGGCATTTCCTGTATCCATCGGCCAACCCCTATCCGCAGGCCATCCAGCTTGCAAAGGAAGTCGGGCGGCCGGTCAAGCTCATCTGGAGCCGCGAGGAAGAGTTTCTGCGCGATCCGATGCGTCCGATGGCGGCAGTGCGCTTCCGCGGCGCACTCGACGCCAGCGGCATGCCGGTGGCACTCGAGGCCATCAGCGCTTGCGAGGGTCCGACGGAAGGCGTTTACGGTCATAAGGAGGATTCACTCGATCCGACAGCCCTGGAGGGCCTTGCCGGCAAATCCTATGCAATCCCGAACTACCGCATCGCGCAGATCTACGTCAAAAACCCGACGACGCTCGCCTATTGGCGCTCTGTCGGCAATTCCATGAACGACTTCTTCTACGAGACGTTCCTGGACGAGCTGGCGGACAAGGGTGGGCAGGACCCCTATGAGCTGCGCCTCAAGCTGCTGCAAAAGAACGAGCGGCTGAGCAATCTCCTGAAAGCGGCCGGCGATCTCTCCGGCGGCTGGAAGCGGGGGCCCTTCACGGCAGACGACGGTTCGCGGCGCGCGCGCGGTGTGGCGATGGCCTCTCCGTTCGGTAGCCATACGGCTGCGATCGCCGAAGTGTCGATCCGCAACGGCCAGGTCGTCGTCCATGACGTCTGGGAAGCGATCGATCCCGGCAGCATCGTCAATCCGGCAATCATCGAAGCTCAGGTCAATTCGGCGACCGCACTCGGCATGTCGCAGGTGCTGATGGAGGAGGCCGTCTACAAGAACGGCGAACCGGTGGCGCGCAATTACGACCTCTATCCGATCCTGCCGCCGGATCGCATGGCGCGCGTTCACGTCCGCATCGTCGAAAGCGGGGCGGAAATGGGCGGCATCGGCGAGCCGGGCCTGCCAGCCATCCCGCCTGCGGTCGCCAATGCGGTGTCCACGCTGACGGGCAAGCGAATACGCAGCATGCCTCTCTCCAACTACACCTTTGAAAGCTGAGGCGCGGCACTCGCTGCGCCAAGCACATATCCGGCTCTCGGCTCATTTCTGGTCCGAGAGCCGGCTTGGTCGGCTTCCGCCTGACAGAATACGAAATCCCGAAGCAAAGACATGAGGGCACCCTCTTGAAGAAACTTCTTCTGGTTCTTCTCCTGATTATCGTGCTTGTGGCCGGCGGCGTCGCATGGTTCGTAACCCGCACGCCGGCATCTCCCTTCGACAATGTCGCCGCGATACAGGCGCCCTCGGAGGACCTGCTGCAGCAGGGCGAATATGTCGCGCGCCTCGGCGACTGCGTCGCCTGCCATAGCACGCCGAAGAGCGCTCCCTTCGCCGGCGGGCTGGAAATGGGGACGCCGCTCGGCTCCATCTTCACGACCAACATCACTCCAGACAAAGAAACCGGGATCGGCAACTATACGCTTGCCGATTTCGACCGTGCCGTGCGCCAGGGTGTTGCACGCGACGGGCATCGCCTCTATCCGGCTATGCCCTATCCCTCCTATGTGAAGATGAGCGACGACGACATTCGTGCGCTCTACGCCTATTTCATGAATAGGGTCGAGCCTGTGAAGCAGGCGGACAAACCCTCCGACATCAAATGGCCGATGAACATGCGCTGGCCTCTGGCGCTCTGGAACGCGGTCTTCACCGAAGGCGGCACCTATCAGCCGAAAACGGCCGGCGATGACCAGTGGAACCGTGGCGCCTATCTCGTTCAGGGGCCTGGTCATTGCGGCAGCTGTCATACGCCGCGCGCCATCACCATGGCGGAAAAGGCGCTGGATGAGAGCAGTCCACTCTATCTTTCCGGCGCCCTTCTCGACGGCTGGTATGCACCGAGCCTGCGTGGCGACCCCAATACCGGACTTGGGCGCTGGAGCGAGGACGATATCTATGCCTTCCTCAAGAACGGCAGGAACGGTCATGCCGTGGTCTTCGGCTCGATGGCAGATGCCTTCAACAATTCGACGCAGTTCATGAATGATGACGATCTGAAGGCGATAAGCCACTACCTGAAATCCCTGCCCGGCGATCCCGCCCGCGACGGCACCCCCTGGCAATATGACGAAGGTACCGCCCAGAACGTATCGCTTTCCAACCGCGAGCAGATTCCCGGCGCCCAGACTTTCGTCGCCAAATGCAGCTTCTGTCACGGCGTCGACGGACGCGGAAAGCAGCAATGGATACCGCCGCTCGCCGGCTCTGCCGCGTCGCTTGCGAAGGAAAACGCTTCCCAGATCAATGTAACGCTGAACGGTTCCAGCCGCGTCGTGGCGAACGGCATTCCGGACGCCTATCGCATGCCTCCATTCCGTCAGCAGCTTTCGGACCAGCAGATTGCCGATGTCCTGACATTCGTGCGCTCATCCTGGGGAAATCACGGCGGAGCGGTTTCGACAAACGATGTGAAGGCATTGCGCGAGCATACGGATCCGGCCAGCAGCAGCCCGATCATATTGCAAATGCGATAGTTTCCCACCGGGGCCTGGCCGTTACCGGCGACAAAGGGGCGCATCGCGCAACGTCACGAAGCGTTTATGCGGTCCCTGCCGGCAGCAGGAACCGCATATCATTCAGTTGAATGCGACGGTGCGTATTCTGCGGAGCGAGAGCGCGATCAACAGGCCAGCGATCGCAGCGGCAGTGCCCGCCAGGAAGACGCTGCCATAGCCGGCCCGGTCGGCCAAAAGGCCGGCAAATGGCCCGGTCAGCCCGTAGGCGAGGTCCTGAAAGGCCGAGAAGCCGCCAAGCGCCGTGCCGCGCAGATGCGGCTCCACCCGCCGGACGACCTCGCGGCCGATGGAAGGATAGATCAGCGAGCATCCGAAACCGGTCAAAAAGGCACCCGCCAGGGCGAGCATGGGATCGGTGGCACTCCAGATCAACAATTGGCCTACCGCTTCGACGGCCAGTGACCCGAGCGCGACCGGTAAGCCACCGATACGATCAGGCAGATGGCCGAAGAACACGCGCACCAGAACGAAGCCGACGCCGAAGGCGGTCAAGCCCAGCCCAGCGTAGTTCCATCCCTGGTCGAGGAAATAGAGCGTGAAGAAGGCGCCGATGGCGCCAAAGCCTATCCCCTGAAGGCACACGATCGCCCCATACAGCCAGACCCTGCTGACGATATTCCAAAATGGCGGGCGCTGCTCACCGGGATGCGGCGCAACGCTGGGAACCCTCCAGATCGCCACCAGCCCGAGGAACGGCAGGACGGCGCTGATCGCCATCGTCCCGGCAAAGCCGAACCGGCTGAACAACATCAACCCGATCGGCCCGCCCACCGCAAGCGCTCCATAGATGGCAGCGCCGACCAGCGCCAGGACCCGGCCCGAACGCGCCGGGCCGACGAAACCAATGCCCCAGGCGATGACGCCGACGGCGACCAGACTTTCGCCCAGCCCCAGAGCCAAGCGTCCCAGAAGGAGGAGCAGGAAGGATGGCCATGGCATGTGCGCCAGCAGGCCGGCGGCCAGAGCCGTCAAAGCGCCGGCGACATAGAATGCAAGCCCCTGTGCCACCGCGACCTTGGCGCCGTGGTGGTCCGAGAGCCCACCGGCATAGCCGCGCGTGAGGATCGTCGTCAGAAAGGCGATGCCGACGCCGAGCCCCGCCCAGACATTGCCGAGCTGCAGTTGTCCGCTCACGTAAAGCGGTACGATCGGAAACGAGATGCCGATGCAAAGATAGGAAATGAAGAGAATGGCGCTGAGCAGCATCAGCCGGCCGCGCGCCTGATCAGGTGTCGATTGAAAAGCCATGATAATCTCCAGGCTTTTCCTCGATCGGCGAAGGCATAAAAAAACGCACTCCGACCGACGAGGATCGTTGAGTGCGTTGCTTGACGTCAAACGCTTACGGCCAGCAAGGCTGGCTGCATCTGCAATATGCGCTTGCTGAATCAGAGTCAATCCGAGCTCGCGAAACTGAGCGGTCGGCCAACGAAGCTTCAGGCTTGCGAGATCGGTTCAGAGTTATTCGGCGACCGGGCCGCACCAGCCGGGCAGATAATCGGCATCCTTGTGCTTGGCAAGATCATGCGCCTTTTCCACCGCGGCCTTGAAATTCTTCTCTAGATCTTTGCGCTTGATGCGGCGGCGCAAGAAATCTGCCCAGAGAAATTCGCTGAACGGCGTCGTGTCCTTGGCATAGCCGCCGACATGCCGCAGTTCGCCAGCCAAAGAGCGATAGGGATCGTCGATCAGATCCTTGATGCTCTTCGGGATGTCTTCATAGCCACGACGCTTCCCCTCTTCGTCAAAGGGATGCATCCAGTCATGACAGTCCATGACGAACCAGAAGGATTCCCGGTCAAGTCGCGAAAGATCGGCAACCGTCGTGACGAGAACATTCTTCACCCCTTCCTCATAAAGCGCGAGCGAAAGATGGTGATGATCGATGACATAGTATTGGCCCCGCGGTCCGCGAATGGTCGGCACCATGTGATTTCCGAGGAACTCACCGGCCTTGTCGCCCGCGGCTTCCGCCTTGAGGCGCCAAGCCTTACGCTTGGCCTTGACCTCGCGCATGCCGACGGTGATCTGGGTGGGTCTCAATTCTTCGATGGGAACTGGATGCAGGATCGGTTCGCGCAGCGTAACCATTTGAAAGCTCTCCGCAAAGGCAGGACCATCCGAGCCTAGCATAACCGGCCGATCCGGCAAGGTCGGCGCTATATGCTCGTCGGCAAACTGTATCGGCTGAAGGCGAACCTGCCGTGAGAAGCACAGCTCATGTTCGGAGATTCATTGCCTGTCATGCGGCTTTCTTGATCACCGTAAACTGCGAACGCCTGTAGAAGGCCAGCATTTCCCGCTCGAAACTCTCGACGGCAAGTAGGACCCACGGCTCGTAATGGTCTTTGCGGGACCGCATCCTGCGTCGGCCATCCATGTCGAGCATTCCCCGCAACGCCCAATCTACCAACCCCATCCCATCACTCTCACCCTGACCAGGTCCATTCGCCGTCCGCCTTACCGGCCTCGATCGCGTTCGGCGGCATGGCGAACGCTAAATAGGTAAACGCTGATCGAAGGAAAGGTGAAGAAACGTTGTGTTAAGGTTTGTAACATCCGTTTGCTTGGAACTGTCGCATTGCGGAGACACCCTGGCGATAGGGGTCACCTGAACATAAGGCGCGTGACGTAGCGATCGATGGCCCGCGAATTCGCGCCGATCCAGCGCCAGATCATGGCCATGGCGAACATGGTCAAAAGCCAGCCGAGCATGACATCCGACAGGAAATGAGCACCGAAGATCACGCGGTTGAATGCCACGAACAGCGAGCATGGCACCATGATCGCCGCGGCAATCCATCTGCGCCGTGCAGGCACGAGAATCAACAGGGACAACGCCGCCGCAGCCGCGGCGGCTTCACCGGAAGGAAAGGAACAATTGCGGCTGCATGCCCCAGAAAACTGCCATACCGGCGTAAAGTCGGCCTTGCCCCCGAATTCGATCAGGTCACGGGGGCGTACACGTCCGATTGCGACCTTCAGTGTCTGCACGATCAATAGCGGCCCGGCGGCAAAACTCAGAAGCACGAACAATGGCTTGTGGGAAGGGCAGAACCGCAGTCGCCGCGGCAGGAAGACATGCAGAACCACGGTGACAGCCATGGCGCCGACAATATAGGGCTGGCTTTGGCGAGCGATGTCCCTCACCGCTTTCAGCCAGGGATTCTCCACCAGCCAG
Source organism: Martinezella sp. CNPSo 3957 (assembly GCF_057784395.1). Classification (NCBI taxonomy): domain Bacteria; kingdom Pseudomonadati; phylum Pseudomonadota; class Alphaproteobacteria; order Hyphomicrobiales; family Rhizobiaceae; genus Martinezella; species Martinezella sp. CNPSo 3957. The sequence continues at coordinate 370,741 of NZ_JBXSOU010000004.1, forward strand.
AAAGCATGCCCATGGGCAAACAAGCGCGCGACCGCCAGATCGAGCTTCGGAAAAACCACAAAGACGAAGCTGGTCCAGACGATCAGCATGCCGATAACAGCCAATTCGCTATCCGCAGTTGCCTGCAGCGGACGCGGCCGCATTTGACCGGAGCCGGCGCTCCAAGAATTTGATGCAAATTTCCACATGCCATGTCTCCAGAGGCGGAACGGCGCCAAGCTGAAGCCCGATTGTCAAGGAATGGCGAAGATCGCATGAAGGCTCTGTTCAGAGTCGGCCATCGGACGATCGGAAAACTGTTTGGAAATTGCGGAAGCGGGCTTAGTCCGCAATAGTAAGGTTCGGGCGACAAAGTCGAACGGAAAAACGGAAGAAGCACAGGGCGCTAGGGGTGGATAACAGTCTCGTTCTTATTGTCGAGGATGAACCAGCGATCGCGCAGATACTCGAGGGCTATCTGACGCGGGACGGCTTTCGCACGGTTCGCGCCGGCGACGGCGAAACCGCGCTGCAGCACCATGCGCTTTTGAAGCCGGATCTCGTGCTGCTGGATGTTCGTTTGCCAAAACTGAACGGCTTCGGCGTGCTCGGCCGCCTGCGCCAGGCCGGCTCGACGCCGGTCATCATGGTCACGGCCGTTGCTGACGACATAGACCGCCTGAGCGGGTTGCGCCTCGGTGCCGACGACTACATCGTCAAGCCGTTCAACCCGCAGGAAGTCGTCGCCCGCGTCAGAGCGGTCTTGCGCCGGACGCAGGGCGAGCGAGCAGAAGCCATCAAGCGCTTCGGCGCGCTGGAGGTCGACTTCGGCAGCTATACGGTCTTCATCAACAAGGATGAGCGCCGTATTGCATTGCCGCTGACGCTCAGCGAATTCCGCATCCTCGCCTATATGATCCGCCATCCCACCCAGGCTTTCGCGCGTGCCGATATTCTCGATGCCTGCCTGCCGGAAAGCGATGCTCTGGTGCGGACCGTCGACACGCACATTTCCAATCTCAGGCGCAAACTGGAGGAAATGGGGCAGATCGGCTTCTTTCCTGCCGTGCGCGGCATCGGCTATCGCTTTTCGGACCCGAGATGAAGAAACCGAGATTTCCCAGCGCGCCGCTTGCCACGCTCACGGCCGTCGTCATCACGATCATGCTGCTGCTCAGCGTCGGCCTCACCTATGTGGGGGTCAACTGGTACGCGACCTATCTGGAGCAGGGTATTAGCGATGCCCTGCCACCGCGAGCCGCAACAGCCTACAAGATGCTGAGCGAAAACAAGATCCCCGATGGGGATTCGCTCAAGCTGCTTGTCGAACATCTTAATTCGCTGACGGAGCCGACGGATCTCAAGGTGCAGCTTTCCGTGCTCGTCTTCGGCCTCATGTCAGCGCTCCTCTGCGCCGTGATCGGCGTCTTCCTGGCGCGTCGGCTCACACATCCGCTCGAAGAGCTCACCTCTGCCGCCGAGGGCCTTAAATCGGGCGACTTCTCCGTCCGCGTCCCCGCCTCCTATCGAAGCGCCCGCGAAGTCGCGAGCCTTGTCGAAACCTTCAACGCTCTTGCGACCAGCCTGGAGACGATGGAGGAACGATTGCGTTTCAACAACATGGCGGTTGCACACGAGCTGCGGACGCCGTTGACCATCCTGCAAGGATCATTGCAAAGCATGCTCGACGGCGTATTTCCAATGGACCGGAAAATCATTTCCGATCTCCTCCTGCAGGTCGAAGGCCTGGGGCGGGTTGTCGAAGACCTGCGCACCCTGTCGCTCGCCATCGGCCAGAAGCTGGTGATCGAGCGCCAGCGCATCGACACATCGCGATTGGTCGAGACTGTCATCGCCGCGGCAAAGCCCATGCTGGAAGCCAGCAGGATGCAGGTGGAAACGGAGCTGAAACCCGCCTGGATTTCAGCCGACTCTCCCCGTATCCGCCAGGCTGTATTGGCGCTTTTCGAAAATGCATGCCGCTACGCTGCAGAGGGCGGCTCGCTGCGATGCGAAACCGAACAGGTCGCGGACGATAGCGTCATCATCCGCGTTCTCGATCGCGGCCCGGGATTTCCGCTGGATATGGATGCCGTCGCGGTTAACCCGTTCTGGCGTGGCGACCCCTCGCGTTCGCGCGCGACCGGCGGCACCGGACTGGGGCTATCCGTGGTGCAGGCAATCGCGCTTGCGCATGGCGGGCACCTGGAATTCGCAAACCGGCCGGAAGGCGGCGCGATGGTGTCAATCCATTTGACGGACAGCACGCCAGGAGAAACACATGGTTTCGATGAGCTGGAAACAGCCTCCCGCCAATGCGGGCTTTGTTGAGCAAAACCATCGCGGCCGGGCGGACCCTGAAAATCTCTCCGGACCGGCGCAATCGTCTGCGGTAGCGATCTAGCGCAACATTGACCTCAGGCCGGATCTTCCCGGTGTAAATCGTGGATAGCGACGGCGTCGTCGGTAAACGGCGGCAACAGCCAGTCGGTATGGCGCAGCGTCCGCTTCGTATCCTCGAGGCCCATATCCCAGTGCTCTCGCATCGAGGTGCCCGAAAACTCGTAATCCTTGGCGTGACCTTCGTAGTTCTTGTGCTGATAGATCAGGTGCACAATGTTGACGACACCGGCATCGGAATAATCGGCGATCAGTTCTTCCTCTTCCGCGGTCAGCTGATCCCTGGGGACACGCTTCAGCGCACCCAGAAGCTTCATCTTCAGTCCATGGATGCGCTTGAAATTATCGGTGTTCTGCCGCGTGCGGCTCGAATACATGATGTCTTTATGGCGTGAAAGGACATCTGGCATGCTGCGCGGCAGGACGCCGCGCGCGCTGAACAGATCGACCTGGAAGACCAGCGAACTGCGGTCTTCTTCCTGATCGAGCAGATATTGCAGCGGCGTGTTGGAAACGATGCCGCCGTCCCAGTAATATTCGCCCTCGATGCGGACGGACGGAAGTGCGGGCGGCAGCGCGCCACTTGCCATGATGTGCTCGGGGCCGATGCGCATATTGTCGGTGTCGAAATAGACGAAGTTGCCGGTGCGGACATTCACCGCACCGACGCTGAAGCGCTTCTTGCCATCGTTCAGCACGTCGAAATCGATCAGCATTTCCAGCGTCTTCTTGAGCTCTGCCGAGTCATAGAAGCTGGTGGCACCTTCCGCACCCGGCAGCTCCAGCCAGGGATTGGGAAAGCGCGGCTTGAAGAAGCCGGGCTGGCCCATGGTCATCGTCATCCACGAGCTGGTGCGGTTGCGGATATCGCGAAAGAAATCACCTTCGGGCGTATAGGCCCAGATCTTGCGGCCGGAGATGATCTGCCAGAATTGCTCCAGACGCTGCAGCCGCCGACCAGGCTCGTTGCCGGCGATGATCGCGGCATTGACCGCGCCGATCGAGACGCCGGAAAGCCAGGTCGGCTCGCATCCCGCTTCGGCAAGCGCTTCGTAAACGCCAGCCTGATAGGCGCCGAGCGCGCCGCCCCCCTGGAAAACCAGGGCGACGCGATCATATTGAGCGGCAATTTCCGGGATAGTCGGGGCTGCGGCCTTGGTGTTTCGTTCAAGCACGATCCGTCTCCAGCATGAAATAGCAATGAGGTTTGGTTATCTGCGCTCTGCGAGATAGTCGTGAACGACTTCGCCGAGGCCGAGCGTCAGATCGGCGGTGAAATGAACTGCGGAAACCACTTCCAGCACAGGCAGCCGTGCGACGTCGGCCATGACATGCGGCCGAAGATCGAGGGCAGCCGGCGAAGTCCAGGCTTCCTTGATGGCGATATCGGTCAAGTAGTAGCGCACAAGCTCGCAGATGCGCGGGGTGGCGTCGACATGCGGCACGATCTTGATCAGGAAGTTAGGTTCCGAGAGAGCGGACAGAAGCGGTCCCTGGTCGATCGGCTTGTGCTTGTAACCCATCGTTCCCGTGGCGCAAAGGACGCTGCCATAATGCAGCGTGCCGACGATGACCTCGCCCTCGTTGACGATCTTCGGGCTGGCAAGCTTCTTCGGAAAACCCCAGATCTCGCGGCCGCCGGTGATCGGCGCATCGTCATCCAGATACATGGAGTGGACATAGCCGCCCTTTTGTCCGCGATAGGTTACCGGGATCACCTGTCCGGTCTCGGTATAATCGCCGAAGCCGGTGGAATCGGGCATGCGGATGAATTCGTATTTCACCAGCGGCTCGTCGATTTCGAGCGGCGCGGGCACGACGGCCTCAAGCGCCTCGCGCGAGGTGCGGTAGGTGATGATGATATATTCGCGATCGAAGAACCGATAGGGCCCTGGAGGATAGGAGGGATTGGTCAGCGGCATCGCATAGGCATGCTTGAGAATGTCTTCGACCTTCATCGTATCTTCCGTCGTTGGAGGAAATCGCCGGCACCGGAGCGAAAACTTGCACGGTTGCATGACAGTGAAGTGTCAGGGGACGAAAGCCCACGGCTCACTGCAAATTGCACTGTTATCAAAGCGACATATCGGGCTGGCAGTGTGCGTTCACGTTGAGCATTTCCCTTACCCAACCATGTCACAAAGATTGCAGGAGTAGCATCATGGGTTCGTTGACTTCGAAGAATGCGCTGGTCACCGGTTCGACGAGCGGTATCGGGCTTGCGATCGCCCGTGCCTTTGCCGCTGAAGGTGCGAATGTGACGATCAACGGCCTTGGCGATGCCGATGCAATCGAAAAGGAACGTGCCGCAATCGAAGCCGATTTCGGTGTGAAGTGCCGCTATTCAGGCGCCAATATGATGAATGGCGAAGAAGTGACATCCATGGTGCGCGAAGCCGAGGAAGCCTTCGGCAGCCTCGATATTCTCGTCAACAATGCCGGCATCCAGTTCGTTGCCCCGATCGAGGAATTTCCTGACGACAAGTGGGAAGCGATCATCCGCATCAACCTGCTTGCAGCCTTCTATGCCATCAAGGCTGCCATCCCCGGCATGAAGGCACGCAAATGGGGCCGCATCATCAACACGTCCTCGGCGCATGCTCTTGTCGCCTCGCCTTTCAAGTCTGCCTATGTTTCGGCCAAGCACGGCATTACCGGTCTCACCAAGACGATCGCACTGGAAGCCGCCCAGAACGGCGTGACCGTCAACTCCATCGCGCCCGGCTATGTCTGGACGCCGCTCGTCGAGAAGCAGATCCCCGAGACGATGAAGGCGCGCAGCATGACGGAAGAGCAGGTCAAGCATGATGTGCTGCTCGCCGCCCAGCCGACGAAGGAATTCGTGACCGTCGATGAAGTCGCAGCCATCGCCGTCTTCCTCTGCGGCGATGCCGCCAAGCAGATTACCGGCACGACGCTTTCCGTCGATGGCGGCTGGACCGCCGAATAACACCGAAGCCACAGCCGGCACATGCTTGGGCAGCGTGCCGGCTTTCTGCGGCCCTTAGAGCCGGATGATTTAGGTCGAGTCGACCTAAAATCTGAATCCGCTCTAGAATCAAAGAAGTAGAGCGTGATGTCGTCCGAAAACCGCCAACACTTTCGGCATCACGCTCTAAGCTGCAGCATCAACATGAAAACAGAGCAGGAGGCGCACAATGACCGATGAAACCCAGGACCCACTCAGCCGCATCAAGGATGAGATCGTCGACAGCTTTGACGAAGAGCTGGAGATGCAGCTCGAAGAGGACCGGCTGGACGAGTTGGTCGCAGAGGGCCTTATCGGCGAAGGCGAAGCGGCGCTCGATCGCCGCGTCTATTTCCGCGAACTCTTTCGCCTTCAGCACGAGTTGGTGCGCCTGCAGGATTGGGTGCAGTACAAGAAGCTGAAGGTCGTCGTACTGTTCGAGGGCCGAGATTCCGCCGGCAAGGGCGGCGCCATCAAGCGTGTCACCCAGCGCCTCAATCCGCGCGTCTGCCGCGTGGTCGCACTGCCGGCTCCGACCGAGCGCGAGCGGCATCAATGGTATTTCCAGCGCTACGCCGCCCACCTGCCGACGGCAGGCGAAATGGTGCTGTTCGATCGCAGCTGGTATAACCGTGCCGGCGTCGAGCGCGTCATGGGCTTCTGCTCGCCTGAGGAGCTGGAAGAGTTCTTCCGCTCCGTGCCGGATTTCGAGCGCATGCTGGTTCGCTCCGGCATCATCCTGCTGAAATATTGGTTCTCGATCACCGACGAGGAGCAGGAATTCCGCTTCAACATGCGCATTCAGGACCCACTGAAGCAGTGGAAGCTTTCGCCGATGGACCTCCAGAGCCGCGTGCATTGGGAAGAATACACCAAGGCCAAGGAAGAGATGTTGGAGCGCACCCATATTCCGGAAGCGCCGTGGTGGGTCGTCCATGCCGTCGACAAGAAGAAAGCGCGCCTCAACTGCATTGCCCATCTTCTGGGCCAGATCCCCTACGAAAGCGTACCGAAGCCGGAAATCGTGCTGCCGGAACGCATGCGCAATGCAGATTATCACCGTACGCCGGTACCGCCGGAAATGTACGTGCCGGAAATCTACTGATTAAGACCGATGAGGGGTCCGCCTCTGGCGGCCCCTCTGAAGAATTACTTGAAAAACGAAATCGCTCTCACTCCACCGCCAGCAAGCCGGGCTGGCTCAAGGTCAGGCTGGGCGATAGGCCCATTCGGATATGGCACCCAAGCCCAGCCGCCGCAAGAGCTCATAGGCAACCCTCCGGTTGATGGGATCGTGCAGCCTGAGGACTTTCGAGCCAAGAAAATCCATCTCGGCATGCTCGAACGGCAGGAGATGTCGTGCCCTGCCAAGCGCGGCCCGATAGAACTCATGAAAATCCCGCCGGCAGACGTAGGTCTTATACTTCGTCATGCAGAAGGCGGCAAAGGTATCGCTGTTTCTGCGCAGAAAATCGGAGACGCCGACCGTCACCTCCGGCCAAGCCGGATTGAAGGTGTCGTCGAAGGCGATGATGCCGTGATCGGCCAGTACGCTCTTCGCCAACCGGCTGTCGGCAACGATGTGGCGAAGCAAATGTCCACCATCGATGCTGAAAAAACGAACCTGCCCAACCCTGTCGATGATGGCCTGCGGATCGAGCCCGGTGCTATCGCCTGTTATAACGAGGTCCTCATCAACGGGAATGCCCAGTGATCTTCCGTTGTCGAGAAAGCGTTGATATTGCGCCCCATCCGCTTCTATGTCGAAAAGATCGATCGCAAGCACATTGTCGTCGGGTGCACTGATCTTACGCAGCAAAAAATAGGACCGCCCGTAATAAACCCCGATTTCGGCAAGGCCGCCGTAAAGTTTCTCCTGTCTTTGCTTTTCGATCAACGACAGGAAGACAAGCGCATCCGGTGGATCGATATAACCATCGATTTTCTGAAGATCGCGAAACACAAATTTTCGAACGCCCGATTTCAAATGTAAACCTCATTGGTTTTCTTCATGCATTTCGCCTCTGAGCCTGCTCATCGGTTAGGACCGGTCGATCAAGAAACGCCCCATTTCTGCGAGACCGCGACAGCGAAGCCGGAAGCTCTCGAAAATTGGGGTAGTACGGCGTCAAGGCGAGCGCCACTCACGGATATAGCGACCTTTCTGTCGTATTCCGGATAGCCATGCGCTGGTTGGATAGTTCCGACCCATATCGAGTTCAGCGCCGAAGCAGCATCGTAGATGATGACGAATAGCGAGCTGGCACCCTAAGTGATGTATAATGTGAGTCTAAAATTCACATCATCGGCCGAGGAGACCGTCATGACTGCGCCGCATCCGTCCAAAACGCATATCGGCAACCACCCCCTCCATCCCGAAACACAGATGCTGAATTACGGCTATGACCCTGAGCTCTCCGAGGGCGCGGTCAAGCCACCGGTTTTCCTGACCTCCACCTTCGTCTTCAAATCGGCCGAGGACGGGCGTGATTTCTTCAACTATATCTCCGGCCGCACCGAGCCGCCGGCCGGCACGGGGGTCGGCCTCGTCTATTCCCGCTTCAATCACCCGAACAGCGAAATCGTCGAGGATCGTCTTGCCGTCTATGAAAAGGCGGAAAGCGGCGCGCTGTTTTCCTCCGGCATGTCGGCCATCGCGACGGCCCTTCTCACCTTTACACGCCCGGGCGATGCGATCCTGCATTCGCAGCCGCTCTATGGCGGCACGGAAACGCTGGTCGCCAAGACATTCCTCAATCTCGGTGTCGCGGCCGTCGGCTTCGCCGACGGTGTCAACGAAGGCTCGGTGACGGCAGCTGCCGAGGAGGCCATGGCCAAAGGCCGTGTCTCGGTCATTCTCGTGGAAACGCCTGCTAACCCCACGAACAGCCTCGTCGATATCGCGATGATCCGCCGCATTGCCGATGCGATCGGCAGAAAGCAGGGACACACGCCGATCATCGCCTGCGACAATACCCTGCTCGGCCCGGTCTTCCAGCGGCCGATCGAGCATGGCGCGGATATTTCCCTCTACTCGCTGACCAAATATGTCGGCGGCCATTCCGATCTGATCGCCGGTGCCGCACTCGGCTCCAGAGCCATCATCAAACAGGTCAAGGCCCTGCGTGGAGCGATCGGCACCCAGCTCGATCCGCATTCCTGCTGGATGCTCGGCCGATCGCTGGAAACGCTGCAGATCCGCATGGAGCGGGCAAACAGTAACGCCCGGGCGGTTGCCGATTTCCTGCGAGACCATCCGAAGGTCGAGCAGATCCACTACCTGCCCTATATCGATCCATCTTCGGCGACCGGCCGCACATTCGCCGCCCAGTGCACCGGCGCGGGCTCCACCTTCTCCTTCGACATCAAGGGCGGCCAGCCGGCATCGTTCAAATTCCTGAACGCGCTCCAGATCTTCAAGCTCGCCGTCAGCCTCGGCGGCACGGAATCGCTGGCCTCCCATCCTGCCACAACGACGCATTCGGGCGTACCTGTGGATGTACGCCACCGCATCGGCGTGCTGGAATCGACGATCCGCCTGTCGATCGGCATAGAGCATCCAGACGACCTGATCGCCGATCTGGCATCCGCGCTCGAAGCCGCGTGACGGAGATCTTACGGATTTACGACACGGATGAACGCTGCAACGATCAGCTATGCACGGTCAGAAGGTTCGCATCCCGCGCAAGGCGCCACCGGCCGTCGGCCTCCTTGCGCAGAAGAGTGAGTGTGTAACCCGATTGTTTGATGGCATCAGCGTCGGGCGATGTCATCGTGATGTCGATATGGTTGCGAATGAAGGCCCAGTCGCCCAGCACCCGCAATTCGACGATCTCGCTGGAGCCCTCCATCTTTATGCCGTCCTTGCCCTTGGAGGCTGCGGCGAAAGCTTGCTTGCCAAACGGCTCTCGGCCCGGCACCATGAAGACGACATCATCGGTCATCAGCCCCAAAACAGTTGCCGTATCGCCCGCTTTGCTTGCGGCGATCCAGGTTTCCACGACTTTGCGGATTGCCTTTTCATCCTCCGTCATTCCTAAATCTCCTCCATAGGCAGCGCCGCATTGCAACAGCGGCTGCGTTTCAACTCATGAGGCGAGGACTATTGGACGGAGAAAGTCTGCACCATCTATGCCCAATCATCCGGCCTGCTTTCAATATCCGGATTAATAATGTAGCGCGCTCCGTCATGCCGGACATAGCAGACAGCGGGCCTTCCTTGCCGCAGACGAACCGGCCTAATCCAACCCATCCTTGGGCTCGGCGGCGCGCAGGCATCGCTAAGCTCGCGCTGCCGGCGCCGGCCCGCTCCAACAAGGCAAGCGCGGAATATCCTATCGCGACCTGAGCTGGGCAATCGAGAGCATGAGGTCCGCGCTCATGCCAACTCCGGAGCCACGTGTGAGAATGGCTGACGCGGGTGAGGCGGTGCTCCCGCCATTTGCCGCATCAAAAACGGCCGAGAAGCGCTTGAGCAGCTTGTCCACCTTCCCAGCATCGTGCAGATCCTTGACGGGGAATAGTTTTTCCAACATCGCTGCCTGGCGGGTCACATCCATGTTCGACATGGATGCGGGCAGCGAATACGTCGTCTTGATCACATTGTAGAGCGCAGGATCCGACATGATATCGTAGACGGAATTGACCTGCGGCGCCTTGCGCTGGAAATAGAGGGCGAGGCGGACGCCTTCGTTGGAGTCGCCCTGTTGCGATTCCAGGGTCTGATGAAGATAGAGATCGTTGGTTGCCAGACGCGCGCCCTTGTTCTGTCCCGCCTCGATCTTGGCCGTCGTCAGATTTCCCTTGGTATCGAAGTTGAAGACGTTCACCATCGCCTTGAAGCGCTGGCCTGCCTGCGTATTCAAAAAGCCTTTGGCATCCTCGGGATCCGCGGTGAAGGCCTTCTTCAAGGTAGCCTTGTCGACCGACTTGGGATCGATATTGTTCGCAACGAGGATAAACTCCGTCAGCTTCTTGTCGGCCAGGAGATCATCGACAGTCTTGATCTTGACGATCGACTTGCTGAAATCGGTCGCCGCGTCTTTGGCATCCTTGACCGCCTTGTCCCGCATTTCGCCGGTCAGTCCGAAGGTCTTCGACTTGGAATAGGCTAAGATCAAGCTGTTGATCGAAGTCTGCGACAGCGCCGTGACAGGCGCCCGCAGATTGCCTTTGCTGTCAAAATTGTATGCCTTGGCAAGCTCGACGAACCTGCTGTCTTTCAGCGAATTGACATAGCTCTTGCTGTCATAGGGATCGCTCTCCAGGATCTTGCGCAGCTGATCTCTGGAGACCTCATTCTTGCCGATCCCAAAGGCGCGAAGCGCCATATCTTCCACAGTGGGAAGATCCTTGCTCTTTATGTCATTGGCGGCAAAGAAGTCCGCGATCGTCTTTATCTCACCAACCGCGGTCTTGTAGTGTTTCTCGGCATCGGTGAACAGAGCCTGCTTCGCACCCTTGGCCTCGGTCAGATATTTGGTCGAGATATCGTCGATGGCCTGCGGCGTCTGTGCCGACTGACCGGCCGGCAGCGTTCCGTCGGATGCAAACTGGAAATGCGCGACCATATCCGCCATTCCGGTCAATGCGGCATAGTCGGAATTCGTGAAGACTAGGTTGAACTGGACCGGGGTGAGCTTGGGATCGAGGTTGAATGCCGTCTTGATATAGGAAAACAGCCTGTTGTCACCAGTGATCTCGCTGAGCGACCGAACTTTCGTGATTGCCTGGCGATAGTAGTCGTCATTGCTGGTGGCCGCAGCCGGTGTCAGCAGGTTCGGAACCATGCTGTCATAGCGCGAGATCATGGCTTCCTTTTGCTGCGTTGTCTGGGCAGTCGCGCCGGAAAGCGTTCCATCCGCATTGAAGCCGAACTGCGACGCAATCAGCTTATATGTCGCCTGGATCGATGCGGAAGTCTGGGCTGATGCGGAAGAGAAGTTGCTCGCCGTGTTAACGAAGCTGTTGGGGTCGTTGACATCGCTGGTCAGAACCGACTTCAGGAACGTTTTTGATATATTGTCGGGGCTCAAGCCGTGCGCCCGCAGAATATAGTCCGTCATCCTGCTGCTGTTGACGATATCATCGACATTCGACACCTTGTCGATCCAGGTATCGTAGAACTTACTTTCCTTCTTGGCCAAGGTGGTTTCATTGGCGAAGGATTGCTCATAGAGCCCGATCGTATCGGTCTTCTGGGAATCGCTTTGAGCGGATTGATTTTTCGACGCGCCGCCAAAATTGAAAGCGGCGGCAAATTGCCGATAGCGGCTGTCCGTCAGCTTGTTTGCAAAGCTGCTCGTGTTGCTGAGATCACTCGTCAGAACCTTTTTCATGAAGGCTTTGGCGTAGGTCATATCCTCCAGGCCGTAGGCTTTCATCGCATAGCTATATAGCTTGTAGTCGTTCAGAAATTCGTCGACATTCTTAACCTTGCCGATATGCGCATCGTAATATTGCTGATCGCTTTTGACCGTCGCCTGTTTGGCGATGCCGGCCAGCGTCGATGCCATGTCCTTTGTCGCGGACACGTAGCCGAGATACGTCGAAATCATAGATCGCCCCCACAGCGCAGTTCACTAGTATTCGCCCCGCACGAACTATCGCAACCAGACCTTGCGCGAGGCTATATCGGCAATCAAAACGTCACATAAGCCTACGGGAAAAGAGCGGCCAACCGACGCGCTTTTGACCGCTGCCGTCAGGCGCGGAGCGCCGCAGCGGGACTGGAGCGCAAGGCACTGACCGCCGGGACGACGGAGATGATCGCCGCAACAGCCGCGAAACCTCCGACAAGCCATAGATCGTCGAAGACGAAGCCAACCGGCAAATGCACCGCCGTCGAAGCCGCAAGTCTCGCAGAGATCGTCAGTGCCGCGAGATAGCCAAACGCAATGCCGAGCGCGATGCCGGCGGCAAACAGAATGAAGAGCTCACCCCAGACAAGCGTGACGATCGAGCGGACCGGCGTTCCGAGCGCCCGCAAGGCACCGATCTGCCGCCGCCTGGATCCGACATGCATGATGGTGACAAGCACGATGGCGGCAATGACGATCGCTTGCGTCCCGAGCGCGATCGCCAGAAGCAGACTGCGGGCATCGCCGAGCGTCGCGTAGAGTCTGGTCAACACCTCCGCGGGAAAGACGCCAAGGGTCGTGCCGGTGCGGTATTCCTGCCTGAGGCGATAGGCATCGGCAATCGTCTTCGGCTTGACGAGAACGGCGGGCACGCCAGGCGTCTGCGCGTCGAAATGCTCATCCAACGGCGCATCAGCGTCGATATGCCCGTGTTCGTGGCCTTCATCACGATCTTGTTCCGGATTGGCCGCGCCGTGCGCATCTGCTTCATCGCCATCATGGTTGTGATGTTCCCCGCCATGCATGCCGTGCAACTGCCAGACCGCCCGGATCGGCACGAGGATCGCGCGGTCCCAAGCGGTTCCCGTCGGCGCCATGCGGCCTGTGATCTTGTAGGCGATGGCCGTATGGGTTTCGCCGCCTGCCTCAGCCGTACCGTGCATCGGCTTGACTTCCGCACCGGTCGACAAGGCGACATCGGAGCCGACAACCGCTTCGCCGAGGTGTGCAAACATCGCACCTTGCGAGAGGGATGGCGAAAGGGACGTGATCAGGCCTGTGGTTGTGCCGACGATCGGATGCCCGTAGGCAGAATCGCCAAAGCCGACGGGTGCGGCCAATTCGACACGTGGATCGTTGGCAAGGCGGGAAAGAACGGCGCCGTCCATCAGCGGCAGCGGCGCGGGCTGCAGAAAGACGGCGGAAAGCGCCAGCTGCGTCTCGCTGCCTGCGGCTCCGACAAGCAGATCGAATTTCTCAGCGGCGCGGGCGCTACCGAGACGGACGGCCCGCTCCTGCAGCGTCACGGTCACGCTCAGCGCGACCGACAGGGCAATCAGCACGACGACAGCCAGCGCCCCACTCCAGAAACGCCTGAGATCGGCAAGGATGAAGGTGATCATTGCGCGGCCACCTCTTGGCTGTCTTCCTCGATGCGCCCGCTTGCCAGATTGATGCGACGACCAAGACGCGCAGCGAGCGCTGTGTCATGCGTGACCACGATGAGCGTCGTCCCTTCTTCTGCCGACAATTGCAGCAGCAGCTCTGCAACCTCGTTACCTGCCTGGCGATCCAGGCTAGCGGTCGGCTCGTCGGCGACGATGACGCCCGGACGCGACAGCAGTGCGCGGGCAACGGCAACGCGCTGCATCTCGCCGCGCGACAAGGTTTCGATCTTTTGCTGCGGCCGGGCGATACCGGTCACCGCCAGCAGATAAAGCGCTCGTTCCCGTTCGCTGGCCGCAAGGCGCCGGGTCAGCTTGATCGGCAACACGACGTTCTCCAAGGCGGACAGTCCGGGAAACAGATGAAAATCCTGCATGACAAGGCCGATATTGCGGGCGCGAAAGGCGTCGCGCCGGCCGGCGGAGAGGCGCGTGATTTCCGTTCCGCTCCAGGACACGCTGCCATCCATGACGTCTTCCAGCCCGGTAATCGCATTGACGAAGGTGCTCTTGCCCGAGCCGGACGCACCCGTGATCGCAAGCCGACCGCCCGCTGGCAGATGGAAGAGGTCGATGGAGAGAACCGGTGCGGCAAGGCCGGGGAACTGCATCCTCAGGCCGGAAACATCGAGAGCGAGCATGAGGATCAGACAGTCCTGAACGAGGCGTCCCTGAGACGCAGCTGGCTGATGAAGCCGGTTTCGGGGTCGGTCCACGAACCGAATTCCAGCACGCCGCGCGCCATGATCGACGCGTTGTACTGCACGAATGTCTGCTTGGACGAGAGATAGACGACCACGATATTATCTGGCCAGTCGGCATCGGAAGAGCAGAAGGGGCAAAGCGACATCGGGATTTCCGTGAGCACGAAGAAAGCCGCCTCCGCCTTCAAGGGCGGTGCCATGAAGCCATTGATGGCGACGTCCTTGCCGCTCGACTGCTTGACCTTGTCGGAAAATTCGAGCCCCAGCGGACCGAAACTCTTGTAGAGCTCGCCGAAGCCTAGTTTCTCCGAGGCATTGGCACGTACCGCAATGCCCATGACAGGCAAGGCTGCGGCGGCGGCCAGAAAGTCTCGACGATTGATGGTGGCGATCTGATGCTTCGACATCGCGTACCCTCATAAAAATGGAGAAAACAGGCGGTTTCGACACCGCCTGCCCTATTCACATGGCCTGTCAGGACTTACATCTTTTCGGTGCCGAGAGCGAAAGTATCGGCCAGCACGCGGTAGACATCGCTCTGTTCCATGTAACCACGGAAGCCTTCGGCACCGGGGCCAGCTGCCTGCAGCACGACATCGTCGACGGCGTGGACACCGCTATCCTCATCCTTCGGAAGATTGCCCTGCACGAAGACGGCACCGGGCACATCCTTGTAGGCTTCGTTGGCGACATATTCCTTCTTCTCGTTCTGGATCGCCGGAACGAAAGGACCATCGAGCTTCGGACGGAAGGTCTCGTAGTGATCAGGGCCGTTATTGGCGGCCATGAACAGGCGACGCGAAACGTCGACGCGGTCCGGATAGCCGTCGCCATCCTTGTCCTCATAGTTCGGGAAGCCGGCCGCCGCATAGGTGCCGACCTTCTCGCGCATTTCCGTGCCCGGCTTGTTATCGTCGACAGTGCCGATGATCGAGACGCCATGCGTGTGGTCGCCGGTGACGACAACAAGCGTATCCGAGTTCTTGGCCTGGAACTCGCGGGCGACGGCAACGGCCTTGTCGAACTCGATCGTATCGACCAGAGCGCGATCCCAATCCAGCGGATGGCTCATCTTGTCGATGGAGGCACCCTCGACCATCAGGAAGAAGCCGTCCGGGTTCTTGGAAAGCTTGTCGAGCGCGACCTTGGTCATATCGACAAGGCCAGGCTGGTTCGGGAACTTGTCGACGGTGCCCTTCTTGAGGAACTCACGATCGAGCGTGACGTCGAGATTGCCGGTGTGGAACAGGCCGAGCAGCCTGTCCTGGTTCGAGCCGGCAGCAGCCGCCAATTCGTTCTTGTCGGTCGCAACGGCATAGCCGGCATCCTTGAAGAGCGCGATATAATCCTTGTCGTCCTTGCGCTTGGAACCAGGCACGCTTTTCGCCAGGAAATAGGCCGAGCCACCGCCGAGCAGGACATCCGGCTTGACGTCATACATCATGCCGACGATATCGGCCTTGTCGCCACGCTTGCGGGTGTGGGAAACGAGTGCTGCCGGCGTCGCATCCTCGACTTCGGCCGTGGTCACAATGCCGAGCGACTTCTTGCCGGTGCGGCGCAGGGCCTCGCCGATGGTTTCGACCTTGGGATCGTCGAGGCTCGCCGGCGTGCGGTCGGCATAGACGCCGAGGGCGTTCACGGCCGACTTGTGGCCGGTCATATAGGCCGACATGGTGTTGGCGCTGTCGGTGGCAATGGCTGACGTCGAAGACGTGCCGATGAAGGCAACCGGCGGGATGTCGTCCATGGCGAGGCGGCCGTTGGCCTTGCCTTCGGTCATGCCCTTGGACATGAGGCGGGCGCCGGTGCGATGCGCAACCGAGAGACCATCGCCGAGCAGGAAGATGATGTTCTTGGCTTTCGGCGTCGCCGAAGTGCCATAGACATCCCAATTGACGGATTTCTTCTCGTCGCCAGCAGCAACCTCGACCTTGTACTGGCCAGGCTTTGCGAGCTTGACGCCACGCAGGATCAGGGCAGATCCGAGAACCTTGTCCTCAGCACCCTTCTCCTCGGCGACAAAATCGGCCGCCTTGCCGAAAACCGCATCGTAGCTTTCGCCGTTGACCGTGACCTTCACGTCTTCCGGCTTCACGACCTTGCTGAATTCCACCTTGAAATCGAACGGAGAGCCGGCGAGTACCGTTGCCCGGTCCAACGGATAGACTGTCGCTGCATGGGCTGCGCCGGACATTACGGTCGCAGACATCATGGCGAGAAGAAGTTTACGCATTTATACCCCCTGCGTTTGGTTGCTTCCCGCTCCCCACATATAAAAGCCAGATGACAATCATGTAAAAGAAGGTCAACTTTCTCAACCGCTAATTCCAAAACAGAAACCGATAAGCAATCCTGATTGTATGCGCCGCACCTAAAATGCTGCGCACACATGCAAACGGTCCTGTCAATTCGTCGTCATCCGCAATCCAGTGCCATGCAAGCTACACCGATCGTAGTGAGTGAAAACTTGCCATCTTTGCCGAAAGAGCAAATATTACGCACGTTTCGTGAGGATTTTGAGGATTTTTCGCAATGGAAGAACAGCTCGATAAACTGGATCTACGCCTGCTGGAGGAGCTTCAGAAAGACGGCAGACTGACAAACAACGAACTGGGTGAACGCATCGCACTATCCCCTTCGCAATGCTCGCGCCGCCGCACACGGCTTGAGGCGGAGGGCTATATTCGTAGCTACCAGGCTAACCTCGACCGGCAGAAGCTAGGGCTGGACATGCTCGTGGTCATTTCGGTGACGCTCGCCACTCATAATCGCGATAATGCCCGCCGGTTTTCGCAGCTCATCAACGGTCTGCCCGAGGTGCTGGAAGCCTATGCGTTGACGGGCGAAATGGACTATCACCTGAAGGTCGCCACTCGCGGGCTTACCGATCTCTCCCGCTTCGTCAACGACGTGCTGCTTCCGCATGAATCGGTCCAGCACGTGAAGACGGCGATCGTGCTCGATACCCTCAAGACCTTTGAGGGATTTCCGGTTCATTTGCCGCACGGCTGATATGGCGAAGGCGCTTGGCGGTCACCGCTACGCGGCCGTGCCCTGTCGAGCGTCAAGGGCTAGTTTTGAGGGGTTGCTTTCTGCGCATACAGCCCTTCCAATCATACCAAAGACAATCTCCTTGGCGAGGACCGGCTTGCATGACCACGGATGTACAGACGCGGCATTTCGAAGAATTTGCCGAAGTCCTGCTCAGATGCAATCATCTGTATCATCCCAGCAACGATTCCATCGCCTTGCGCAATGCCGTCGAAAGCAGGCGCCAGATAGAGATATTCGACTATAGCCGCGCCGCCGATGCCTTTATGCGTGCATTCGGGATGCGGAACTCCCTGAAATGCCTGCGGGCGCTCACCAGTCTCGAGGCAACTGTTCACAAGTATAGAAGAGTATGTGATCTCGGCTGCGGCTCCGGCGCTTTCAGCCTTGCCTTTGCCTATCTCGCCGGCAATCCCGAGCTTCAGCTTCACGGTCTGGACATATCCGAACATCAGCTTTCTCTCGCCCGGGAACTAATATCGGCTGCCGGACTGCCTGGGCGTTTCCAGTTCGAGCAACGAAACCTGCCGGCACCGATCGGCTATATTCCCGACCTGACGATCTCCTCCTACTGGTTCTGCGAAAATGAGCACGTTATCGCCGACGCGGAGCTTTTCAGCCTCATGGCGGGACGGGAGATGCTTGTTGTCGATTATGAAAAGATAATCGACCGCATCGCAACCTGTCTTCCAAAAGGATTCCACATCCTCGGGCGGCACAGCGGTCACGTCGAAATTCCCCCCGCCCTGGCGGATTTCGTCGCACAGGAGAGGGCAAGCGTTTACGGCATTCACATCGGTCGGGCCACGGATGAGACGGGCAAATGATGTTGCCGCTCTGCCGCAAAATGCGCGCAAGCCCCTTGAAAGGCAAACAGTCGTTTCCCAGCTATTGGCCAACCCGCTGGTCCGGGCCCCTCTGGTGAGAGCCGTCGGCGCTCTTGCGATGTCGGACCGTTTCCGACACCGCGCCGACAGGGGTTTTCTCTCATGGAAACGTCTTTGCTCTTCGTCGAGTGGCTGGGAAAGCCGCTCTGGATGTGGATGAGCTTCCTGACGCTCGTCATTGCCGTCCTCTCTTTCGATCTTGGCGTCCTGCATAGGGAAAACAAGGAGATCAGCGTCCGCGAGAGCATCAAGCTGTCTGTCCTTTATATCACCCTTGGCCTCGCCTTCGGCGGCTGGGTATGGTGGTATCTCGGCGCCGATTCCGGCCTTGCCTATATGACGGGCTTCGTCGTCGAAAAAACGCTGGCTCTCGACAACGTCTTCGTTATTGCCCTTATCTTCGCCTTCTTCGCCGTGCCCCGCTTCTATCAGCACCGCGTGCTCTTCTGGGGCATTCTCGGCGTCATCGTGCTGCGCGCGATCATGATCGGCGTCGGCGCGACACTGGTGGCCGAATTCTCGTGGCTTCTCTATGTTTTCGCGGCCTTCCTTATCATCACCGGCATCAAGATGCTGGTCGTGAAGGATGCCGAGCCGGATGTGTCGAAGAACCCGCTGGTGCGCTTCATGCGCAGCCGCTTCAACGTCACCGAAAATCATCACGACGAACGCTTCTTCATCAAGCAGCCGCATCCGCAGACCGGTAAGATGGTCTGGTTCATCACGCCGCTTTTCATGACGCTCGTGCTGATCGAAGTAGCAGACGTGATCTTCGCGGTGGATTCGGTTCCCGCGATCTTCGCCATCACCACCGACCCCTTCATCGTCTACACGTCGAATATCTTCGCGATCCTCGGCCTGCGTGCCCTCTATTTTGCGCTCGCCGCCATGATCCATCGCTTCCAATATCTGAAGCCGGCGCTCGCCATAGTGCTCGTCTTCATCGGTTCGAAGATCTTCGTCGCCGATATGCTGGGTCTGGAAAAATTCCCCGCCGCCCTCTCGCTCGGGATCACCTTCGCCATCATCGCAAGCGGCGTCGGCTGGAGCCTGCTGAAGACGCGCGACAAGGCCGAAAGCGCCTGATGCCATGGGGTGCCCGCACTGCGTGGCACCTCCCTCCCCGCTTCGAACAGTTTTCCGACAAGGTGCAAATATGATCTCCAATCTCCTCGCAGCCCTTTTTGCAACTTTCGCCCTCGGTCCTCTGCAAGCCGAGATCGAGCGGCACGCCGTTGCCGCCGGTCAGCCGGCCGAGACCCTCAGGCAATCGCAAGCATGTCTTTCGTCCGAAGTCCCTGCCCTGGCGCGGCGCGCCTCCGAAGACACCTTCTTGACGATTTCCACTATCGTCGGCCTCTCGACCGGCTGGAGCAGCCCTGCCGATCTGCTCGACAAAAGCAATCCGGACTGTGCGCCCGTCATCAAGCTCATCCAAGGAAAGGGGGAGGCTGCCGATGAAGCCTGAGGCTACATCTACATCAGCCACATCCGGTGACGTCGGATGACGCAACAGACGGCTGGCACCACGCGGCATGACGGTACCGCATCGGCTCGGCTGCGCGACCTGGCCAGGCTCGCCCATGAGCAAGGCGGCATTTCGGTGGGTGAAGTGCTCTGCGGCCTCGGGCACACGAGCACGGCCTTCACCATTCTATTTCTCTCCCTACCCGCCCTCATCCCGATACCGGGGCCGTTCGGCGTCGTATTCGGCAGTGCGCTTGCCCTGGTGGCGGCGCAGATTGCAATCGGTCGCCGGACCATATGGCTGCCGGCCTTCCTCAGCCGGCGCAGGCTTTCGCCATCAATCGTGGAACTCATCGTGCGTTACAGCGCGCCGATCCTCGCCAGGATCGAGACGGTCGTTCGTCCTGGACGGCTGGCCCTTTTTACGGGCGCAACCATGCAATGGCTGCTCTCGTTCCCGATATTCCTGCTGGCGATTGCCATTGCCTTGCCAATCCCGCTCGGCAACTATCTACCGGTCGTTGCCCTCGTGGCGATCGCGGTGGCCCTGATGGCGCGGGATGGCCTGATGATCCTGGCGGCGCTGTTCGTCTCCGCTCTGGCTTTTGTCGCCACGGCGGGCCTTATTCGGATGGCCGTCACCGGTCTGAACGCAATCTGATCATAGAGGTGCCTCCCCAATATTTCGGGTCTTGCCAATGGCGGCGGGCCTGCCATTTATGCCAGCGACATATTTAACAGCCATAAGGCCTCGGCCGTAAAATCAAATCCGCCGGAGGATTTCAGCGCATGCCATCAAAGCCCCCGTCATTCGTCCGTATGATCACTCTCGGCAGTTCCCTCGCTATTGCCCTTGGCGCGCAGACGGCGATCGCGCAGGAGACGGCAGCTGTTTCTCCGTGGCCCGACACGCCGACCTCGCGTTTGGAAGCGCTGGCAATCCTGCAGACACTGAATGCCGATCTCCTCAGCAATGCCAGCGCCACCCTGACACTCGATCGTTGGTGCGCTGCGCATAAGCTTGCCCCGGAAGGCTCGAAAATCGTTGCACAGCGCGTGCGCGGCCAGGACAAGCCTGCCGGTGCTGAAATCCGGAAACTGCTGGCGGTCGGAGCTGACGAGCCTGTCGCCTATCGCCGCGTGCGCCTCGCATGCGGCGATCGCGTGCTGTCGGAGGCGGATAACTGGTATGTGCCGGCAAAGCTTACGGCAGATATGAACAAGGCCCTTGAAACGAGCGACGTCGCCTTCGGTCGGGCCGTTCAGGCCCTTAATTTCTCCCGCACGAATCTGTCGGCAAAGTTGCTTTGGCCGCCTCTCCCGCAAGGTTGGGACACCGGTGTCGATCTCCCGCCATCCGCCGGCGCGCCTCTCGCCCTGCCTCCGTTTCTTCTCGAACATCACGCCGTATTGAAGCTGCCGGACGGCACGCCGTTCAGCGCGCTGATCGAAAGCTATACCAGCCGCGTGCTGGACTTTCCTGCCCCGCATCTGCCCGCGCAATAGGCACGGTCCGCGACTTAACAGCCTCGCCGGAATTCAAAGCTCCGCCGCACGCCGATTATCGAAGCGGAAAACTTTTCTCGACTTTACAACACAGGAAAAAGCCAGTTTCACACAAGTCACCCTCGCTATCGTGGCGGCATCAGCAACGTGCGAGGAACCAATGAGCATCTTTGGTAGCATGAAAACGTCCGTTTCAGGCATGAACGCGCAAGCAAATAAGCTTAGCACCGTGTCGGACAACATCGCGAACGTCAACACAACGGCCTACAAGTCGGCAACGGCCAGCTTTTCGTCGTTGATCCTGCCCTCGGGCGGCGGCAATTACAATTCCGGTAGCGTCGAGACGAACGTCAGCTATTCGGTCTCGCAGCAGGGCGATGCCATATCCACCTCGTCGGGCACCGACCTGTCGATCCGCGGCGCCGGCTTCTTTGTCGTGCAAGGCGCTGACGGCAAGACGGTTCTGACGCGCGCGGGTGATTTCACCCCCGATGCCAATGGCAACCTCGTCAATTCCGCCGGCTACACCCTGATGGGTTATTCCTACGCCTCCGGCGCGCCCGCCGTCGTCGTCAACGGCTTCGATGGCCTCGTGCCGATCAACGTCAACCAGAGCGGCCTTGCCAACTCACCCTCGACCTCAGGCAGCTTTACCGGCAACCTGAATTCGGGTGCTGCGGTTGCTACCTCGGGCCTCCCGAGCGGGAACACTGCGCCGGTTACAGCCGATACCCAAAAGAGTTCGGTCGTTGGCTATGACAAACTCGGCAACACCGTCATGTACGATATCTATTATACGAAGACGGCGGATGCCAAGCCTGCGGTCGCTGCTAATCCTACCGCTACGCCACCGATCGCGGGGAGCCCGGCGACATCAGGCACATGGGAAGTCGCCGTCTACCGCAACGCCGACGCGGCAACGGGTACCGGTTCGTCCTTTCCCTACTCATCTGGCCCTGTTGCGACAAGCACGCTTACCTTTGATCCTAACGGGAACATGCTAAGCGGCGGCAGCTTTACGATCACCGATCCGAAGACTGCCGGGTCGATCGCAATGGATCTGACCAAGATGACCCAGAAAGCCTCGGCTTTCGCTTCCACCGGGTCCACCAATGGGCAAGCAGCTGCACCCGTCACCGGCGTGACGATCGACAAGAACGGCGTCGTCTACGCCAACTATGCGAAAGGCGATCCGAAGGCGATCTATCAGATCCCGCTGGCAACCGTTGCAAGCCCGGACAAGCTGACGCTCATGAGCGGCAACGTCTATCAGGCGAATGCCGATTCCGGCGTTACCGTCACGAGCTTCGCCAACAGCAACGGCCTCGGCTACATCCAGTCCAACTCGCTGGAAGCATCGAATGTAGACCTGGCCGGCCAGCTCACCGACATGATCCAGGCGCAGAAGAGCTACACGGCCAATTCCAAGGTCTTCCAGACGGGCGCCGACCTGCTGGACGTGCTGGTCAACCTCCAGCGCTAAGCTTCGCGCCGATCGATCACAAAAGGGCCTCCTATGGGGCCCTTTTCTATTTCGCCTTGATGCGGCGGCCGTGAGCAGCTGCACCCCCAGCAATATGCAAGGTTTTCTCCGCATCACAGGTTGAGCAGTTTAATCTTCATTCCGTTGGATAATGATCCAAACTCCACGGAGTTGAGAAGTAAGAGTTCCTTTGGGCATGCGTAATAGTCTTCTACGCAGCACGGGGGGCGTGATGGTAATCCTGGACGACGGTTTCTTCTCAAGCTTCGACTGTAGCCATCGCATGGCTGCGATATTCCTCAGCAGTTTTCTGTTGCAGACAGCCATCGTCTCCAGTTTTGCCGCATTAGTTCGCAGGCCGAATCGTTATGGACCTGTGATCGAAATGCTCGACGAAGGTCCATTCTTCACGCGCCGGCGTTTGATCATATGGGCAGTCTGGGGCGTGATCTTCGCGATAGTTTCGGGGATATCAGCCTCTCTGCGAACGGTGACTGCGGTTCTGCTGGATTCGACGACGATTGTCGAAACAAGCTGTATCGGACCGTTTGCAAGTGCGTACCGGCTCGATCGCGCGCAGCTGAACATAACATTCGGTCATGATTCCGAGTGGCTCACGAAGCGGCCATTAGAAAGTGCCTATCTGACGCTTAACCAAATCGACAAGCCGCGACCGATATTTATCCACCTCAAGGGGCGGCCGAGCTCGAAAGAGTTGGAGGAACTGGCACCGGAAGCAATGGCGGAATATGCCCGATATCGGTCGAGCCACTGGTTTCGCTAGCAGTTTTTGTTCTAATGCATTTCCCGGAAGCTTCACACACTTTGGCGGGAATTGCCGTAGAGGCCAATGCCAACCGCCTGCCGAGGAGAAACTATCGATCCTGGCATCGCATTTCGTTGCGTATCGCTCGCCCGAAGTCCGCCATATTTGCGCCGCGATCGCTGAAGAATGCTGACGCAAACCGGCAGAGAAAATGAATCGCAGGCACAGAATTTTCCTAGTCAGCAGAGATTCCCGCGCCTGTTAGGGTCTCGTTCAGCAAAGCAGCGCACAAATATGATTTCTGGATTCGAGCGCATGACAGCCGGGCTTGTGGGGCAGGCTCGCTGTCAAAATCGCTTTAGCCGGCAGCGCCGGGTGTAGATCCAGGATATTTGATAGGAGAACCATTTCCGTGC
This sequence comes from Martinezella sp. CNPSo 3957, assembly GCF_057784395.1. Taxonomy (NCBI): domain Bacteria; kingdom Pseudomonadati; phylum Pseudomonadota; class Alphaproteobacteria; order Hyphomicrobiales; family Rhizobiaceae; genus Martinezella; species Martinezella sp. CNPSo 3957. Next base: position 394,394 of record NZ_JBXSOU010000004.1, read on the forward strand.
GGTTGAGATATGCCCTTCGAAGCGTCGCCCAGATGCTCAGCCTTTGCTCCCTCGCCCTCGTCATCCCCGCCACATCGCAATCACTGGCAGCGACCCGGCAGCCGGATATTCCGGCATGGCTGGGCACCTATGTCGGCGCCGGTGACGGGCAGATTGCCCTACCGGTCCTGCAGAGAGCCCGTACGCTCTACATGCGGAAAGTGAGCGAAGGCGCGGTCAAAAATCCCTGCTACTTCGCCATGGACGCCACCCGTCCGAACACGCCGAATGACGGCAAGTCGGCAGGCCGCTTCTATATCGTCTGCGAAGCGACTCAGACCTTTCGTGTCGTCTCATCGGGCCATGGCAGCGGTCGCGATCTCAAAGGTGTTGCCGATTTCGGTAATGGCCGCATGTGTGCGAAGAACTTCGGCAACGCGATGGATTCCAACCTGACGACGGGCGGCTCCTATGTGACGGAAGAGACGAAGACGACCTTCAAGGGTTACTACAAGCTCTCGCAGGCGAAGGAGGTCGCCTACCTTCGCACCTTCCTCCAGTTTGACGGCGAGGGAGAAACCGCCAATGCGCGGCAGCGGGCCATCGGCGGACATGCGGCCGCCAAGGTCGCCGGCATTTGCATGAAGAAAGACCCGCAGAGCCCCTATGCCAACCGGGACGGATATGTTCCGCTCGGCAAGCTGGTCGAATATGCCGGTGGCCGCAGCGACGGCTGCACAAGCTGGTCCGCCTCGGATGCCAATCAGATCATCTCCATGGTGAAGGACAATCCGACGACGCTTTACATCTATCCCGAATCCTCGGACATCAAGGCGGTTGCCAAGGCCGTTGCGGCCGGACATTCCCCTGCCCAATCCGGATTGTACTGGAACGAATCCTGCCTGAAGGAAATCGGCACGCCCAAGTTCTGGCCCAAGGAGACCCTCGAGCCGATCATCGTCCAGTATAAGAAGGACCATCCCGCACCGCCTGCCCGGCCGATCCCGATCTGCGATCAGCAGTGAGTCTCGTGAAGGCAAAGTCCGGAAATTCGACAAGCGACGGTCGGTCGTCGCCGCAGTCTTCAAACGAGGCGAGAGCTCCTCGCCACACTGCAGGGAGTGACCACGAGAGATGCTAAGTGTTTTCCCGGTGCCGCAAGAGGATAAAAAGGGCAAGCCGCAAGCGTTAGCAGACGCTATATGGATCGACCTCCTGAGCCCCACCGGCGCCGAGCTGAGGGAGGTGGAAGAAGCCGTTGGTGCTCCTCTCCCTTCCCTGGGCGCTCTCAGTGAAATCGAAACGTCGAGCCGGCTGAGAAATCAGCATGGCGTGCTCTATATGAGCACGCCATCGGCCGCCCGACATCCGGAGGGAGCCGACACAACCCCTCCTATCGGCTTCGTTTTATCTGCGCATCGCCTCGTCACAGTCCGGTTTATGACATTGCCGGCGGTGGACGCGGTTGCGGCCAGCTTTGCCGCACAGGATGCGCCGACATCGAGCCTTGAAGTGTTCACCCTGCTCTGCGAGGACATCGTCGACCGCGTCGCCGATGCCCTTGAGCATCTGGCAGGAGAGCTCAACGGCCTTTCAACAAGCGCCTTTCGCGCGGAGGATCCTCGCGGCCACCATGCAGCCCGTGCCAACAAGCTGCTGCGAGCACAATTACGCCAGGTGGGGCGTCTGGGAGACCGCCTCTCCGAGATTCGAGACGGTCTGCAGGGTCTCGGACGTGTTGTGACCTATACGGAACAGCAAGCCAAGAGCTGGTCGGAAGATCTCGAGCCGCGTCTGCTAGGGCTATGCCGAGATATCCACTCGCTCGTGGATTATGAAGAGCAACTTTCCAACAAAGTCCAGTTCGTGCTGGACGCTCTGGTCGGATTGATCGGCATCGCTCAGAACGACATATTCAAGGTTCTGACCATCGTGTCGATCGCGGGCATTCCCCCAACCCTCATTGCCGGCATCTACGGCATGAACTTCAAGAACATACCCGAATATGATTGGGCTTGGGGATATCAATATGGTTGGGCGGTCATCATATTGAGCACCGTCATCCCACTGGTTTGGTTCAAGGTGAAGGGCTGGTTTTGACGTAGCGTTTGACGGCGAAGGCTGAATTACCCCGCGACCCAGGCCCATAATAGAAGCGTGCCACCCACAAGACCCAGAGCCGCGGATCCCCACCACGCCGGGCGCCGGCGGGTCAGGGCTGCCACCGCACCCAATGCGATTGCCACCTGCAGCATGGCGACCGCGTAGGCGTAGTAGTGATGACGATGAATAAGGAGATTGGCTTCCTCATCCTTCTCATCCCGCATTTTTTCAAGTTCATTAGCTGCAGCGCTGATTGATTTTTCTTCATCCGCATATCGCCGGCTCGTTTCATCAAGATCCGGCGGCACCGGTTTGCCTTGCGCGGCGAGCAGCTCAATCTGTGATTTGAGGATCGCGGCCTTGATACCTTTCGCCTGATAATAAGCCCACTGATCGGAGGCTTGGGCCTGCTTTTGAGCCGCTTCGGTCTTCAAAGCCAGCGCCTCGTTGATCGAGCCTCCCGCTAGAAGGGAGCCGATTGCCGCGAGCGCGGCAAAGAACGCCGTCGTCAGAGCGATGAAACGCAGCAGCGAGGCGGATTTCCGCTCGATCTCCTCGTCGATAGCTTCGCGCAACTTATCGGTATCAACCTCGATCTCTTCAGGCATTGTGCAGCTCAAAAAGTAGAATAATCGGATGCATATTCTTGCATGAATCTTTGCAACTGAAACGGGCTGAAAAGAGATTTCCCCTACATGGCCCAATTCCAGAGATAGAGAGCCTGACCGGAGTTCGATGGATGAGCACTACTCTCGATCTGCTTTAGATTGCCTTATTAGATTACTTACCAGCCATAGCTGAAGGTAGCGCCAATACCGTTATCGCCATCCTGCACCACGTTGGTTTCCGTATTTCGCCCGTATTGGAAAATGCCATAGGCATTGTTATTGCCATTCTGCTGCAAGGTCGCGGAATGGCCATTGCCCCGTTGCTGGATGAAGCCGACGTTACCGCGGCCAGCCTGAGCGATGCCGGCCGCATTTCCCCGTCCCAGCTGCCGGATATCGGCGCCCTTCAGATCGCGGTAGAGCGAATAGACCCGCAATCCGGTGGAGAAAATATTGGCATCCTCGGCATTATCCGGCGCGAGGTTGAACGAGATCCGGCCGCCAGCATAGGCCGGGGCGTCCAATGCCACCTGCCCCAGGGTCCCGGCAAGAAGGGTGACGGTAAGGATCTTAAACACGTTGCGGGTCATCCTGATCTCCATGTGTCGGCTGCCTTGGCCGATGATCAACTCTCGCATTTCGCGGCTGAACCAATTCGGAATTACCCGTTCAGTTCTCGTTCAGTCATTTCAGGCTGATGGAAAACAAAAGGGCGCCGGAGGTCGGCGCCCTTTTGGGGAATTAGCGGGGTTATGTAGGCCGATCAGTCGTCGCCGCTCTGCTTTGTGCAGCTGAAACTCTTATTTCCGATCACGACATCCAGCGTCGCCTTGTATTCCGTTCCTTTGGAGTCGAGCGAAACGGAACTGAGAATTGCTGCCTGTCCCGCCTTGGCGTCGAAATCGCCACTTTGGTTGATGGCGGAACTTCCACCGTTTCCGGCTTTTTCGACATGGAAAGTGTAGGTCCCGCCGACATGCTTGTCGGCGTGGACGAGCGCATCCAGTCTCACCATACCTGCTCCAGGCGTTGCCTTGATTTCGCAAAGCTGCGCCCCGTCGGATTGATTGGCCGCAGTCATGGCCGCTACGGCGCCGACGGGAAGCAGGACCAATGCTAGAATCGCCATCAGGTGGCGCGGATATTTGACGTTATTTGCCATGGGTCATCCTCCTAACGGCCTGCAGTTGAGATCCTGGTGTCTTTGTCGTTGCGCAATCGTGTCCGTGCCTTAAGGGCATGCCTGGACGAAGGCCGCGACATTGCCGTTACCGCCCTGGCTGACATTGGCGCTGCAACCATGACCGACCTGTACGCCGGCCGCGATATTGCCATTGCCGTCCTGCGTGAGGATGGTCGTATGGTTGGAGCCGAACTGACCGATGCCGGCTACGTTGCGGTTGCCGTTCTGATAAGTAGCGCCATAGTTATCGTTACCTTCCTGACCGACCGCCGAAAGATTGTGACGACCATATTGATGGCCGATGATCCGGTTGTAGCCACCGTTCTGATAGGTTCTGATCCGGTTTCCGTATCCTTCCTGAGCACCGCCTGCGGAGTTCGACCAGCCATATTGTTCGATACGCACATCATTGGCCATGGCGGGGGCTGCGGCGGTGATGCCGACGAGTGCGACGAGTGCGGTTGCAATGATAGACGTGCGGATCATGACTATGTCTCCTGAGGCGGATAAGACCGCGGTTGAACGTCTCTCTTCTAGAACCTGTCCTTGGAACGGAAGCTGAAGGCACCATTCAGACAGCATTCATTCGCAGAAATCCGCGCCCGGATCGTCGAGGAGCGAGCGCGCCATGCCATAGCGACACCGCTCCAACGATCGGACTCAGGCCTGTAAAACGTCTTCAACGGGCGGAGACTAATCAAGCATCGTTGCGATGCCTGACGTGGTCGTTCTCCCTGCGATCATGCCTTAGATCTGGGCTTGACCGCCGTCGATAAAGAGTTCGATACCGTTTATGAAGGAGGCCTCTTCGGATGCTAGGAAGAGGACTGCGTTGGCGATCTCCTCGGGCTGCCCGATGCGGCCGGCGGGAATGAGGCTCGCGAGGTAGTTCTTCGTGTTCTCGGCGCTCTCACCATTGCCGAAGAGTTCGTCGAGACCGGCTGTTTCGGTGACGCCGGGACTGACGGCATTAACGCGAATGTGGCGATCCTTGAGATCGAGGATCCAGTTGCGAGCGAAATTACGCACGGCGGCCTTGGTTGCCGAGTAGACGCTGAAGGCAGGTGTGCCGGAGATGCTCGTAATCGACGAAGTGAGGACGATCGAACCGCCATCGCGCAGGAGCGGCAGCGCCTTCTGAACGGTGAAGAGCGTGCCCTTCACGTTGGTGTCGAATGTCTTCTGATAGTGTTCTTCGGTAATCGCGCCGAGAGGCACCATCTCGCCGCCGCCGGCATTCGCAAAAACCACATCGATGTGCGAATGCTCCTGCTGAACAGCATCATACAAGCGGTCGATATCGACAAGCTTGCTCATATCGGCCTGCACACCTTTGACACGGCCGCCGATCTGCCGAATGGCAGCATCGAGCGCTTCCCTGCGCCGGCCCGTGATGAAGACCGCAGCTCCTTCCTGGGAGAAAGCTTTTGCTGTGGCAAGGCCAATGCCGCTCGTGCCGCCGGTTACAATCACAACCTTGTTTTCGAATTTCCTGCTCACTGTCATGCTCCTTTGTTGCGGCTCGTTGCCGTTGAGAAGAACATGCCAGCAGAACGATGCTGCAAATAGCAGGCAGATTTGATACTCATCGTTCCAAGTGGAGAACGACGATGCGATCTGACCTCAACGATCTATTCTACTTTGCCGAGGTCGTCGCCCATGGTGGGTTCGCTGCCGCGGGACGAGTTCTGCGCGAGCCGAAGTCGAAGCTGAGCCGGCGGGTTGCGGGGCTCGAGGAACGGCTCGGAGTACGGCTGATTGAAAGATCGAGCCGCCGCTTTCGGGTGACCGATATCGGCCAATCCTTCTATGAGCGCTGCAAGGCGATGCTGGCGGAAGCCGAGCGCGCCGAAGCCCTGGTGGCCGAAGCTCAATCGGAGCCACATGGCCTGATCCGTATGAGTTGCCCGACAGGACTGGTCGAGCCGATCTCCGCGCTTGTGATGCAATTCCTGGCACGGCATCCGAAGGTGCGCCTGCAACTCGTCGCGATCGATCGGCCGGTCAACCTCATCGAGGAACGGATCGATGTCGCGCTTCGGGTCCGAACATCGCTCGATGGCGATGCGTCGCTGACCATGAGGTCGCTCGGAAATTCAGTCCGGATTCTCGTCGCAAACCCACAGGTCGCCGCCCGCATCCACAGCCTCAATGACCTGTCGATCCAACCGACGCTTTCGACGACGGATGACCAGAGTGAGGTCAATTGGTTTCTCGAGACGGAGGAGGGCCAGACGCACGTGTTTCGCCATGAGCCGAGAATGGGCTGCGCCGACTTTACTGCCGTGAGGGCAGCCGCGCTTGCAGGCCTGGGCGTCGCATTGTTGCCCGATCATACTTGCCGGCAAGCGCTCGATCAGGGCGAACTCGTGCGCGTATTACCAACCTGGCGCGGGGTGAAGGGATTGGTCCATATTGTGTTCACGACGCGCCGCGGTCTTCCGCCAGCGGTCCGCAGTTTCATCGATAGCCTCGCTGCCGGTTTTCCCAAGGATGCACTGGTACGCTAAGGCAATTCTCAGCCCTGCGCCAAGTCGAACGCACCCGTAAATATGCACACTGTTCATGCAAATTTTTCTGTTGCTTAATTTTTCACCAGAATCGCAACACCCTCTCAGCAACGAAATCAATAGGTTACGATCTGGCACGCTGCTTGCTTCATATTTTTCTGAGTTGGTGGCTAGGGTTCCGGCGCTTCACATGGAGCGTGGCTGGTCCGAGAGCCACCACCGGCTGGGGGAGAAATCCCACCGGATGCACGGCGGGATAAAAGCCCGGGAGACCTCGTAAGCCAAGGGATTGGCGGCGCGATGGTCTTTGCCGATCCCTTTTTGACAAAAGCAAAAGGGGAATTTCAATGCAGACTTTTTCGAAAATCCTTTCCGTTACAGCCCTGTCCGTTTCGCTGGCCCTCGGGCTCGGTTCCGTCGCCAGTGCTGCGCCGAAGACCAGCTTTAAGGTCGCCTGGTCGATCTATGTCGGCTGGATGCCCTGGGGCTATGCGAGCGATCACGGCATCGTCAAGAAATGGGCCGATAAATACGGCATCAATATCGAGGTCACCCAGTTCAACGACTATGTCGAGTCGATGAACCAATATACGGCCGGCGCCTTCGATGCCGTGACGCTCACCAACATGGACGGCCTGTCGATTCCCGCGGCTGGAGGTGTCGATACGACGGCCGTCATCGTCGGCGACTTCTCGAACGGCAATGACGCCGTCATCCTCAAGGACAAGACGAGCCTTGCCGACATCAAGGGCCAGAACGTCAACCTCGTCGAATATTCCGTTTCGCACTATCTGCTTGCCCGCGCCCTCGACAGCATCAAGCTCAGCGAACGCGACGTGAAGGTGGTCAACACCTCGGATGCCGATATGGTCGCAGCGTACAAGACGCCTGACGTCTCGGCTGTTGTCACCTGGAACCCGCTGGTTTCGACCATTCTCGAGGACCCCAGCGCCAAAAAAGTCTTCGACAGTTCGCAGGTCCCCGGCGAGATCATCGATCTGATGGTCGCCAACAGCAATGTGCTCAAGGACAACCCGAATTTCGGCAAGGCACTCGCCGGCATCTGGTATGAAACGGCCGCGCTGACGAAGGCCGACACGCCGGAGGGCAAGGCTGCCCGCGAGGCCATGGGCAAGGCATCGGGTACCGACCTCAAGGGCTTCGAGGCGCAGCTCGCCGCAACCCGGCTTTTCGACAAGCCTGCCGACGCGCTTTCCTTCACCGCCTCGCCAAACCTGCCGAAGACCATGGATCTGGTGCGCAACTTCCTTTTCCAGAAGGGGCTTCTCGGCAATGGCGCGCCTTCCGCCGATGTCATCGGCATCGAAATGCCCGACGGCAAGGTCCTCGGCGACGGCAACAACGTCAAGCTTCGCTTCACCGAAGCCTACATGAAGTCGGCCACCGACGGGTCGCTCTGAGCTTCCTTGAACGGCGGCGCGCCAGCGCCGCCAGCCTTTTCGCGGAGCCTTTCATGCGCTGGATCAATACCAAGCCAAGTCCCGGTGCGCAGCTTGCCTTGACGCTTTTGCCGTTTGCGCTGCTCATCATTGCCTATGCGATCGGCTCTGCCTCAAGGCTTGCCGAAAACGCCAATGACAAGCTGCTTCCAAATTTCGCCGGCTTTGCCGACGCCATCAACCGCATGGCCTTCCTCGCCGATCCGCGCACGGGAGATTACCTTCTGTGGTCCGATACCGGGGCAAGCCTCGTCCGGCTGCTCTCCGGCCTTGGCATCTCCACAGCGATCGCGCTTTGCCTGGGCATGCTGATCGGCATGCTACCCTATCTGAGAGCGCTTCTGTCTCCTTTCGTCGCCGTCATTTCCATGGTCCCGCCGCTGGCATTGCTGCCCATGCTCTTCATCGTCATGGGCCTTGGGGAAACCTCCAAAATTGCCCTGATCGTCATCGGTGTCGCACCGACGATGGTCCGGGATCTGGCCCTGAAGGCGCTGGAACTGCCGCGCGAACAGATCGTCAAGGCCGAGACGCTTGGCGGCTCATCCTGGCAGATCGCCCTTCGTGTCGTGCTGCCGCAGATCCTGCCTCGGCTGATAACCTGCCTCAGGCTGCAGCTCGGGCCGGCCTGGCTGTTCCTGATCGCCGCCGAAGCGATCTCATCCGATTCCGGCCTCGGCTACCGCATCTTCCTCGTTCGCCGCTACCTCTCGATGGACGTGATCTTTCCTTATGTCGTCTGGATCACCCTACTTGCCGTGCTCATGAACTACCTGCTCGATCGCATCCGCATTGCCGTCTTCCCCTGGTCCGAACTGGAGAAGCAGGCATGAGCGAACTCAAAATCGAGAAGGTCTGGAAGGAATATGGCGACCAGATCGTGCTCGAGGATGTCTCGCTGACGGTCGACTCGCGTGCCTTCGTCGCGCTCGTCGGGCCCTCCGGCTGCGGCAAGTCCACCTTCCTGCGCATGCTTTTGGGGCAAGAGCAGCCGACACGCGGGACGATCCTGCTTGATGGCGCGGTCTTGCCTGCGGAACCCGGCGCCGATCGCGGCGTGGTCTTCCAGCGCTATTCGGTCTTTCCGCATCTGACAGCACTCGGCAACGTGCTGCTCGGCAAGGAGCTCGCCGCTTCGCGCTACAAGGCGAGGTTGTTCGGCTCGGCACGCCGGAACGCCATTGAGGAGGCGCGTGGGCTTCTTGCGGAAGTCGGTCTTGCCGGCGCCGAGAACAAATATCCGGCCCAGCTTTCCGGCGGCATGCAGCAGCGCCTGGCGCTCGCCCAGGCGCTCATCATGCGGCCGAAAGTGCTGCTGCTCGACGAACCCTTCGGTGCGCTCGATCCGGGCATCCGCGCCGAAATCCATACGCTGATGAAGCGCCTCTGGCACGAGACGCAGATGACCGTAGTCATGGTGACCCATGACATGCGCGAGGCCTTCACGCTTGCGACCCGCGTCGTCGCCTTCGAGCGCCGCCGCGACAGGCCCGAGGAGAAGGAGCGCTACGGCGCCACCATTACCAAGGACATTTCCATCTGGCCGCCGCGTATTGCCGGCGCAGCCTCGATCTTTGGCCCCGACCGGGACGGCCCGGTCTCTTCCCTGGGGCACCGCCGGGACGACCTGGCACCGTCGGGAGATATTTAGCCATGCAGCACGTCAGACGTTCGCCGGAAGAAATCGCCGCCAATCGCGCGCGGTATGAAGACCACCAAAGGAAGGGGCTGGAATTCGCGCCAAAGGCATTGCCGGCGCCAAGCCCGCTTCCCGCCCCGCCCATCGACCCGGCCCTTGTCCTCCACCGCGAGACGCTGCCCGGCGGCTGGTACTGGTCGACGCGTGTCAAGACGGGCGAGACGCTGCGCATCGCGCAGGAGCAGGGCTTTTCCGCCATATCGCTGATTGCCTGGAACGCGGCGGATCCGAGCGAGCGGCTGAACCTTGTCGATACGGTCAAGGTGCAATGGACGACGGCGCTGTCGAAGGGCCGCGTGATCTTTTCCGACATGGGCCGCGTCATGTTCTCGGTGACGGAAGATTCCTCCGGCGCCCATGATTGCCTGATGGGAGGCTCCACCGCCGCCTCCAACGAGGCAAAATATGGCCAAGGCCTGCGCAACAGCCGCGATAACTTCATCCTGCTCGCAACGAAAGCAGGCTTGGATCGGCGCGATATTCCCGCCGCCTTGACGCTTTTTGCACCCGTCCGGGTCAATGCGAACGGCAAGTTCGCGTGGAAGCCGGAACTACTGCACGATGGCGACTATATCCATCTTCGGGCCGAAATGGACATGATCGTCGGCTTTTCCAACTGCCCTCACCCGCTCGATCCAAACCCGCATTACGCGCCGAAACCAGTGACCGTGACCCGCATTGCCGCCCAGCCTATCGCTGAAGACGATCTGTGCCGGACAGCTACCGCCGAAGCCGTGCGCGGCTTTGAAAACAACGCCTTCGCCAATCTTTGAGCCGGGAGAACGATCATGAGCGATTTCATTCAGACCGCGCCGTCCCGCACGCTCGACAAGGCGGTGCAGGATCATTTCATCGCTGCCGAGGCGCCATTTTCGACGATCGTGCGCAAGGGCCAGACGCTGCGCATCGAGGATAGCTACGGCCAGCAGGCGATCGACACGCTGTTCTACAATGCCGGGGATTATTCCGAGCGCTACTCCAACCAGGATACGATGCGCGAACAGGGCGCCGCCTATATCACCACGGGCACCCGGATCATCTCCAACGAGGGGCGCGTCATGCTGACGATGACTGCCGACAGCTGCGGCCGTCATGACACATCGGCGGGCGCCTGCTCCTGCGAGAGCAATACCGTTCGCTTCGGCCATGACACGAAATATCTTCACGCCTGCCGAGACAATTTCGTGCTGGAAGTCTCAAAACATGGCATGGGCAAGCGCGACGTCGTGCCCAACATCAATTTCTTCATGAACGTGCCGATCGAACCATCAGGTGAGATGACGATCGTCGACGGCATCTCCGCGCCTGGCGACTATGTCGAGCTCAAGGCCGAAATGGACGTGCTCCTGGTCATCTCCAATTGCCCGCAGATCAACAATCCCTGCAACGGCTTCGACCCGACGCCGATCCGTGTTCTCGTATGGGACGGTGAGGCCTGAGATGTTCAAGAAAATATTGATCGCCAATCGCGGCGAGATCGCCGTCCGGATCATCGGGACGCTGCGGCGCATGGGCATTGCCTCCGTCGCCGTCTATTCCGATGCAGACCGTTTCTCAAAGGCATCCCTGATGGCCGACGAAGCCGTCAGGCTCGGCCCGGCGCCGGCCTTGGAGAGCTATCTCAATATCGACGCCGTCATTGCCGCCTGCAAGGCAACCGGCGCCGAGGCGGTGCATCCTGGCTATGGCTTCTTGTCGGAAAACATCGGTTTTGCCGAACGGCTGGCAAAGGAAGGCATCGTCTTCATCGGGCCGACGCCGGACAATATTGCCGCCTTCGGGCTCAAGCACACGGCGCGCGAATTGGCGCGCACAAGCGGGGTGCCGCTGCTTCCGGGTAGCGACCTCGTCGAAACCAGCGAAGCGGCGCTCGCTGCCGCGGCGGAGATTGGCTATCCGGTTATGCTGAAGTCTACGGCCGGCGGCGGCGGCATCGGCATGCAGCTCTGCGACGATGCCATGAGCCTGAAGACCGCCTTCGACAGCGTGCAACGCACGGCAAAAGCAAGCTTTGGCGATGCCCGTGTCTATCTGGAGCGCTTCGTTTCCAAGGCTCGGCATGTCGAGGTACAGATCTTCGGCGACGGCAAAGGCGGTGTGATCGCGCTTGGCGAGCGCGATTGCTCGTTGCAGCGCCGGAATCAGAAGGTGATCGAAGAGACGCCCGCGCCCGATCTTTCGCCTTCGGTGCGCAAAAATCTCCATGCAGCGGCGGTGGCACTCGGCACCTCCGCCCACTATCAGTCCGCCGGCACGGTCGAATTCATTTATGACCCCGCGCGCGAGGAATTCTACTTCCTCGAGGTCAATACGAGGCTTCAGGTCGAACATCCGGTCACCGAGGCCGTCTACGGCATCGATCTCGTCGAGTGGATGATCCGCCAGGCGGCCGGCGAAGAGGTGATCACAGGCAACGATCGACGTGCTCCGAGGGGCGCGGCGATCGAGGCGCGCATCTATGCCGAGATGCCGCATGCGGGCTTCAGGCCAAGCGCCGGCCTTTTGACCGAAGTTACTTTTCCGGAGGGCACGCGCGTCGACGGCTGGATCGAGACGGGTACGGAGGTCACTCCCTATTACGACCCGATGCTTGCCAAGGTGATCGTTGCGGCCGAAGACCGGCCGGCCGCGATCGAGAAACTCAAAACCGCACTTTCGCAAAGCTCCATCTCCGGCATCGAGACCAACCTCGACTATCTGAAGGCTATCGCCGGATCGGAACTGCTCACCAGCGGCAAGGTGGCAACGACGGCGCTGAAGGATTTTCCCTTCGTGCCCGACGTCATCGAGGTGGTGGCACCCGGCGCGCAATCGAGCATTCAGGAGCTTCCCGGCAGGCTGGGGCTCTGGCATGTCGGCGTGCCACCGAGCGGGCCGATGGACGAACGCTCGTTCCGCCAGGCAAACAGGCTGGTCGGCAATGCCGATGAGACCGCGGCTCTGGAGCTGACCGTCTCGGGCCCGGTGCTCAAGATCTTCTCCGACGTCACGATCGCGCTTGCGGGCGCCCATATGCCGATGAGCCTCGATGGCGTTCCATTACCTCATGGTGAGGCCGTCATCGCAAAAGCAGGGCAGACGCTTGCCATCGGCGCCATAGAAGGCCCGGGCCAGCGCTCCTATCTCGCCGTTGAGGGCGGTTTCGCCGCGCCGCTCATGCTCGGCTCCAGGGCAACCTTCGGCCTCGGCCGCTTCGGAGGCCATGCGACCGGTACTCTCCAGACCGGCCATGTATTGCGACTGGCACGCGCACCCCAGCCTCAGGCCAAGCCGGCGGACATGCCGGCAGCCCTCACGCGCACCTGGGAGGTCGGCGTCGTCTATGGACCACACGGCGCGCCGGACTTCTTTCTGCACGAAGACATCGAAACGCTGTTTTCGACCGAATACGAAGTGCATTTCAACAGTGCCCGCACCGGCGTGCGCCTGATCGGCCCTGCCCCCAAATGGGCACGCAGCGACGGCGGCGAGGCTGGTCTTCACCCCTCCAATCTTCACGACAATGCCTATGCGATCGGCGCGATCGACTTCACCGGCGACATGCCGATCATTCTCGGCCCGGATGGGCCGAGCCTTGGCGGCTTCGTCTGCCCGGCCGTCATCGCGCGCGACGAGCAATGGAAGATGGGCCAGTTCAAGCCGGGCGACAAAATCCGTTTTCACCCGGTGGCGCGCAGTCAGGACGCTATCGCCGGTCCGACAGTTCGCCGTGCACTCGAGGAAACCGGATCGGCGATCGTTGGCCAAAGCCAGGATGGGCCGGTGCCTGTCGTCTATCGCCGGCAGGGTGATGACAACCTGCTTATCGAATACGGGCCGATGACACTTGATATCGCCCTGCGTTTGCGCGTGCATCTGCTGATGCAGGCAGTCGTCGAGGCACGCCTGCCGGGGATCATCGACCTGACGCCCGGCATCCGTTCGCTGCAGATCCATTATGACGGTACGACGCTGACGCGGAAACGCCTCGTTGGCCTTTTGACCGAGATCGAGGCAAAACTGCCGCCGGCGCAGGAGGTAAAAGTCCCAAGTCGGATCGTGCATCTGCCGCTTTCCTGGAACGATCCGCAGGCCGAGCTTGCTATGCGTAAGTATCAGGAGCTCGTACGCCCGAATGCGCCATGGTGCCCTTCCAACATCGAGTTCATCCGCCGCATCAACGACCTGCCCGATGAGCAGGCGGTGCGCGATATCGTCTTTGATGCAAGCTATCTTGTGCTTGGCCTTGGCGATGTCTATCTCGGGGCGCCGGTTGCCACGCCGATCGATCCGCGGCACAGGCTGGTGACCACCAAGTATAATCCGGCGCGCACCTGGACACCGGAAAACGCCGTCGGCATTGGCGGTGCCTATATGTGCATCTATGGCATGGAGGGACCGGGCGGCTACCAGCTCTTCGGCCGCACGATCCAGGTCTGGAACAGCTGGCGGCAAACGCCGGTCTTTGCCAAGGACAAGCCATGGCTTCTCAACTTCTTCGACCAGATCCGCTTCTTCCCCGTCACGCATGAGGAACTGAATGAGGCGCGTGCGGCCTTCCCGCACGGTGGCTATCCGATCAGGATCGAGGAGACGGAATTCTCCTACGCTGCCTATGAGGCGGACCTCGCACGCGAGGCTGTAGCGATCGGTGTTTTCAAGTCCAGGCAGCAGGCAGCCTTCGAGGCGGAACGGCAACGCTGGAAGGAGCTAGGGCTCGACAGCTTCTCGGTCGACGAAGGTGCCGGCCCTGCCCTTGCCGGAGATATACCGGAAGGTTGCTTCGGCATCGAAAGCGCGGTGCCCGGCAATGTTTGGAAGATACTTGTCGAGGAAGGCCAGCCGGTCGCAGCCGGCGATACTTTGGCCATCATCGAGTCGATGAAAATGGAAATCAACGTCACCGCCCACGCTGCGGGACGCGTCCGCGATCTGCGCGCAGCACCTGGGCGCAACGTCAAGGCCGGCGACGTGCTTGTCATTCTGGAGGAAATCTGATGCTGCCTACTATCCTCGACCTAACCTCGTTGAAAGAGGCTTATGGAGCAGGTCTATCGCCGCTCGACCTCGTGGAGGAGATTATCGCCCGATGCGGGGCGTCAGATGATCCGGCAATCTTCATCACGCCGACATCTCCTGAGGCCTTGCGAGCGGCGGCGACGGAATTGCTGACGACGGCACCCGAGCCCAACAGCCTGCCGCTTTGGGGCATACCTTTTGCGGTCAAGGACAATATCGATGTCGCAGGCCTGCCAACGACGGCCGCCTGCCCAGCCTTTGCCTATCATCCTGAGGAGGACGCGGCGGTGATAGCGCGTCTGAGGGCCGCCGGCGCAATCATCATCGGCAAGACCAACCTCGACCAGTTCGCAACCGGCCTCAATGGCACACGCTCGCCCCATGGCGCACCCCGCTCCGTTTTCGATCGCGCCTATGTCTCCGGCGGCTCCAGCTCCGGCTCCGCCGTAGCGGTCGCTGCTGGTCTTGCGAGCTTCTCGCTCGGAACCGATACTGCAGGCTCCGGCCGGGTGCCGGCTGCTTTCAATAATCTCGTCGGCATAAAGCCGACGCCGGGCCTCGTTCCCAATGTCGGCGTGGTGCCGGCTTGCCGCAGCGTCGATGTCGTCACAGTGTTCGCCGCAACCGTCGGTGATGGCATCGCCGTTCGCCGGATCATGGAAGGCTATGACGCACGAGATCCGTTCTCGCGGGAGGCAACACCAACGACCCTGCCATCAGCACGCCCTCGCGTCGGCGTGCTCGCCGGAGCCGAGCGCGAATTCTACGGCAACAGCCAAGTCGAAGCCCTCTATGATGCCGCAATCGACAGGGCGAGATCGCTCGGCGCGGAGATCGTGCCTTTCGACTACACCCCTTTCCGGCAGGCCGCCGAACTGCTCTACAGCGGCCCCTGGGTTGCCGAGCGCCTGGCGGCGGTCAAGGATTTCCTCGCAAGCAATGCCGACGATTTCGATCCGACGGTCAGAACCATCATCGAGGGCGCGAAAGGCTACGACGCGGTCGCCGCCTTCGAGGGCAAGTACCGGCTGGAAGCATTGCGGCAAAAGACGAAGGGGGAATGGGAGAAGGTCGATTTCCTGATGCTGCCGACATCGCCCACGACCTATACCGTCGAGGAAATGCAGGCCGATCCGATCGTCAGGAACAGCCATTTCGGCCGTTATACCAATTTCGCCAATCTGCTTGATTGCGCAGCGATCGCCATACCCGCGGGCTTCGACGGCGACGGCCATCTGCCAGCCGGCGTGATGCTCGTCGGGCCGGCCTTTACCGACGATGCTTTGGCGCCTTTCGCCGATGCCATGCATCGAGCGGCAAATAGCGGAATGGGTAGGGATCGCATGGCGGCACTGCCGGTCAGAAGCCGCGTGACACCCGAAGCCGCTGACGTCGTTCCGATCGTCGTTGTCGGCGCGCATCTGACCGGTATGCCGCTCAACCACGAGCTCACCGGAAAAGGCGGATACAGAATGAAGACGGGTCGAACGGACGGCAGTTACCGACTTTTCGCCCTGCCGGGGACGATACCACCCAAGCCGGGTTTGGTGCGCGATCCGAACTTTGCCGGCAACGGTATCGAAGTCGAGGTATGGGCGTTACCGCCGGCCGCATTTGCCCACTTCGTCCAGAATATTCCCGCCCCGCTGGGGATCGGCAAGATCCAGCTTGAGGACGGCAGCCATGTTTCCGGATTCCTCTGTGAAGCCCATGCCACAGCCGGCGCCAGGGATATCACCGGATTTGGCGGCTGGCGAAATTTCATTCGCGACGCGAATGCCACGGCTTAAAGGAGATACGAGATGAGAAAGATTCTCCTGCAGGCATTGCAGATCGTCCTTCATGGCCTGATCGCGAGAACCCAGGCAATTGGCAGCCATGAGCTGCCTCGCTCGCAGCAAAGCAGTCTCGGAAACCGATAAAATACTTTGTACTGAGCGGGTTCACCGATGCCGAAGGGAAAACGCCGACGAGTGAGTGCCGTCATACGGGATGATTGCACTCACTCCGGTCACCACATCAGCATCAGAGCAACATCGATGCACCACGGTCGAGATAGGTGTCGAGGAATTGCTCGAGACGAGGATTTCTCGGCTTCTTGAACACTTCTTGGGGCGGCCCGCTAAACAGCACCTTGCCGTGATCGAGAAAGATGATCTGCTGGCCGACGGTAGCAGCGAAACCGATTTCGTGTGAAACGACAACCATGGTCATGCCTTCGGCTGCCAGGTCGCGCATAACGTTCAAGACCTCGCCGGTCAGTTCCGGATCGAGCGATGATGTCGGCTCATCAAACAGCATGATCTTCGGCTTCAAAGCCAAAGCGCGGGCGATCGCAACGCGCTGCTGCTGCCCGCCGGAAAGCTGCGAGGGATAATGCCCCGCCCTCGCTTCGAGCCCGACCTTGACGAGTTGCACCATGGCCGCATCCTCGGCTTGCTTTCGGTTCATCTTGTGAACCATCTTCAATGCCTCGCTGACATTGCCGAGCGCCGTCATATGCGGCCAAAGATTGAACTGCTGGAAAACCATGCCGATCTGGGCGCGGATAGAACGATTGGCGGCTGCGGAGATACGTTCACGACGCCCCTGAGAATCCTCGGCAAAGCCAAGGACCTCGCCATTGATGGAGATCGTCCCGCGCGTTGCCTCTTCAAGAAAAGCCATGCATCGCAAGAGCGTGCTCTTGCCGGAACCGGATGGACCGATGAGGCAGGAGACCTGCCCCGGCTCGATGGCAAGATCGATGCCGTGAAGGACGGTGGTCTCTCCGAACGTCTTGACGAGATTCCTGACTTCTATAGCGGGGACGCTCATGCGTTGAAAAACCTGAATCTGGAAAGTTTCGTTTCGGCAAGGTTGCCAAGCCAGCCGGTGACTTCGACCAGCACCCAGTAAAAGAGCGCCAGGGCCGAAAGCGCCTCGACGAAGGCATATTGCTGCGATCCGATCGCGCTCAGCGTCGCCGTCAATTCCGGCACGGTGATGATGGAGAGGACCGCCGTCTCCTTCATCAGGATGACGGTCATGTTCACGCAAGGCGGCAGCACCAGCATCGTCATCTCCGGCAAGAGAATGCGCCTGATGATCTGCCCGCGCGTCAAGCCGACGCATTCGCCAGCTTCGATATGGCCTTTCGGCACGGCCCGAAATCCGGAACGAAAGATTTCGCTGAAATAGGCCGCGCCATAGATCGAAATGCCGATCAATCCTGCAGGCACTGGATCGAGCTCGAGGCCGACGAAAGGGCCGCCATAATAGACGAGGAAGATCTGGATAAGAAACGGCGTGCCGCGCAGCACCGCCACGATGGCACCCAGCACCTTGTCGACCACCACGCCGCCATATTGCCGGGCAACCGCCATCAGGAAACCGATAACGGCCGCGGCAATGGTGCCTATAATCCAGATCATGATCGTTACGCCGGCACCGCTGAGGATGGCGGGCCACTGCCCGATCAGGACGTTGATGTCGAAGGTCATCGCGGCACTCCGGGCAATCTGCTTTCGATCAAGCCGCCGGCAAGCGCCACCACCCAGTTGATCACGAGATAGATGAGGCCTGCCGAGGCGAAGATCTGCAGTGGCAGAAAGGTGCTACCGGCAAGATCCTGGGCCATACGGGTCAGTTCGACGATACCGACAACAGAGACCAGCGACGATGCCTTCAGAATGAGAATCGCCTCGTTGACAAGAGCCGGAAATGTCAGGCGCAGTGCAATGGGAACTTTGATGCGGCGGAAGATCTGGCGCGGCGTCAGGCCAACCATCTCCGCCGACTCCACAAGGCCGACAGGCACGCTGGCAAAGCCACCGCGCAGGTTCTCTGCCTGGTAGGCAGCCGTGCAGAGCGACAGGCCGATGACGGCGGCAACGATGCTCGGCACGTTGAGGCCGACAGCCGGGAGCAGATTGTAGATCAGCAGCAACTGCACCAGCAGCGGCACGCCGCGAAAAAAGCTGATGAAAAACTGGGCAGGTCGCACGAAAAGGCTACGCCCCGTCAGCAACATGCCCGAAATCAGGATCGCAATTGCAAAACCGATAAAGATCGACACAAAGCTGATCGTCACCGTGTAGATGGATGCCTGCACAAGCAATCCAAAGAGCTCGATGGACATTGTTGAGTGTTCGCCCGTGTGGTGACCAGGAAGCTGGGATCTCGGTCGTCAGCCGTGCCCGACAACAAAGTGGGCACGGCCGGTTTCCGAGGGCTGATCAGAATGCCGGGTCCTTAACGGCATCAGGCGTATCGAAGCTTGCGCCGAACCACTTCTTCTGCAGCGTCGCCATGCGGCCGTCAGCCTTGATCTTCAGCATGGCTGCGTCGATAGCGTCCATCAACGGTGCATGATCGGCGTCCTTCAGGCCGATGAAGCCGAAATAGGACTTCTTGCCGAAGGGCGGCAGCACGACTTCGAACGTGCCTTCGCGCTGTTTGGCAACGAACGCAATATTCGGCAACGAGTTGGCTACGCCGGCGATACGGCCGGCTGCGAGGTCGGCGTAAGATTCCGTAAAGGCTGGATATTCGCGGATATCGACCTTGGTCGGCAGGGTTTCGGAAAACTCCTTCAGCTGATCGAGCTGCGCTGTTGCCTTGCCGACGCCGATCTTCTTGCCGGCGATGTCTTCCGGTTTGCTGATCGTCTTGTCACCGGCCTTTTTCAGGATCGCGATGGTTGCTTCGGCCAAAGGCGGCGTGAAGCGATAGCGCTCCATGCGCTTCTTGGTGATGGTTGCCGGGCCGGCAACGACGTCGAACTTGCCGGCTTCAAGCGCTGGGAATACGCCGTCCCATGGAAGCGTGACCCATTCGATCTTCACGCCCAACTCCTTGCCGATCTCATCGAAGAGGTCGACGTTCAAGCCGACATGCTTGCCTGCATCGATGAAATCGAACGGGGCGAAGGCCGTCTCGGTGCCGACCTTCAGGGTGCCGGCGGCCTTGACCGCGGCAAGCGTATCAGCCGCATGGGCCGAAATCGTTGCGCCAAACAAAAGCGCGGCGCCAACCAACCCCTTCAGAAGCGAATTCTTCGTCATGTCTTTCTCTCCAGTTTTGTACCCTTCCTTCGGAAGGTTCAGGTTCCCCAAGCATTGTCCCGTCAGGCCGATTTCTATGACCTTTTTTGTCTATACAAATAGATACAGCCTCGCCTACACTGTCAAATACAAAACATAACGAACGCAAGAATTATGCCGTATGATGCCCGATGGATCTGGCAGAAGCGGTTTTCACGGACATTGAATTCATTGCCGGAGCAAGGCGAGCGTTGGTCCCAATTCATCAGAGAATTCTGAAGGATATCGAAAGCAGGATCGTGAGCGGCATCTGGCCGCCGGGGTACCGAATACCTGTCGAACATGAGCTGCTGAAAGAGTATCGATGCTCTCGGATGACCGTGAACAAGGCGCTTTCAACCCTGGCTGAGCGTGGCATGATCATACGTCGTCGCAAGCTCGGCTCCTTTGTCGCTTCGCGGCAAATCGACCGCACGGTCATGGACATCCAGGACATTTCCACGGAAGCGGAGTTGGCGGGACATGAACATAGCCACACGATGTTGATGCGGAAAGTCGAAAGGCTCGATTCTGCCACGGCGATGCGGCTCGGCGAAACCATGGGAGCGGAGATCCTGCGGCTCCATTGCCTGCATGCAGTCGACGGCAAGGCGAATGCGCTGGAGCGGCGCATCATCATGCTGGACCTGGTGCCATCAGCAAGAACCGAGAGTTTCGCGTCGGTACCACCAGGCAAATGGTTGCTGGACAGGGTGCCCTGGTCGAAGGCCCGGCATGTCATTCGTGCCGTCTCGGTCGATGCCGCGACGGCACGCCTGCTTGAGACCGAACGCGGTGAAGCCTGCCTGACGCTCATCCGTCAGACGTGGCAGAGCAGTCGCACGGTCACCTATGTCGAATTCATCCATCCCGGCGATCGTTTCCAGTTCGCCGGCGACTTTCATCCCAATGAAAGAGGTGTCATCGATCAACGACCGCAAGGAAGCACTTCTTGAACGACAAACGGATCAACAGGGCAGTTCCGCTCAAGGGCTTGCAGGCCTTCGAAGCCGTCGGCCGTTGCGGCGGCGTGAGCGCCGCAGCCTTGGAGCTGAAGGTTTCGCCCGGAGCGATCAGTCAGCAGATCCGCAAGATCGAGAGCTTTCTCGGCGTCACCTTACTCGAACGCAATGGTCGCACGGTGGAGCTCACCCAATGGGGACGGCTCTATCATCAGGAAATATCGAAAGGTTTCGAACAATTCGCAGCCGCGGAGCAGATCCTGGAACGGGCTCGCAACGAGAATGCCCTGGTTCTCAGCGCGCTATCTTCCGTCGTCAACAAATGGATCGGGCGCCGGATCTTCGACTGGCAAGCCCTGCATCCAAACGCGCATGTCAGGATCGTCGGTCGCGACAAGGAACCGCGCATGGGCTTCGACGACATCGATTTCCGTATCAGCTACGGATCGGACGTATTGCAGCATGAACATTATACCGAGCTGTTCCGCGATTGGGTGGTTCCCGTCTGTTCACCGGCCCTGATCAAGGGCAAGGCGCCTTCCGCAGCACAACTTCTTCAATATCCGCTCTTGCATGTCGAATGGGAGCGGCATTTCACGCCCTATCCAAGCTGGCTTGAATTCGCCGCGAAGACGGGGGCGACGCTCGAGGAAACCGCCGCCGGCCTTTCCTTCACCCTGTCGAGCAGCGCAATTGATGCCGCCGTCAACAAGCGCGGCGTCGTTCTCGCGCAGATGTCGATGATTGCAGATGAGCTCGAGGCGCAAACGCTGGTCATTCCCGTCGACATACGCATTCCCCTGCGCGAAAGCTACTTTCTCGCCTGGGACAGGGCCGCCCTGGAAAAACCGCACGGACGCCAGTTTCGCGATTGGCTCGTCGCCATATCCCGCCAGCAGGGCCTGGTATCGGCGCCCGCACCAACATTTTAGAAAAACTAAAACGGAACTCAGCTCTACGATATTGATGAAATTTTGCGCCTGGCGATAATTTACGCATCCGCCTTCAAAGGAATGCGAGACCGACATAAAGGGAGAATTCGATGGCACGGACCGACAAGATGAAACTGGGAACTTTCGTCTACACGTTCGGCTTCCATCCGGCCTCCTGGCTGCATCCGGCAAGCGATGTCAACGGCGCCAACGACTTCGCGCATCTGCTCGATGTCGCCAAACGATCCGAGGCGGCGAAATTCGATTTCATGTTCATGGCCGATTCTCCGGCAGCGGCCGTCGGCGATCCGAACGCACTCGCCCGCATTCCCACAAAGATGAACCGCTTCGAGCCCCTATCGCTGCTCTCGGCACTCGCGGTGACGACCAACGATCTCGGTCTCGTGGCAACGGTCTCGACGAGCTACTATGAGCCCTACAATGTAGCCCGTCTGTTTGCCTCGATCGACCATCTGAGCAAGGGCCGCGCCTGCTGGAATGTCGTCACGTCAGACCATGACGAAACCGGCTACAACTTCAATCGCGAGGGGCTGGATCCGCACGCGCTGCGCTATGAGCGTGGCAACGAGTTCGTCGACGTCGTCTTCGGCCTTTGGGACAGTTTCGAGGAAGGCGCACTCCTTCTCGATCGCGAATCCGGCGTCTACTATAACAAGGACAAGCACCACACGCTCAACCACAAGGGCAAGCACTTTCAGGTTCGCGGCCCCCTCAATATCGCGCGCACGCCGCAGGGTCGCCCCGTCATCGCCCAGGCGGGCGGTTCCGAACCCGGAATGGATATGGCGGCACGCACCGCCGAGATCGTCTTCAGCCTCGCATCGAACATCGAGCGGAACCGGTCCTTCTACGACAAAGTCAAAAGCCGGATGGCGGCCTATGGCCGTGATAGAGACGATCTGAAAATCATGCCGGGCATCGTCATCAATGTTGGTGAAACCGAAGCCGAGGCAAAGGCGAAGGTGGCCTATCTGATCGACAAGATGCATCCCGATGTCGGGCGGTTGATGCTCTCGGAGTTCCTGGAGGCGGACTTGCGCGGCGTGGCTCTCGATGAACCCTTCCCGATGGACCGGCTGCCGGCGGCGCCAAAAGGATCGCGCGCCTTGTTCGACGAGTTGGTCGATTTCGTGAAGAGCGGCCACACGGTCGGCGAACTGATCCGGCACTATGCAGAGAAGCACACCGGCAATGGCATAACGGGTACGCCAGCCCAGATCGCCGACTACATGGAAGAGTGGTTCGAGACGCGAGCCGCCGACGGCTTTATCCTGATGTTTCCGACCTTGCCGTCCAGCCTCGACGATTTCGTACGGCTCGTCCTGCCGGAGTTGCGCCGCCGCGGACTGTTCCGCGAGGAATATGAAGGCAAGACCCTGCGCGAAAACCTCGGCATTTCAACGCCGGCAAACCGCTTTGCCAACAACTGAGGGCCTGTCCAATGGGTGAAGAGGCTCTGATCAGCGATGCGGAATTCAGACTATCGATGCGTCATCTGGCCGGTGCGGTCAGCGTGATAACGGTCGGTGATAGCCAAGACCGCACCGGCTTCACCGCAACATCGGTTTCCTCATTTTCGGCTGATCGGCCTTCCGTCATCGTCAGCATCAACAGGACCTCTTCCTCCTGGCCGGCGCTGCAGCGGTATGGCTGTTTCTGCGTCAACGTGCTTGCGGCCGACCAACAGCACGTCGCGCAATCCTTTTCCGGCATTGGCGGACGCAAGGGCGCCGACCGCTACGAGGGTGCCGGGTGGTATCGCCTCAAGACAGGTGCCGCCGCACTTGAAAATGCCCTGACAGTCCTCGACTGCAAGCTCGAAACCGCATTCCATCACCATTCCCATGCCATTCTGATCGGGCATATCTGCGCGATGGAAATCCGGCGGGACGCCGGGCCACTGCTCTACTGGCAAGGCGGCTATCATGACCTTCCGGCGGCGGTTGATGAGCGCTGTCTAGCGTAGACGATCCGGCAATAACCTGATCGAGGCAACATCGACATTGGCAAAGGCAAATCTAAGATAGCGCTCCTGCCCCTGGCCGAAATATGCCCCGGGTATGCAGACCACGCCGCGTTCCCTCGCAAGTTCTTCGGCCACCTCGGACGACGATCGGCCCTCGAAAGGATGGCGAACAAAGGCGAAATAGGCGCCGATCGCTGCAATCTCCCAGCCAGCCAGCTCGGAAAACGCTCCCCTCAAGGCATTGGCACGACGGGTGATTTCCAGCCGGTTGCCGGCCCGCCAGTCGGCAAGGATAGGCAGAGCCGAGGCAACGGCGATCTGAGCCGAACGCGGGGCGCAGATCTGCATATTGTCCATGACCTTCGCGATCTCTGAAATGAGCCCAGGACCTGCCGTGACGGCACCGAGGCGATGACCTGGGATGCAGAAGGATTTCGAAAAGCTGTAGAGAAGAACGAGCGTATCCTCCCAGCCCGGCTCCGACAGCAGGGCGTGCGGCGGGCCGTAATCTTCGGCCAGGAAATCGCGGTAGGTTTCGTCAACAACCAGCCAGGCGCCATATTTTCGGCAGAGCCTGAAAAGCGCGTGAAGCAGCTCGGGCGGATAGACTGCTCCGGTAGGATTGTTGGGCGTAACGACGGCAAGCATCTTCACGCCGGCGGAAAGCGCGGCCTCAGCTAAACCGAGATCCGGAAGAAAGCCGGCTGCGGGATCGCAGTCGACCAGCATCCGCTCGATTCCCAGCATCGATAGCGTCGTGTCATGATTGAAATAGAAGGGATTGGTGAGCGCGACCGTATCGCCGGCGCCAGCAAGAGCAATCGCCGTGCACATGAACGCCTGATTGCAGCCCGCCGTGATATGGATGTTGCCGGCAGATATGTCCGCGCCGTAGATTTCTGCGACATGGGCGGCGTAGGCCTGCCGCAGCAAAGGCTCGCCCTCGATCGGGCCGTATCCCGTCATCGCCTGTTGTGCAGCCGTCTCGCCGAGAAGACGCAGCATTTCAGGATGCGCTGGATAGCCGGGAACTGCCTGCGACAGATCAATGAGTGGACCCTTCAATCCCTTGTATTCGCGACCCCAGGCAACGACGGAAGGGATGGGTGGAGGGGAGAGGCGGGCAACGAGCGAATTGGATTTTGCAGCGGTCATATCGATTTCTCTTTGATACCGATTGCTACAACGATACCAATTGCTTTCTCAACCTCTTTGTTGAGTGATACGGATCTCAAGTGGAGACGGATGCGCATGGTGTGGGACAAGATGCGGCTCGAACAGCTGCGCGCGGAATTTGCAGATAGCAATGGCGGCGAGATATTCGACGAGAAGTTTCGCAAAGTCGCGGAGAAGATCATCTCCAAGAGCGGCACGAGACTGGCACCATACGCCGGTGTGCCGACTTTCCTCAGCGCGCCCTACATGCAGGTCGCAGCCGACGAGCCGGATTTCGGCAATCTCCAGGTCGCGATCACGGGAATTCCGATGGATCTCGGCGTCACCAACCGCCCCGGCTCCCGCTTCGGACCACGCGCCCTTCGCGCCATCGAGAGGATCGGTCCTTACAACCATGTTCTGGGAACGGCGCCGGTCTTCGATCTTCGCGTTGCCGATATTGGCGACGTGCCGTTCCAGAGCCGCTACCGGCTGGAACTCAGCCACGACGATATAGAGAAGCGTATCGGCCAGATTGTCGACGCCGGCGTCGTGCCGCTCTCGGTCGGAGGTGACCACTCTATTACCCATCCCATTTTGAAGGCGGTCGGACGGAAGGAGCCGGTAGGCCTCATTCATATCGATGCGCACTGCGACACCAGCGGCGCCTTCGATCAGACGAAGTTTCATCATGGCGGACCGTTTCGCAACGCCGTGCTGGACGGCGTGCTCGATCCGACAAGGACCATCCAGATCGGCATCCGTGGTTCGGCGGAATATCTATGGGAATTCTCCTATAAGTCGGGAATGACCGTGATCCACGCGGAAGACCTCAGCGGAATGGGGATGGAAGCCGTCATTGCCAAGGCCAAATCCATCGTCGGTGACGGCCCGACCTATCTCTCCTTCGACATCGATAGCCTCGATCCAAGTTTTGCGCCCGGTACGGGCACGCCCGAAGTCGGCGGGTTGACGACGCGCGAGGTTCTTGAACTGATACGCGGGCTGAAGGGTATAAATCTCGTCGGTGGCGACGTCGTCGAGGTTGCTCCCCAATATGACGCGACGACCAACACCGCACATGCCGGAGCTCAAGTGCTCTTCGAGATCCTGAGCCTCATGGTGTTCAGTCCGTCGATCGGCAACCGCTGAGCATTGTGTTCAGCGAAAGACAATTTCGCTGCATAGGCTGGGTTTTCATGGCGATACGGAACAGACAACAGTGTGTCGCCATCGATCCTCCTGGAACGCATGTCGAATTCTGTTGTCGCGACGTCTTTGAGTCAGTGGACATTGGGGTGACGCGATGAGTGATACGTTGGTCTGCATCTCATGCGGACTAGACAAGACCGAATCGATCGTCCACGGAGGCTCATACATACTTCGATGCGCCGCTTGCGGCGAAGCAATCGTCGCAACGTCGTTCATGGCGATGCTCGATTCCGAACACGACTGGGCCGCCTTTATCGATGCGGGTCCTGGAAAAGTCCCCCAACCCGAGGCGCTCGTCGCGCGTGGACCGCTTCGTGAGATATCGACGGCGATCAAGGTCTCGGCACGTGACGGAAATCAGATACGCCTGATCCCCGAAAGAAGGGGTTGACCACTATCGGCGTGATGCTGCCATGACAGAGATCCGCTCGAACTCGACATTATTGTGGCTGTCCACCAGGCACGGATTGACGCCTATTTCATTTCGTCGGCTGAGATCGCGCGGACAATTTATTGCCGTCAGGATCGCGAAGATATGCGACGAATGCTCCGTTCGGACGCTCGGAGGGCGGGCTTTCGATTGCCATGCCACCATGCGCGACACCAGCGGCATGCCACGCCAGAACGTGGCCGGGGCTCGCGGCGGCTATACCGATAGTCCCACCGTTGGCCGCGGTCGCCGGCTTGCCATCGATCGGTTTCGTAATCATCAGCCGACCACCCTCGTGGATATAGACCAGCCTGCCTCGCTCATCCATCTCGCCGGGATTGCCACCTAATGCAGCGAACGTGGCGTCGTAGAAACTTCTGGCTCGCTCCAAATCGTTGCTGCCGATCATGACGTGAGTGAACATGCTTCATCTCCGGTAAATACCCAATAGGTCTCATCCAATGCCACCCCAACCTCGCTACGGGCCAGCCGCAAAGCTCCCGATTGAGGGCCATATCCTGCTCATTTTGCTTATCTCGGCGATGAAGTCGAGGCCATTATGGCCCAGTTATTTCGGCTGCCGATCATGATGATGGGATAATCTGCAGTTGATGAAAATAGAACTCGCGCGCCCAGGTGGCGCCTCTAGGCGTAAAGTGCCTTATCCGCAAATCGGGAATGCGTTTGGATGTAGTGCCAGAGTCGGTTGGCGACGGGTCCGTGCGGGCGGTCGCGGCGGCGTGCCGCCACAAG
The DNA here is from genome assembly GCF_057784395.1 of Martinezella sp. CNPSo 3957. Lineage (NCBI taxonomy): Bacteria > Pseudomonadati > Pseudomonadota > Alphaproteobacteria > Hyphomicrobiales > Rhizobiaceae > Martinezella > Martinezella sp. CNPSo 3957. The sequence continues at coordinate 421,428 of NZ_JBXSOU010000004.1, forward strand.
GTCGATATCCATGCCCGGGAAATGCTGTCCCGTGATGGAGAGCAGACGTCCGTCACGCAACTCCTCCTCGATCATGAAGCGGGGCAGATGCCCCCATGCCATGCCGCGAAGGACGATCTCCTTCTTCATCGCGTGATCGGCAACCGTGCATTGCGGTGCCCCCTCGACCACGTAGAAACTGGGTTTTGCAATATCGCGCGCCGTGTCTCGGATGATACATTGGGTCAGCCCACGCATTTGTTCGGGAGTGATCGATCGCGAGGGTGCGAATGGCAGGAAGCCGGGAGCTACCACCGGCACGAAGGAGATCGCACCAAGATCGATCCATTCGAGCCGCGGATCGGATTTATCGATCCAATGGAGGATCAGGTCGGCTTCGTCTTCGAAAAGCCGCTCGGATGGTCCACCGATCGTCTCGAAATGCAGATCGAGCCGCGTATTCGCACAGCCGGCGAAGAAGCCGCCCAGCAATTGCAGGCCATCATGCAACGGGCAGGTGTCGCCAAGGATCACGCGCAGATGCGTCTCCTCTCCCATCGTGAGCTGACGGGCATGCACCCTTAGCGCTTCCATTTCGCCGAGCAGGGCCTGCGCCTTGCGATGAAAGGAGCGACCCGCTTCGGTGAGATCGACGCGATAGCCGGTACGATCGAGGAGGACGACGCCGAGATTGGCCTCAAGCTTGGCGATCGCTGCAAACACGGCCGTATGCGACCGGTTCAACACGGAGGCTGCCGCTTGAAAGCCGCCTTCGCGGACCACCGCATCGAAACATTGGATTTCCTGGAGCGTGAATGGCTGCATTGTAGATTCTATTTACAATGACTTTCCAATCTTTTCAATTTTTTTGGAAGGAAGAGAGAATTAGCGTCGGACTGTTCTCGACCCCGCCCCGCTTTCCGGAACCAGGTTCTGCGGCGATGCGGCAGGTGCCAACAACAAGAGAAGGACCATATCGATGACGAATAATTCCGCGGAACTCGCCACGCTCAATTCCGAAGACCCGGCCGCCCTGTCGTTCTTCACCACCGGCGATGGCGTCCGGATCGCCTACAGGATCGATGGGCGAGACGACCGCCCGGCATTAATCCTTGCCAATTCCATTGCAACCACTCTGCAGATGTGGGATCTCCAGATTCCCAAATTCGCCGAGCACTTTCAGGTCATCCGCTATGATTACCGCGGTCATGGCGGCTCGGACGTGCCGGCTGGCGCCTATTCCGACGGAAGGCTCGGCCGCGACGTGCTGGAGCTGATGGACTGGCTCGGGATTGAGAGAGCGCATTTTCTTGGCCTGTCCCTCGGCGGCTGGGTCGGCCAATGGCTTGCCATTCACGCACCGGAACGGATCGACCGCCTGATCCTCAGCAATACCTCTTCCTACCTCGGCCCCGCCGAAACCTTCGACAGGTCGATAGCCGCAACACTCGCCGCGCCGGACATGAGGGAAGCCGCGGAGACCTTCCTCGGCAACTGGTTTCCGAAAGCGATGATTGCGGCGAACGGACCGGTTATTCGCCAGTTTCGAGAGATGTTGCTGAACATATCGCGCCAAGGCCTTGCCGGCCTATTTGCCGCCGTACGCGATGCCGACATGCGCCGCACGAGCGCCCTCATCCAGAGCCCGACGCTCGTAATCGCCGGCGAGTTCGACACTGTGACATCGCATGCCATGGGTGAAGCAATCGCCACCACGATCCCCGGAGCAAAGCTGAAAACCTTTCCGTCTGTGCACTTCTCTAATATCGAGTTTGCGCAAGCCTTCAGCGAAGAGGTGGTGGCGTTTCTCAACCAAAAATCCGACTGAGGTCCTGGCAGAACCGAGACAAGCATCGTCTGCGGAATCCATGCAGGCGGCGCTTGTCCAGATCAGCATCTCGCCGACTTCGTTGTCGCCTACAACTTCGGTCGCCGACCCAGGACAACCCAGCGCCTCACATTACCTCCAACCCATAGACCAGCCTCTGTCGGACTAAGAAATGTCGGTTCGCAAACATAGTTCGGGATTCACAGGCGATCGTTAGCCGGCCGCCTAATCATATTGTTCGCCATGACCGATCTGCTCGCGTACAACATCGCTGATGGCCGGATCTTCGGCGGGATCAGGATCGGCGGCGCTGGCTTTCTCGAGGAACCGTCCTGCCTCGAGGATCGCGACAACAATTTCGCGCGTGCTCCAGCCCGCTTCATTCGCCGATGCGACCAGACTGTCCAAAGCATCGCGCACGGCAGTCTGTGCTTCCTTGGCGCGATCAGCCTCTATGTTAGTGGTTGGTGAAGGAAATACACGATTTGCAGCGTCGTGACCGACCACGGGTTTTAACGCTTCACGGTCGCCAGTACCTGGGCCGCCATCCGAGGGAGAGACCACGACATCAAGATCATCCGAAAGTTTGGTCGCCTGGCTGGCGTTCATGATGCCCATCGGCACCGCTTCGCCCTTGTCCGTCCTCACCTTCACTTCAACGATCTTCTTTTTCTCGGTCATGGCAGTCTCCTTCAAGGGGAAACTTCCCGCGCTGTCGTCGGTTCCATTGGGCGGCACCCGATCATGTGCACAGAGCGATGACTATGGCGGTCCCAGCAGGGCTTCAAAGCGATCGAACGACCTCCACAAGACGCTTCATATCGGTGGGTTTCCCGAGATTGGGCACCTTGGCGAAAACATCATGCCGGGCAAGTTCGGCCGGATCGCTCGCACTGGCGAGGACGAGCGGGACGCCCCATGACTTTAAAAGGAGAGCGACAGGCGTGATCTTCTCGCCACTGACCATTGCCAACCGGCTCAGCCGCCGGATGGCGAAGGACGAGTTTTTGGGAATATGTGATACCGACGATCCGCCTCTCGGCATATGTATGGACCGCTCTACAAGCCGGCCAACGCTTGATCGATCGCCGCCATCACATCTGCTCGCAACGATCCCTTTGCCAGAGCACCGGCGTTTTCCTCGACTTGGGCAACCGTACGGAAGCCGGGAATTGGCAGCGTGCGGGGCGAACGCGCCCATAACCAGGCAAGCGCACCCTGCGTAAGCGTGCGTCCGTCCTCGGTCAGCAGATTGCGGACCGCCTCTAAGCGAGCAGCAAATTCAGGCGCGATCCTGCCGTCTTTGAAGTAGACCATCCAGTCAAGGCTTGCACCGCGCACATCCTTCTCGCCGATAGCCTTGTCAGGCGTGAACTTGCCGCTAAGAAGCCCCATGGCAAGCGGACCGCGATTGATGGAAATCAAGCCGTTGCGCTCGATGACATCGATCATCGCCGGAACCGGCTCGAAGACGTTCATCGTATGTTGAACCGAGACGAACCCTCCGCGATGCACATGACGTGCCGCACGATCCGGGTGGTCAGTGCTCCAGCCGAACGCGTCAATCTTGCCTTCAGCCTTGAGCGTTTCGAGTGTCTCAAATACCTCGTCAGACGCTTCAAGCGGAAAATCGTTGAGATGGAACTGCAGCAGATCCAGACGATCGCGGCGCAGACGGCGCAAGGATGTCTCGGCGGACCGCCGGATAAAGGCGGGATCGGAGAAAGCGCCTGTCGCCTGCTTGGTCTTCTCGTCCGTCGCGAAGCCGAATTTGGTGGCGATGATGACATCGTCGCGATTGCCGAGCGCTCTGCCGACCACCTCTTCAGAATGCCCGGCCCCGTAATTCGAAGCAGTGTCGAAGAAGCGAATGCCGAGATCCACCGCCCGGTCGATAGCGCGGATCGATTCATCGTCATCGACTTCGCCCCAGCCGAGAGGCACGTCGCCAGCGTAAAATGGTCCACCGATTGCCCAGCATCCCATGCCAAGGCGTGGGATTTCCCGGTCATTCCAGAGCGTTATTGTGGTCGCCCTATCGGCTTTGGTCAGCATGTCACCCTCCACGATCATCCACCGTTGCAAGCAGACATAGGCAGAGATCCCCGAGTGATAAACAGCCAAATCTGCAGGGTGTTTTTCATTCATGAAAAGCATTTGGCTCGATCGGTCCGAGGGGCGACACAACCAAGACAGACCGCCGGTGTTTAATGGTTATGTCGAACGAAGCCTTCACCTTGTCTGGCAACGATATCGGAGCGATGGCCTGAAGCCAGAAAGCCCCGAGGAAGCGGACCGCTGCATCAGCGATCCGCCGTGGCGGTATTCGTCATTCCTTCACGGCACCGGTCATCGACGAAACGTAGTAGTCGACGAAGAAAGAGTAGAGGATGACGACCGGCAGTGAACCGAATAATGCACCTGCCATGAGCGACCCCCACTCGAAAACATCGCCGCGAACCAACTCCGTCAGAACACCGACCGGGATCGTTTTGTTTTCCGACGATTGAATGAAAGTGAGCGCATAGATGAACTCGTTCCAGGACAGCGTAAAGGCGAAGATACCGGCCGAGATCAGCCCGGGTACCGCCAACGGCAGAATAATTTTGACAAGGATCTGCCAGCGGCTGGCGCCATCGACCAGTGCGCTTTCTTCCAGCTCAAAGGGTATCGACCTGAAATAGCCCATCAGCAGCCAAGTGCAGAATGGAATGAGGAAGGTTGGATAGGTGAAGATGAGAGCAAGTCTGGAATCGTAAATTCCCAGCTTGAAGACGATGAAAGCCAAGGGGATGAATAGGATCGAAGGCGGAACGAGGTAGGCCAGAAAAATCAGCAGCCCGATCGAACGGGAGCCGGTAAAGCGCACGCGCTCGATTGCGTAGGCGCCAAAAATTGACGCCAGCAGCGACAGCGCCGTCGATCCCACCGCCACCAATATCGTATTCCAGAGCCAGCCTGGATAGGAGGTCTCAAAGAACAGGTACTTGATGTGATCGAGCGTCGGCTGCACGACCCAGAAGGGGCTGTAGTTATTGTAGTCGGTCAACTGTGCGTTCGGCTTGATCGCCGTTATGGCCATCCAGTAGAAGGGAAACAGAAGAACGAAGACAAAGACCGCCATCGGCAGATAGAGCATGACGATACGGCGAGGCAGGCGGTTCAGATAGCCCATGCCTTGGATGTCGTCGGTCAGAACGGCATTCGCCGTTTCGGTTTTTATGGTCATGACATTCTCCCGATCTCAGTCCTGTCCGCCCTGCTGCCATTTGCGGCGCTGCAGACCGAAGAAGCTGAACATGATGGCGGCAAGCAGGAAGGGGATCATTGCCACAGCGATTGCCGCACCTTCGCCGAGCTGACCGCCCGGAATGCCGCGCTGAAAAGAAAGTGTCGCCATCAGATGCGTCGCGTTGACCGGCCCGCCCTTGGTCAGCACATAGATCAACTGGAAATCCGTGAATGTGAACAGCACGGAGAACGTCATCACGACGGCGATGATCGGCGTCAACATCGGCAGCGTTACATACCGGAAACGCTGCCAGCTTGTGGCGCCATCAAGGGACGCCGCCTCCTGCAGCGAAGCGGGAATCGTCTGCAGGCCGGCAAGCAGCGAGATCGCGACGAAGGGAATGCCGCGCCAGACATTGGCGATGATCACCGAGATCCGTGCATTGGTCGGATCGCCGAGGAAATTGATCGGACTATGGATCAGGCCAATTTTCATCAGGGACCACGAGATAATGGAAAACTGGGAGTCGTAGATCCACCAGAATGCCAATCCCGAAAGTACCGTCGGCACGACCCAGGGCAGGAGCACGATTGCCCGGAAGAAGGATTTGAACGGGAGGTGCTGATTGAGAAGCAGCGCCAACCAAAGGCCCAGCACGAATTTCAGGACGGAAGCTACGAAAGTGTAGAGCAAGGTATTGAAGACCGACAGCCAGAAGACGGAATCATTGGCCAGATATTGATAATTCTCCAAGCCGATGAAACTGCCGGCGCGTCCGATCCGCGTGTCCGTGAAGCCAAGCCAGACCCCAAGTCCCAGTGGGTAGGTGAGAAAGCAAACCAGAAAGATGGCTGCCGGCAACATGAAGAGAAAGCCGAGCATATTGTTGTTCTGCATGAGCGATCTGATTGGGCCGCGCGTCGTATCGCCGGATGTCACGGTCGACATGGCATTATCTCCTGATGAACGGTCGCAGCATGCCGGCGCCGGCATGCTGCAGATCTTCTGGGGGATCAAACCTTGTAATAACGGTTTGCGCGCCGCTCAGCCTCTTTCATCGCATCCTCCGGCGTCATCTGGCCGGTTACGGCAGCCGCGAACATGTCGACGAGCACGTAATCGGCCATCACACCTGCCGAAGCATAGCCCAGTGGACCGGCATAGCCGTTCGGGCGCAGCGTTTCCGAGGCGCGTGCATAGGGTGCGTGGACGGGATCGGCGGTCCAAACAGGATTGTTGGCAAAGGCCTTCAACGGTTGGCAGCAATAGGCGCTCGATCCTTGGATCCAGGCGTTCATCTGGTCGCCTTCCATCATGAACTTGATATAGGCCTTGGCTGCTTCCGGATATTTGGTATGGCTGAACAGGACCAGCGAGCTCGTCTGGTGCAGTTCGACACTCTTGCCGACCGGGCCGATCGGGAAGTTTGTGGTTCTGATATCGGCCGCGATTTCGGCAAGCTTAGGGTCTTTTTTAGCGGCATAGTAGACGGAAACGCCGTTTGCGATCAGCGATACCTGCCCGGCAAGGAAGGCCCGGTTGTTGTTGATGTCCTGCCAGCTTTCCGTGCCGGGGATGAAGGTTGCATAAAGGGCTTGCGCATAGTGGATGGCCGCCAGCGTTTCAGGGCTGTTGATGGTCACCTTGCCGCTTTCATCCACCATCTTGCCGCCATGACTCCAAAGCAGCCAATGGGCGTAATTGTTGCCGTCACCGACCGCCTTGCCATGCGGGAAGCCGGCGGGCGTGCCTTTCGCCTTCATGGCCTTGCAAAGCTCAAGGAACCCCGCGGTATCCTTGGGGAATTCGCTGAAACCGGCGGCCTTTACATGGCTGTCGCGATAAACGACGGCGTTGCCGATCGCCGTCAGCGGCATGGCGATGAACTTGTCGCCGCGGGTTGCATAACCGCGCACGCCGTCATACCAGCCGCCGTATTTATTGCCGAGATAGGTGGCGAGCTCCGTCAGGTCGACGAGTTTGTCAGGATACTGATGAGCATCGTCGAACCAGCACATCACCATGTCAGGCCCGGAACCGACATTGGCGGCGACGGCGGCCTTCGGTCGGATGTCTTCCCAGCTTTCCTTGTCAACACGAACCTCGACACCCGTCGCCTCGGTGAACTTCTTGGTATTGGCAAGCCAGGCATCCTCGTCTCCCTTGACGAAGGGTGTCCAGCGAAGCAGCCGGAGACTTGCGCCCTTTTCGGGCGTGTAGCCGGGTTCGGCTTGGGCGAAAGATGGGCGTATTCCGAGCGGCGCGAGGCCGGCGATACCGGCGGCGGCCGCCGCCGATGCGGCTAGAAAGTCACGTCTCTTGAATGGCATGATACTCCTCCTTTGAAAAACGGGAGCAAATTCCCCCGGCGCCCACCTTCCCGTTTGGTGAACGACGACTATCGCATTCGAACCGGCCGAATGCTTCCGCATCGATGGGTGAGCAGGAAGACTCCTCTTCTTCCGGCTCCGCGCCGAAGCGGCATCAAATCGTCAATCTCTGACCGCTTTCGGCGTCGAAGAGATGGACATGCGGCACATCGATGGAAATGCGCAGCGTATCGCCGGGCTTGGCATTGATCCTCTCCCGGAAGATGCAGTTGACATCGCTGCCGCCAAACCGAACCGTCATCTGCGTTTCATAGCCCGTCGGTTCGATCACGATGATTTCCGCGGGAAGCCCCTCGGGGTCGAGCGTGATGTATTCCGGACGCAACCCATAGACGAGGTCGCGCGCCCTGGCGCCAGCGGGCGGATTTGCGATGGGCAGGACAGTTCCGTCCGACGCGATGAACCGACCATCGCTCTCCGTATCGAGGCGGCCTTTGATCATGTTCATCGCCGGCGAACCAATGAAGCCCGCGACGAAAAGATTGGCAGGCGTGTCGTAGAGATCCAGCGGCTTTCCCACCTGCTCCACGACGCCGTCATGCATGACGACGATCTTGTCGGCCATCGTCATGGCCTCGATCTGATCATGCGTGACGTAGACGGTCGTGGTGCCGAGACGTTGGTGAAGCTCCTTGATTTCGGCGCGCATGGCGACCCGGAGCTTGGCGTCAAGATTGGAAAGTGGTTCGTCGAAGAGGAAGACCTGGGGATCGCGCACGATCGCGCGGCCCATGGCGACACGCTGGCGCTGACCGCCGGAAAGCTGGCGGGGATAGCGGTCGAGAAGTTTGGTCAGACCCAGGATTTCCGCCGCCTTCTTGACACGCTGATCCATGTCCGCTTTCGGCGCGCGTTTGAGCATCAGCGAGAAAGCCATGTTCTGGGCCACCGACATATGCGGATAGAGCGCATAATTCTGAAACACCATGGCTATGTCGCGGTCGCCCGGGGCCATTCCATTGACCACGCGATTGCCGATACGGATCTCGCCGGCGGAAATATTCTCGAGCCCGGCGAGCATTCTGAGAAGCGTGGACTTTCCGCATCCGGACGGTCCGACGAGGATTACGAATTCCCCGTCCGCAATATCGATATTCACACCCTTGATAACCGGGAACGCCCCGAATGATTTCCTGACATCGACAAACTCGACACCTGCCATAAAAGTCCCTCCCAGAACCTTTTACCTGCCTGATTTGCGATCAGCCCTCCTCCGAGGCACGAACCGCCAGAATGCATTAATCCGACTTCGATGTCCTATCCCCCGCCGCCAACCGGCATCTTTATCTCTCTCACGTGCATCTCAGCCATATCTCCTCATACTGGCCAGATCAGACCGAATTGCCGCTTGCCAGTTGAACCTTGGTCGTGTCGTAAATACGCGTCAGATGATGCTCGAACGCCGCGACGACGGCATCTTGGTCATGGCGAGTGAGCGCCTCAAAAATCGCCAGATGATCGCTGTAGCTCGCCTCGACGGCACCCGGCTTAGCCATGGCGTGGCGGCGGTAATTCATCATGTAAGTGTATAAATCGGTGACGAAGGCGGCGAGGAGCGGATTTCCGCAGGCCCGATAGATGGCCACGTGGAATTCGCGGTCGCAGATCAGGAAACGCATCGCATCGTCGCCCCCGAGACGCTGGGCCTCCAAGAGCGCCTGCAGCTTTGCCAGGGTGACGTCATCGATGCGCTCGGCGGCGTCGCGGACGACCTTGAGTTCGATATGAAGACGGGCAGCGTGGACGGATTCCAGATCATAGCCGTCGATTGCATTGGGAGAGGCGATCGTCACCGTAATATGGCTGAGATCGACCTCACAGACGCGGCTGCGGCTGCCATGCGAAACTTCGATAATGCCCTGAGCGGCGAGCGCCTGAATAGCGCCACGCACCGTTTCGCGGCTGACATGAAGAACGTTGGCCAATTCACGCTCGCCCGGCAGCTCGTCGCCCGGTCGCAACATGTTGGTGGCGATCAGGACCATCAGCTTCTCGGCGATGACATCACGCGCCGTTCGGCGGGCGAGACTCCGCGCGATATTCGGCACCTCTGTCAAGATCGGACTTTCGTCCATAGCGCCCCCCGGTCCACTGGTTGGTCCAGCAGATCAGTTAATTAAAGATCGTTGAGGAAATCCGTCAAGACAATTTCGTTGCCGCAACCAACGGTACGATGGGCTAGGTCTTGATTCCACAATTAACCCGATCAAAAAGCGCTGCCGCCTCGGTCTTGCGTTAAGCCAATCGCAGGCGGTTTTGCGGAACTGCGTCGAGGTCAGCGTCGCATATGCGATTTCGTCCCGCAGCTTTCGCCAGATACAGTGCTCGGTCAGCCTCCCGACAAAGGCTCGCAAGTTCAGTCCCGTGGAAAGCTCTTGCAACCCCGCCACTTATCGTCACCGTAATCTCGGGATCAAGTGTAGGAAAGCGGAGTTCGGCCACGGTCTTGCGGATTCGCTCCGCGTAAAATAACGCGTCCCCCGCCTTTGCCGGAAGGAAGACGATAAACTCTTCTCCCCCTTGGCGCGCTAGCAACGCCCCTTTCGGTAAGGTTGACTGCATCGCCTGCGCCATCGTTGAAAGAACCTCGTCGCCCGCTGCATGCCCCCAGCGATCGTTCAATTGCTTGAAATGATCTATATCCAGAAAAAGAACCGCGTCTCCCGGATGTGGCTGGCTAGGCGCGTTTGCGTTAAAAAAGCGACGATTGTAGAGGCCTGTGAGGTGATCGCGGTCAGCAAGGTTTTTAATCTTGGCATGCTGACGCTCGCTGATGAAGATCACGATTGCAATCGCAAGCACGAACTTGGAAATGATCATTAGTAGGAAGCCGTTAGCCACATCGAGCACAGGAAAGGACCTGGAGGAGAATTCCAGCGCCATAATTAACGAAAGCAGACTGGCGGCGGCAAGCAGTCCTACAATCCACCTGCGGATCGGCAGCGGCTCACGATATGCATCCCGAAACACGACAACAGCAGTGGCAGCCATCGTCAAACAACCGAGAACCGTGAAAGTTGTCGCCCGGTAGGTGTTAGTCAGATGGAATGCTGTGATCAATCCAGCCGCCAAAGTTCCGATTGCTGGCAGGAATACAAGCCATGGGTTGATTTTACGATCGGGATCGCTGATCAGGACAAAGGCCAAGGCAAGAAGGCAATACCCCAAAACCGCAAGCACGATATTGACGAGACTTAGAAGGCCGTAAAGTGCTGGATAAAGCTCTGCATACCCCGCCAGTGTCGATCCCGCCGCAAGCACTATAAAGCTCGCTGCGAGAAGCCCGACCCCACGGCTTTCCGCCGAGGTGAGCCGCAAATAACCTAAAGTCAAAGCGCCAGCAATATAGGACGTTTTCTGCAAGAAGAGGACAGTCGGAAGATCAAGTTCGTTGGTCATTCAACACCAAGGGGTCATTCGTCAGCACCGCAATATCCAGTATTCTTGAATTTTTTGCGAATATCCCAAGAGGAATGGAATTTTGTTCTAATTCTGAGGGCTTTCTGGAATTACAATTGATGTGACGCGCGATCTCGCGTCGGCCCTCGTCGGTTAGGCGGGGCGATCGCATATGAACTGACGTAGGTTCACTGGCCAGGAATTTTCCGCCCCGCTGCCGTCGGTTGCTAATCGGCGCTTCGACATCGCTGTGGCTGTGATCGGAGCGACCGAGGCAGGCAAGAGAAGGTCGATTTCCCTGATGGCTATCTCACTTACACGCCTTTTGCGGCGAGGAGCTATTATGGAACAGCTATGCGTTTTCTCGCCGCTTGCCTTCACTGCTGGCTAGAGGACGATGCGTCCTCCCATCGCGGCCGACCGTTTGACGGCCTCAATGACTTTCAATGTCTCCAAGCCTTCCCGGCCGCTGACTAAAGGAGCTTCCTCGCCCCGGATGACGCTGCAGAACTGACGGATCTGCATGACAAGCGGGTCCTCGTTTTCGAATGCGGCCCTGTCGCGCTCAAATGCCTCGGTCCAGCTTCGCTTCTCGGCATTGCTCCATATTTCCAGCGACGGCACGGCCAGAGATCCGTGTGTTCCGCCGATCATGTAGCAAATCTCCCGAGTTTTCGGATAAGCGGGATTTTCTCCCGTCGTCATCTCCCAACTCCATGGCGCGACAACGGAATCGGACACGGAAGCAGTACCGAGAACACCGCTTTTGAACTCGATGAGGATAACAGCGGTTTCCTCGACGGCATTGCCTCGCACAGCGTTGGATTCACGCGCCTGTACCGCGTTTATATCGCCGCAAAGGAAACGGAGGTTGTCGATATCGTGAATTAGGTTGAGGAAGACCGGCCCCGCTCCACGCTCTCGCCGCCAGGGGATGTCAAAGTATTCGTCCGGCTTGAACAGCCAGAACATCGCATTCACGATCAGGATCCGACCGAGCGTCCCGCTGTCGATGATCTCCTTCGCTTTCTGCATCATCGGATTATGCCGGCGGTGATGTCCCGTCAGCAGCGCCACGCCTTTGGCCTCAGCCATTTGCACAAGCTTCTCGCCGGCAGCGATATCGTCCGCGATCGGCTTTTCGATCAGCGCCGGGACGCCCGCCTCCACCGCTTCCAACCCATTTTGAACATGCACCTGGTTCGGCGTCGCGATGATCACTCCGTCGGGGCGCTCGGAAATCATCATGTCGGCAAAACTGGGGAACCATCTGACACCAGCCTCACTCGCGATCGCCTGGCCGACTGGCGTGGGATCCACAACTGCCATCAGCTCTGCCGCGGGCTCTTCCATCACGTGCTTGATATGACGCTTGCCGATCAGCCCCGCCCCAAGGACTGCCAGCTTGACCCGGGTCGCCATCGCTATCAGTCCTTCTTCGCAGTCTTGAGCATGGTCGCAACTCTGCGGATGCCGAGTTGATAGCCTTCGGTGCCGAGACCAGCGATGACGCCGTCGGCCCGGTGGGACACGAAGGAATGGTGGCGAAAGCTCTCGCGCTTGTGAACGTTGGAGATGTGGATCTCGATGACGGGGCCCTCGAAGGTATTCAGTGCATCGAGGATAGCGAGCGAAGTGTGCGTGAACGCGGCCGGGTTGATGACAATGCCGGCGCCGTCCTCGCGTGCCTGGTGGATCCAGTCGATGATCTCGTATTCGCGATTGCTTTGATGGAAACGGATCTCGTGCCCCAGTTCCGACGCCAACTTTCGGCAGTCCGCCTCGACGTCAGCCAATGTCTCGTGCCCGTAGATATGTGGTTGGCGCTTGCCGAGGAGGTTTAGGTTTGGGCCGTTGAGAACGTAGATGATGCTCATTGCATTTATCCTTGTTGGGCGTTGCCTTGATCAAGCGAACGCTATGTCCTGAAATGCGAAATTTGGGTCGGATTCGTAGAGATCTGCACGAAGCCCGAGCCGGCCGGTTTCCAGTGCGGAAGCCGCGACGGCACGCGCAGCTTCGAGCACCGATTTCAGCAGCTCTCGTTTGACCTCCGCAGGACGGCCTGGGGCCATGCGTACAATTATCTGTACAAAGTGGTTGTCGGGATGCTCGTCCCCGACGCAGGAGACGGTGGCTTCTCTAGCGAAGGTGCGCACCACGGTTGGCTTAACCAGCCCTCCGTCGCGGACCCGGCGATGAACAGCGTGGGTCAGCTCTTCGATGGCGACGCGTTTCGCTGCGCCTCGGCTGTAGTCGATGATAATATGCGGCATGGAGTAGTCCCCCGATCAGGCTGTTACCCTGCATAGCTCGTCGAAATGGCGCGACATTCGTTCAGTATCGGGCGACAGGCCTGTGAAAAGCTCGAAAGCTGCGGCCGCCTGAAACACGGTCATTCCTCCGCCTGGGAGCGTTCGGCACCCCTTCTGCTTTGCCAACGCAAGGAGCTCGGTCACCAAGGGCATATAGACAATATCCGCCACCCAGTGATGATGCTGTATCCAATCGGGATCTATCGGGAGCCCCGGATGGCTTGGCATACCGGTCGGCGTGGCGTGGATCAAGCCATTCGCGGTGGCGAGCGCAGCACCGACGTCCCGGACCGACCTCGCAACCTCTCCTGAAAATCTCTCGTTGAGCTGGTCGGCGAGCGTGGAGGCGCGGCGCTCGTCCTGATCAAAGATCGAGAGTCTTTCTATGCCGAGTTTCACGGCAGCGTGCGCAACGGCCACCCCAGCACCACCAGCGCCGAGCAGAACAGCATGAGCCTTCGCGACGTCGGGCAAGCCGCGCTCGAAATTCTTGTAGAAGCCATACCAGTCGGTGTTGTGTCCGATCCGCTCGCCGTTGCGAAGCACGACCGTGTTTACGGCCCCAAGCATCTTAGCGTCCTCGGACAGGCGGGTCAGGTGAGGCAGCACGGTCTGTTTGCATGGATGGGTGATGTTGGTTCCGGCAAAGCCGCGGCTTTCCAGTTCGCTCAAGAGATCTGGCAGCGCGGAAGCAGGCAATCCGCGCTCCGTCAGGTCCACGAGCTCGTACTCGTAATCAAGCCCCAGGTGGCGCCCTTCCGTTCTATGGAGCGCCGGCGACTTTGACATCTGGATGTCGGCGCCGATGAGGCCGACCAGAAATTTGTTGTTGTCCATGTCTCTGCCCGATCAGTGATGCGCAAGGATTTCGCCGAGAAATGCCTTCGTCCGTTCATGCGTGGGGTTCTTGAAGAAGGTTTCGGGCTCCGCCTCCTCGATGATCTCTCCGGAAGCCATGAAAATGACCCTGTCAGCGACTTGCCGGGCGAAGCCCATTTCATGGGTCACGCAGATCATGGTCATGCCGTCTCTTGCGAGGCCGATCATGGTGTCGAGAACCTCTTTGACCATTTCGGGATCCAAGGCGGATGTGGGCTCGTCGAAAAGCATCGCTTTCGGCTCCATGCACAGGGCACGCGCGATGGCGACGCGCTGCTGCTGTCCGCCGCTGAGTTGTGCCGGATACTTTTCCGCCTGATCGAGGATACGGACGCGCTCGAGATATTTTCGTGCCAACTTCTCTGCGTCGGCACGGCTTGCGCCCCGCACTCTCATGGGTGCAAGCGCGCAGTTTTGCAGAACGGTCATGTGCGGGAACAGATTGAAGTTCTGGAAAACCATTCCGACTTCACGTCGAATGGCGTCGACCGCCTTGGCGGTGCCGTCCAGAAGTTGACCTTCCACCACGATCTTGCCGCCCTGGATCAGTTCAAGAGCGTTGATACAGCGGATCAGGGTGGACTTGCCGGAACCGGACGGTCCGCAAAGAACGATCTTCTCTCCCTTGCGAACCGACAGATTGATGTTCTTCAGGGCATGGAAGGCGCCGTACCATTTCTCCACTTTATCAAGGGATATCAAGGTCGACTGATCGTTGGGGGAATTGAGCACGGCGCCCTCCATTTATGCTTTACTTGACCGTAAACGGGATGTTGGGGATGGATTCAGGGAACTTGGGAAGATCGATTGCCATCCACTTCTTGGTGATGGCTGCGAGTTCGCCATTGCCCTTGATCTTGTCGAGGAAGGCGTTGACGGTCTCATTCCAGTCCTTCTCGCCGAGCCGCGTTCCCACGCCGTTGTAAGTCGTCAGGAAGTCGATCTTTCGTTCATACGTGCCGGCACTGGCTGCATCGAGCCTCTGCCCGTAGAACTGATTGCCACCCACTGCCTTTACCTGTCCGGAAATCAGGGCCTGGATAGTGGCCGCGTCATCGTCGAAGCGGCGGATGGTGGCCTTCGATCCGACCGCGTCGGTTACGGCCTTGTCCTGCGAGCTGGACTTCGGCACGCCTATTTCCCAACCAGCCACATCGGCCGGTGATTTCACGGCGTCGGCTTTGGCGGCATAAAGCGAAATCGTGTTGGCCGCATAAGGTTTGCTGTACTGGATTGCCTTGGCGCGCTCTTCCGTCATTGCCATCGTTGCGAAGAGAATATCGACTTTGCCGGTCGTCAGCGCGGGGATACGGTTCGCTACCGCGAGCGGTTGGAACTGGACTTTCACGCCGAGCTCCTTGGCGAACAGCGTCGCCACATCGGCGTCGAAGCCGTCCTGTTTGCCGCTCGAGTTCACAAAGCCCCAAGGCGCATTGTCGCCTTGAATGCCCACGACGAGTGTTCCCTTCGACTTGATCTCCTCAACAGATGCCGCGGTGGCTGCCGCAGCGCCAATGGCGGCGAAGGTAGCGGTCGCCAGCGCTAGGCCGAGAAATTTCCGACGATTGGTATTCATTGCACTTTCCTCCTCTTGTGCTGTTTACTTCTCCCGAAGCAGGTTTAGCGGGCGGCTTTTGCCATCCGTTTCTCAAGGCCGCTTCCGACGTGGGAAAGAGGCCAGCAAATCATGAAGTAGATTATTCCGACGATCCCGAAGACGAGCAGCGGGCGGTAGGTCTGGTTCGATATGATCTGGCCAGCCCGGGTCAGCTCGATGAAGCCCACGATCGCAGCAAGCGACGTCCCCTTAATGAGCTGCACGAGAAAGCCGATGGTCGCCGGCATCGAAATCTTCAAAGCCTGTGGCAAAACCACGTCCTTCATTCGGGAGACGTAATGCAGGCCAAGAGCGTTCGCGGCTTCGGTCTGTCCTTTGGGAACGGCTTCAATCGAACCGCGCCATATCTCGCCGAGGAAGGCGCTTGCATGGAGAGTGAACGCGATCGCAACAGCGACCCAGGCGTTGACGTCGATGCCAAGCAAGGCAACGCCGTAGTAGACGACAAAGAGCTGCATGAGGAGTGGTGTGCCCTGGAAGAGCGCGATGTAGCCGGATGATGCAAGCCGGGCGAACTGATGCTTGGACGTGCGCGCAAGCGCGATCAAAATGCCGAACACGCCTCCGCCGATGAAACCGATAACCGCCAGCAATACGGTCCATTTCAGACCTTGCAGGATGAAGAACAGCTCATTTTCGCCGATGGGACCCATGAGCGCCTCCTATCGAGTCGGATAGTTGAAGTAGGAACGGGAGATTAGGGCGAAGATTCCCATCATCAGGCTTGAAATGACCAGGTAGATTGCGGTCACGGTGAAGTAGACTTCGAAGCTTCGGAACGTGTCTGACTCGATGCGCTGCGCCGCGGAAGTCAGCTCATAGGCGGCGATCGAGGTGCACACCGACGTGGTCAAGGTCAGCATCACGAACTGGCTCGTCAAAGAGGGGTAGATCGCTCGCAGTGCCGGCTTCAGAACGATGAGCCGGAAGACGTCGGCCTTGTGCAGCCCGAGCGCAAAACCGGCTTCGATCTGTCCCTTGTTGATGCTCTCAACGCCGCCGCGGATGATCTCGATAGCGTAGGCGCCTCCGTTGATCCCCAGCGCGATGATTGCGGTGACCGTCGGGTTCAGGCGGATGCCCATAAGCGGGAGGGCGAAGTAGATGAAGAAGATCTGCACCAGGAACGGCGTGTTGCGGACGACTTCGACGAACGCGATCACCGGAGCGCGAACCCACGCGGTCTTCGACGTTCTTGCAGCAACGCCCAGGATTCCGATCACGAGAGCGAGCAGCATCCCGGCGAAGGCGAGACCCAACGTTCCGAGCGAACCCCAAAACAATTCCGGGGCGCGGTCGAAGACCGCGCCAAAATCAAACCTGTAACCCATCTGTTGGCTTCCTCCCTTCGGCGCGGCTCTCGCCTCGCCGGCGCCGCAATCACTGACCCGGCTTAAATATTCGTAAGGCCCCTTCGAACAGGCGTTTCAAATGCTCCTCCGCGTCTGCCGAGCCTGAAAGGGGTACTTCGACCGAGACCGATGCTGCCCCGTTGACTATTGCGACCAGTTCGCCCAAGGGCAATTCGCCCTCGCCAGGGGCAAGACGCTTGCCTCGGGCTTCAGCGATCATGGCCTCCGCCGTGCTCGGAGCGGGTCCGATGACGTCGCACAACTGAATGTGCTTGACCCTGTCGATCTCGGCGCGCAGCGACGTCAACGTTCCGCCGTTCCTGAAGAAATGAACTCCATCAACGAGTGCGCCGGCATTGGACGCGCCGCTCGATTTCAGGAGATTGACGCTGTCAGCGAAAGTCCTGACCGTCCGCCATCCCATGTTCTCGATATCGACTGCCAATCCGTAGCCGCTTGCAAGGCTGCAGAATTCGGTGAAGTTCGACTGCAGCCTGCTCCGCTCCGGATCGTCGCCGCACACGCTTAGACGCTGGGCCCCGATGTTGGCAGCCGCCGCCACTATGGGCTCCAGAGACGAGGCGTTGAACGATGGGTCGATGACAAAGAACTCGATATCGAAGACCTCGAGCGCTTCGCCGCGCAATACGGCTTTCAATTCTTCCGCTGAGCGGCCGCCTACAGGCAGCTCGTAATATGGCGCTCCAGGAAATGCCGGGTTCAGCCTCAATCCAATCCTGGAAAAGCCCGCCCCCGCCGCGGCCTTCGCAAAATCGCTCGGCGCCAGGGAGATGGCGGAGAAGTGCGCTGCGCCAATCTGTTGCTCTGATTTCGATCCAGACGTCACCATCACACGATCCCTTTCGTCGCGAGATGATTTCGAAGGTTCGTTCCCGTGCGGTGGATGTGCTGTCGGAGTTTCTCGGTGGCGTATTCGATATCCCGCGCGACCGCTCCTTGCGCGATCTCGCTGTGCTCCTGCCCGACGTTCCGGTCGCCGGAAGTCCTGATGAGGAAGACCCGGCGGTATCGGTCATTCAAGTTCAGCAAGAGGCCGCAGAAATGCAGCAGAAGCGGTTTGCCGCAACCGGAAATGAGCGTGAGATGGAATTCCCGGTGAAGAGTTTCCCATTGCTCGAGCGTCTCAGGTCGTGAGGCATCTCGTTCCGTGCGGTTCAGGCGATGGAGCGAGCGCATTATATTGCCCTCCCACTCGACATCGCCGATACGCATGGATTCCCGCAGTGCGAAGACTTCGAGCTCTTCGCGCAGCGTCGTGATTTCTTCCAGATTCGCCAGCGAGATCGGAGCTACGCGATAGCCGCGATTGTCCTGAAACTCCACCAGGCCGTCGGAGATCAAGCGGGCAAGCCCCTCCCTCAGAGGGCTTAAGCTGACGTTGAACGTGCGGCGCGCCTTGTCGAGATTGATCTTGCTGCCGGCTTCCAGTTCACCAGAGATGATCGCCTCGCGCAGCCGCGACGCCAACTGGCTTCCGATAGTGTTCTTGCCATCATCGGAAAAACCCGCGGACGCCGTCTCCTCGTCTGTCATTGGCGCAGAGGCGCTGTCGTCGGTCGAGCTCATCCCTACTCCCTGACAATTCTGATCAACTGTCGATGATCGATATGATAAACGATTATTTATGTCAACGAGAAAGCGAAGAAGAGCCCGTTTTGTAGCTAAAACTCGATCGCCTCTAGGATTTAATATAATATATTCAGTACTTTAATACAGTATTGAGCAAATTTTCTTCCCGCCAACCGAAAAAGTCGTCGCAACATTCATTGACAGATAATCGATTATTTTTAATAGTCAGCGCCAGTGGGAGGTACCCTTATGGCCATAAAAACTGAAAGCGAGTTGACGCCTGCCGTCCTCGCGGTGATGAACAAAACCGAGGATCCACGTCTGCGAGAAATCCTCATGGCAATGGTGAAGCATCTCCATGCATTCGTGCGCGAGGTGAGATTGTCCGAAGTCGAGTTCCGCGAAGCCACGGCGATACTCAACGAGATCGGACAACTGCAGACGGACAGCCACAACGAGTTTGTTCTCATGGCCGGATCTCTCGGCGTGTCCTCGCTGGTTTGCCTTTTGAACAACGGCGACGGCGGCCAGACGGAGACGTCGCAGTCTCTTCTTGGCCCGTTCTGGCGGCTGAACTCTCCCCGTGTCGAAAACGGCGGCACGATCATCCGCTCCGACACGCCAGGCACGCCGCTCTATGTCCGCGCCAGGGTCGTAGACCGGGACGGCAGGCCGATCGCGGGTGCCGAGGTCGATGTTTGGCATGCTTCTCCTGTTGGGCTCTATGAGAATCAGGACCCCGATCAGGCTGAGATGAACCTTCGGGGCAAGTTCACCACGGACGCCGACGGCCGCTTCTGGTTCAGTACCGTGAAGATGGTCGGATACCCGATCCCGGTCGATGGCGTCGTCGGCCGACTGCTAAAGGCGCAGGGACGTCACCCGTACCGACCAGCGCATCTTCACGCCCTGATCTTCAAGCAGGGATACAAGACGCTGATTTCCCAGGTCTTCGATCCAAGCGATCCCAACATCGATTCCGACGTTCAGTTTGGAGTGACGGCAGCCCTGACCGGCGACTTCGTCCGCCATGACGAACCGCATCCGTCCGAACCCGGCATCGAGGGACCCTGGTTCTCGCTCGACTACACCTACGTCATGGAGCCCGGCGAAGCCGTGCTGCCGCGCCCGCCAATCAAATAACCAACGACAGAGCCGAACCGATGATCACAGAACAGGAACGCCGAGAGGCGGCCAACGCCCTTCTGAAGGCCGAAACCGATCGCAAGCCAATCGTTCAACCGAGCAAGACCTATCCCGGTCTGGAGCTTGAAGACGCCTACAAAATTCAAGCACTCTGGGCGGAGGCTCGGACTGCTAGGGGTGCTCGGGTCGTAGGCCACAAGATCGGCCTTACGTCGCGCGCGATGCAGATGGCATCCAAGATGACCGAGCCCGACTATGGTGTCATCCTCGACGACGCTCTCTACAACGACGGAGCGCAGATCAAGGCGGAGCTCTTTATCAAGCCCCGCCTCGAAGTCGAACTCGCCTTTGTGATGGGCGAGGATCTCGAGGGGCCTAGTACGCGGATCTACGACGTGATGAGGGCGACCGAATTCGTAGTCCCGGCTCTCGAGATCATCGACTATCGCACCGAGGTTCCAAGAGCGATCACCGACACGATCGCCGACAATGCCGCTTTCGGGGCGATCGTTGTTGGCGGGCGCATCATTCGCCCAATGGACATCGACATCCGCTGGGTGGGCGCCACCCTCTCGAAGAACGGCATTATCGAGGAATCCGGTGTTTCCGCAGCGATCATGGGCCATCCGGCAGCCGGGATCGCCTGGTTGGTAAACAAGCTCCATGCGGTGGGCGGCGGTTTGAAAAAGGGGCAGATCGTGCTGGCCGGCTCCTTCACCCGCCCTGTGGACATAGCCCAGGGCGACGTGATCCAGGCCGACTACGGTCCCGTCGGCTCAATTGGCGTCTCATTCGTGTGAGGATCTAATGGAACTCCCCATCAACAGCTTCAAGCGAAAACTCCAGGCCGGTCAAAGTCAGATCGGATTGTGGTGCGGCCTTCCGGGCAGTTATACAGCAGAAATCGTCGCACCGTCCGGTTTCGACTGGCTGCTTTTCGATACCGAGCATTCTCCCAGCGACGTCCTTACTGTGCTTCCACAGTTACAGGCGGTCGCGCCGTACGACGTCGCCCCCGTGGTGCGCCCGGCCTTTAACGACTCCGTATTGATCAAGCGCTTTCTGGATATCGGCGTCCAGACGCTTCTCATTCCATATGTGCAGAATGAACAGGAAGCGAAGGCGGCCGTGGCGGCGGCGCGTTACGCACCGCGAGGTATCCGCGGCGTATCCGCCCTCACCCGCGCCACCCGTTTCGGGCGCGTGCCGAACTACGCGCAGATTGCCGAACAGGAGATCTGCCTCTTGCTGCAGATCGAGACACGAGGGGCGCTCGATCAGCTTGAAGCCATTGCAGGAGTCGACGGAGTCGACGGGATCTTCATCGGTCCGGCAGACCTTGCAGCCAGCCTCGGTTATCCCGGCCAACCGGGACATCCCGAGGTAATCTCGGCAATCGAGAATGCGATCGAGCGCCTGAAAGCCGTCGGTAAGCCTTCGGGCATCTTGACGCCTGACGAGAAATTTGCGGCTCGCTGCATTGCGCAGGGAACGCTGTTTACGGCAGTCGGCGTCGATGTTGCCCTTCTTGCCAGAGGATCGGAAGCACTTGCGTCTAGGTTTTCGCGCTAGAACCGGATGATTTTAGGTCCGTTTGACCTAAAATCTGAATCCGCTCCAGAATCAAAGAGGTAGAGCGCGATGTCGTCCGAAAACCGCCCGCACGCTTCGGCGTCACGCTCTAGGGAGACGTGTAGCATGTTCACTTTGGAGCAGGTACGGTCGGAAATAGCCCCGGCTGGAACCATTAGGGCCGCCGTCAATATGTCGAACGCAGCATTGATCCGCTGGGACGAAAACGCGGGCGCCTTAGTGGGACCGAGCGCGGAAATTGCGGATGGGATCGCCCGCGAACTTGATCGGGGGCTTTCCCTCATACGATACGGATCCGCTGCGGATATTCTTTCCGCTGCGGACGGCGACGAGTGGGACATCGCCTTCATCGCGTCTGACCCATCAAGAACCGATCGCTTCAGCTTCTCGCCTCCCTACATCTCCGTCGAGGCCACCTACCTGGTTCCGGCAGCTTCACCCTATCGGACGGTGGATGAGCTGGATTCCACCGGAACTCGCATCGCTTCCGCGCGTAGCGCCGCCTATACGAAGCAGCTCGAACGAATACTCCAACGGGCGACGGTGCTGCATGTCGACAACCCCACGGCGGCCCTCGACCTTCTCGCCAGCCGAGAATGCGACGCGGCGGCTGGACTGACCGAATTCCTCTTCAACGCCTCCGAGCGGATGGAAGGCTTCCGGGTGGTAGATGGAGTGTTTTCGCAAATTCCTCAGACCATCGCGGTGCATAAACGGGCCACTAACGCCTCGCTGTTCTTCGCGGACTTCGTGCGGCGGCTCGGCGGCGCGGATGCTGGGGAAGAAAAAAACGGAGTTCCGTGAAACCCGCCTCTATGCATAAACCCGCGCGAGCAGAGTTTACCCCTAGATCAGCCGAACGCGCCGTGCCGCCACAACCCGATAAAGCGGATCACCCCAGACCAGTTGTTCCTGTAATGCCGAAAAGACCAGGCTAATGTCGTGTTCGTCGTTGGAGGCGACGGCCGCGGCCCTTATCTCTGGCCAGTCTGGTACCCGCATTTCACGCATCGCCTGAAGCGTTTCGGCGGTCGGAAGCGCCGGGAAGCCGATTTTCGGAACGAGTGCGGCAATCACCTGCCAGAAGGCACGGTAAAGCGGCAGCGGATCATCCAGATGCGCCGCGACCAACCGAGCCCAATGCAAGCCGGTAACGGCGTGGAGCGCCGAAAAATCCATGGTCGAGGCGAATAGGGCGAGCGCCGTCTCCGCCATGCGCTTGGGCGTCGCTTCATCAATGCGCAAACGATCGATCACCGGCGGAAAGTCCGGCAGGGCGGCGACTTCGCGTATATTGTGCCAGAGAAGATCGGTCTCAGGCACATAGTCGTGCGCGCCGGCAACATTATTCATGGCAGCGAGAATGGCTGCCGGATCGTCAGTGTCGGGCTTTATTCCAGTCGGATCCGGCATGGGCAGATAACAGGTCGTCCAGTATCCGAGCGCCGTTCCCACTTCCTTCGTGTCGGCGTTGAGCACCGCATAAGCCAGCCGCATCAGCGGGTGCAGCGCACTGCCGGCCACACCCTGGATCAACCGGGGCAAATAATGGCGGATCGCGGCATCGGTTCCGAGCCTTTCGACTTCGGCGATGAAATAGGCGCGATAATCGGATTCCCGCGTCCGGTCACCCAGCGCCGCATCCCAACGCGCACGCTCGATCGGAGCCCCGGGCGGCGGCGCGGGAACAAGCTGGTTTGCCACGCGGTAAATCTCATACCATTCGTCGAGACGCTCAGGGGTCGCGCCCATGCGATCGAGTGCCACGAGGACCATCGGAGCGTGATTGGCCAGCAGATAGGGAAATTCCACACTCTCACACCGGGCCTTTTCCAAAACCCGGTCGAGCTGAAACCTTGGTATGATTGTCATGATGACACTTCCTTCATGCCTTCAAAGTCTCCACCGTGGCCGCGCGGATCGAAATGATGCTCCTGATAGGCCGCGAGGTCACGGAGAAAATCGTCGGCCGCCTCGTGAAAGAGACCGCCCACCACCGCATCGACGATACGCGGCAGACCGTATTTCATGCCGGTCACACCGTTACTGATCGGGCCGAGGCTGGCAAGGGCCGAGCAGTTGAACAAATGGATATGCGACAGCCATCCATGGGTCGCGGCATTCTTCGGCGTCAGCTCGAAGCCGCGCCCGAGATAGGGATGGGCCGCGATCTCGGCCGATGCCTCGCCATCCGGCGGCGCAAAGTGATCAGACCAGAAAGCCATATGCGGTGCGATGCTCTTCAATTCCGCGCGTCGGGTGAAATCGATCGTATAACCGGTGCCAAGCAGAAGATGATCGGCGCTGAATGTGCCGCTGTCGCTTTCGATCACAACCCGCCCAGCATCCAATGTCACGGACCGCACCTTATGGCCCAGCGCCATCGTGAAACGCGGATTAGACACTGCACGATCGAATTGGTCCTGTGTCGGCGGGATCTTGAAGCCATTGTAGAGCCGGATATAGCGCCATTTCTGCAGGTCCGACAGGTCGCCGAAATGACCAAGGAAGCCCGGAAAATTGGTCCAGGCCAAGACTTCCGTCCGGCCGAAATTGCGCGAGCGGCCGATCATAACAACGCTTTTTGCGCCCTTTTCCAAAGCCGTTGCCGCCCAGTCGAAGCTGGAAGTCGCCGAACCCAGAATGGCGACATCTCGATCCTTGAGATGGCCATCGTCTGCGATCTCGGCACTATGGGTCCAGTATTGCTTGGGCAAGGTACGAACGAAATCGGGAATCATCGGCGCGCCGCCGCCATCAATACCGGTGGCCAGCACAAGCCGCCGGCATTCGATCTGTTGCGTTTCACCATCCGCTTCAAGCACAAGCCGCAACCAGCCATCGACTTGCGATATCCCGACAAGGCTCGTGCCGTTCAAGACATCCGGCTCCGTCACCGCGCGATACCAGCCGAGATAGGCCATCCAGTCTTGCCGCGACATCTTGTCGAGGCTTTCATAGGCGTCCGTGCCATAGACGGCTTCGTACCAGGCACGCGGCGTCAGCGACGGCAGGCCAAAATCCGGCCCGGCGAGATGTTTCGGCGAGCGCAGCGTCTTCATGCGCGCACAGCCGATCCAAGGCCCTTCCCGCCCCTCCCCGGCCCTGTCGATCACCTGAACGCCCACAACCCCGCGTCGTTTCAGGCCAAAGGCGATAGCAAGCCCGGACATGCCGGCTCCGCAGATCACGACATTATAGCGCGCCATACAAGCAGGCCCCGGCTCCGGTGCCGGAGCCCACACCCGTCCGAGCGCTTCCGTCGCCTCCATTTCGCCGACGAGCCGCTTTTCAAGCGCTTCAAGTCGCGATGTGCTGAGGCCACCGTTCATGTTCGATCCTGACACTTCTTTGTTCAACGACGCCTCGGACTAAGCCCGGCACGAGTGCAAGCCTTTTAAGCAACCCGACGAATGCGCAAAAACGAGGCATACTGCACAGCGATCAAGCAAAACATGCGCGATATTGTTCAATTTTGTTATATTCAGGCCATTGTTGCATTTTTGTCAAGTGCACTTGAGTGCGTTTTTGTTTGATGTATAGTGACGATCAATCATGAAAAGGAGAACACTAATGACATTCATGAAGGGGAATTTTCAGAAGTTTGCTACCGTTTGCGTTATTGCCCTGACAGGGGGCATGGCGCAGGCCGCCGACAAGCCACTGGCCGGCGTCACTCTCAATCTGGCATCCATGAACGACCAGTATTCGGCCGTGCTGGCGCAGATCGCGCCCGAGTTCAAGGAAGCGACCGGCGCAGAACTCAAGGTCGACATCATGGACTACGGCTCTCTGCTGACGAAAACGACCGCCGATTTCGTGGGGCACACCGCCGGTTATGACCTGATCACCATGGACATCGTCTGGGCAGGGCAGTTCGCCGCCAATGGCTATACGATCGATCTCAACGACCTGATGAAGCGCGATGCCAAGGAGCTCGATGCCGCCGACATCTATCCCAAGCTCACGGAAGCGCTCGGCAACTACAAGGGCAAGCAGGTCGCCTATCCCTTTGCCGGCTATGCCAACGTTCTCGCCTATCGCAAGGATCTCTTCGATGCCGCCGGCCTGAAGGCTCCGGAAACGATGGAAGATCTGGTTGCCGCCGCCTACAAGCTGACCGACCCGGCCAAGAAGCAGTATGGCTTTGTCGCCAACGGCCAGAAAGGCCCGGCGGTCGCCCAGGACTGGATGCAGTATAACGCCGAAATGGGCGGCGCAATCCTCGACAAGGACGGCAAGCCGGCGCTCAATTCCGAAGCCAATATCAAGAGCCTGACTGTTTATCGCGACCTCTTCAAGAAGGCAGCCCCTCCCGGTGCCGCCGACTATGACTGGGGCGGCCGCGAGGAAAGCTTCCGGCAGGGCATCGCCGCCACGATGCAGACTTGGTCTGTCGGCGCGCCTGGCTATTACGATCCGAAGACATCCAAGATAGTCGGCAAGGTCGATGTCGCGCTCGCCCCGCGCGGTAAGGGTTTACCGAAGATCTACGGAATTGGCGGCTGGGGCCTGGCCATCAATGCCGATGCGAAGGACAAGCAGAAAGAAGCCGCCTGGACCTTCATCAAGTGGGTCACCAGTCCGAAGATCCAGAAGGAAATGAACCTGCTCGGCGCTGGCAGCTATATCCGCAAGAGCACGGTCGCCGACAAGGAGCTGAACGCCAAGTATCCGTTCCTGCCCGTTCTCAACGAAGTCTTCGAGAACGGCGACGGCGACTATCGCCCGCGCATTCCGGAATATCCGGAAATCCAAGACATGCTAGGCACGGCAGTCAACTCCGTCCTAGTCGGTACGGCCGAGCCCAAGGCCGCGCTTGATGCGGCGCAGGAAGCAGCCGCCAAGCTGTTCTAAGAATAGGCCCGCTTCACGAAAGACCGTGAAGCGGGCCTTTCATTTCGAGGGCGATGGTCGGGCCGGCTTTAGCGGCACGCTGAAGGCAAGATTCCGTTTGCGCACCGGCCCGTTTTCCTCTCAGATCGAAACGCGAACCAATTGGCCATTCGGTGATGACGAATTACGCGATGAACCTGACCAGTTCCGTTGACAGCAAGGCGGCCACGCGCCTCCCCTCCGTCTCTTTTGCCACGCGACGAAAATTCTTCCTGTTTGCCATGGCGCTCCCCGCCGTCGCCTACGTGATTGCGCTCGGCGTCTTCCCGCTCGTAAAGGGCATCTGGTACAGCCTCTACGAATACAATCTCCTGAAGCCGGCGCGGACGCATTTCGTCGGCATCGACAATTACATCAACCTGCTGGCGGACGCCGATTTTCGCGGCGCTATTGCCAACACGGTGATCTTCACTGTTTTTTCTGTCGCCATCGAACTTGTCTTCGGCTTTATCATCGCGCTGGCACTCTGGCGCGACGACCGGTTCAATCGCGTCTGCCTGACGTTGATCCTTGTTCCCGTCACCATTACGCCGCTGGTCGTCGGCCTCATCTTCAAGGGCTTGCTGCTCGCCGACTACGGCATGGTCGGCTATTATCTTGCCCAATGGGGCATCACCGATCCGCGCGGCCTCTTCGCCACACCATCGACCGCGCTGGCCACGCTCATCTTCATAGACGTCTGGGAGTGGACGCCGCTCGTCGCACTTATTCTACTGGCCGGCCTAAAGGCGCTGCCCGGCGATCTCCTGGAGGCCGCCGCCGTCGACGGAGCAACCGCCTGGCGCACTTTCCGCTCTATCACCCTGCCGCTCATGCTCCCCGCCGTGATGCTGGCGCTGACGCTACGCACCATCGACGCCTTCCGCGTCTTTGACAGCGTGTTCGTGACGACCGGTGGCGGACCGGGCAATTCCACCAACACGCTCATGGTCTATGCGGTGAAGGAGGGCCTGAGCTTCTTCAATATCGGCAAGGCATCGGCGATTTCCAACATCGCGCTTCTCTGCGTAGCGATCATCGCCGCCTGCTTCATCCTCATGATCCGCCATTTCGACAAGAAGGCCAACGGCCGATGATGACACGCTCCATAGCCTTCGATATGGCACGCCGCGGGTTCCTGCTGCTTACGCTCGCCTTCTTCCTGCTGCCCTTCCTGTGGCTCGCAATGACCGCCTACAAGCCGTCGAACGCGATCTTCTCCATTCCACCCCATCTCTTCTTCACGCCGACGCTGGACCAGTTCCGCAACGCGCTGCGTATCTTCGATGTCGGCAGCCTCGTCATTTCCAGTCTCCTGATTGCTGGCGGCTCTATGCTGCTTTCGCTGATACTCGGCGTTCCGGCCGGCTATGCGCTCGCCCGCTCGACACATCCTGCCGCCATGGGCGTTGCCTATTTCTTCATGACGATCCGCATGGTCCCCGCTGTCGCGGCGCTCATCCCGTTCTATCTGCTCATGCGCGATATCGGCCTCATCGGCAGCTGGTTCAGCGTCGTCCTGATCAATTGTGTGCTCAATACCGCCTTCGTGAGCTGGATGATGTTTTCCTACTTCCGCGGCCTGCCGAAGGAACTGGAAGAGGCGGCGCTGACGGATGGCTGCCGGCAGTTCGGTGCGTTCTGGAAAGTATCGCTGCCAGCGGTGCGCTCCGGCATCATCGCCTCCGCGCTTTTCTGCGTGCTCTTCTCGTGGAACGACTTCCTCTTCGCCATGTTCCTGACGCGGCTCGATTCCAAGCCGATCTCGGTGGCGTTGCTGTCGGCCTACGGCACAAAGGACATCACCTGGGGGACGCTCGGGGCGTTGGCGCATTTCTCGACCGTGCCAATCGTGCTCATCGTGCTCGTCCTCAACCGCTATTTCGTGCAGGGACTGACCAAAGGCATCAACTGAGCGAGCAAACCTTGGCGATTAAAAAGGCGTCACCTCGCGGAGCCGCCTTTCGTCATTTCGAACACGTCAAACAAAACGTAAAGAGCGCTTCAGGCGATTTCGTTTTCACCGGAAACCCTCCCCCGAGAACCTTTCTCAGGCCGCTTTCGAAGCCAGGTAATTCTTCCAGCCGGCATGCGCCGTAATATCGATCGCGCCGTCCAACGCCACGGTCTCGCAGAGAAAGCCGGATACCTGGCGACCGTTCTCAAGCGCGAGCTTACCGATCCCCAGCGGCTGCGGAATGCGCTCGACGAAATCGGCAAAGCCTGCGAGTGGCAGCGACCAGATCTCGACCTCGATGCCCGGTCCCTTGGCGTTTGGATCGCGAACGAGACCGGGCTTGGCCGGTGTCGTGCCGGCGAGTGCATAAAGCCGATAATCGCCTGTAGTGCGGGTCTTGCCGCGGAATACGCCACCGCGCTCCGTCAGTTCATGATTGAGCGGCATGCCGGACAGATGCGCGCCGACAACGGCAATCTCGCGGTGACCAGCGGGAATTTCCGTCGGTGCGCCATAGGCCGGATAGGGATTGAGGTTCATGCCGAGCCCGATGCCGGCGCGACGGTGGAATTCGGCCGCGATCGCCGCCGCTTTCGCTTCGGCCATGCCGGGGGCGAGGAAGGTGACGCCCGAGGGCAGGCCGTCGGCGCGGAAACCGTTCGGTACGGCGATCCCGCAAAGGCCCATCAGATTGACGAAATTGGTATAGATGCCGAGCCGCGCATTGAGAGCGATCTGATCGGCGAGAATCTCGCTTTTGCGATAGATAGTCGGCGTCGTCGGCACCAGAAGCACTTCGATACCGTCCCAGATCGGGCGTGTCGCGCATTTCAACTCGGCAATGCGGTGAATGGCGCGGAAGGTATCAACGGATGAATATTGCCCGCTGTTTTCGAGGATCTTCTTTGTCACCGGATGGATCGCGTCGCCATGTTGGGCCAGCACCTTGTCGAGGCTGAGTGCGCGCTCCGAAATCCAGGGGCCTTCATAGAGAATACGCTGAGTTTCCTCGAACGCGGCGAAATCGACCGCGACCGCGACGCCGCCCATGGCATGCAGTCGCTTGACGGCTTCCTGGAACAGCCGCTCGGCCTCGCTGTCGCCGAAGAAGCGAACCGCCGCGCCGGCCGGAATACCAAAGCGAAACTTCGGCGGGGCGGGCCGCATGTCGAGCGCGACATGATCGGCCTCGGGCTTGGAAAAGGGATAGGACGGATCGTAGCCGGTGATGATGCGCATGACCGCCATGCCATCCTCCACCGTCAACGCGAAGACCGATACGGTCTCGATCGTCTTCACGCAACCGCCGCCCGATACGCAGGCATTACTGACAATGCCCGGCGTCGGCTTGATCCCGACGATGTTGTTGAAGCCCGCCGGTACGCGGCCGGAGCCGGCGGCATCATTGGCGATCGAGAAGCTGGAAAGCCCGGCCGCCACCGAAACGCCCGAACCGGAACTGGAACCGCCGGAAATATAGTCGTCGTTGAACACCGACGAGCATGCACCATACGGCGTGCGCATGCCGACAAGGCCGATGCCGAACTGGTCCATATTGGTCTTGCCGATCAGGATCGCCCCACTATCGAAAAGGCGCGTCACCACCTGCCCGGTACTTTCGGCGATATAGGCCCCCTCTTTCAGCGCATTGGTCGTCGGCAGGCCGATGACATCGTTGCAATCCTTGATCGAAAAAGGAATACCCCAGAGAGGACGACCGTCATAGCCGGCATTCTCCAACTCCGCGGCCGCCCTCAGTGCATCGGCGCGGGAGATGAGATAGATCCAAACATGGTCGTCGCCTCGCGCCTCAATCCGGTCATAGATAGCGTTGACGACCGTTGAGGGCTTAAGCTGGCCAGATGCATAGGCAGCGGTCAGCGTATGGAAATCGAGGCTGCCGGTCTCGGTCGGCCAATGAAAATCAGACATGTCGATCCTCTTCAGGTCGGGATGGGCGCCCTCAGCGCCGAGAACAGTTGATCCGAGCGCGCCACGGTGCCGAAAAGCCCGTTGCCGAAGACGGTGATGCGCAATTGCCCGGCATGACGGGCATCCGTCGTTCCCTTACACGCATCGGAAACAGCGATGCATTCGAAGCCCATATCGTTGGCAGCACGCTGGGTCGCGTGCAGCAGGCCCTCGGTCGGAACACCTGCCAGCACCAGATTGCGGATGCCGCGCCGCCGCAACCAGGCATCTAGCCCGGTCGAATAGAAGGCATTGTCGCCCGGATGGTCGAAGATCGAAGCCTCCGCCGGCAGGCCAAGCGTGTCTGAAAGCTGCCATTCCGGCGTCCCGGGCGCAAAGACCGGATCGCCCATGGCAGCGCGACGGGCGGCAACCGGGGAAAGCGCCTCGCTGCGGCTACGCCGGCTCGCAATCACCGGAAGGCCGACCTCCTGAGCGCATGCGATTAGCTTTGCCGCGACAGCAGCCTCCGGTTCCGCACCGAGTGCGGCGATCGTACCGTTCTGGAACCCCAGAATGAGAAGCGCGCTATCGGCAGCGCTCCATTGCCCATCGAAAGGCCAGGAATAGGGAGTGGCGGCAACACCGGGGAAGTTGTCAGCCATGGAGCGCCTCCACGGCGGCGCGGAACCCCGCGAGATCTGACGCCGTCCCCCAGCGCCCACCGAAGGCTTTCAAGATATCCATCGTCGCTTCGTGATTGGCCGTTTCGACCGCGGCTGTGCAATCTTCGAGAATGACGCATTCATAACCGCGTTCGAATCCATCGCGGAAGGTCGATTGCACGCAGCAATCGGAGGTAACGCCGATGACGATGAGATGGGTGATGCCTTGAGCCTTCAGCTGCGCATCGAAATCGGTCGCGTGGAAACTCGACTTGCCCGGCTTGTCGATCACCGTTTCACCAGCAAGCGGCGCAAGTTCCGGAACGATTTCGAAGCCAGGTTCACCGCGCACGAGGATATGCCCCGAAGCACCTTCATCACCGATGCCGAGCCCATGGACGCGGGTACGCCATTGCTTGTTAGCGGGCAGATCAGACAGGTCGGGCGTATGGCCCTCCCGGGTATGGAAGACGGCGAGGCCCCCGCGCCGTGCGATTGCCAGAGCCTCCGCAACGGCCGGGATGACGGAGCGCGTATTGTTGATATCCTCGCCCAATTGATCGACCCAACCGCCCGGCGCGCAGAAATCGACCTGCATGTCAATCACGACAAGTGCCGCCTTAGCGGCGCGTTCAGGCGGGTTGCATGGCCAGAAATTCATCATGCACGAAGCCTACGCTCTTCAACGAGGTCGAGGATTGCCGAGAAGTCGGTGAAATCCGCGCCATAGCGCAGCACCGGCATGCCCGCCCCCCGCGCCGACGCCGCGCCCACGACGCTATCTTCGACGGCCAGCACGTGCGAAGCATCAAGGCCAAGACGCTCGCAGGCAAGCCGATAAGGCTCGGGATCAGGCTTGCCATGCACCACATCCTCGCGCCCGATCGCAAAGGCCATCGTGCGATCGAGCCCCATAGCCTTGAGATTGGCCTCGACAATGCGACGAGACGAGTTGGAAACCGCACATTGAACAAGCCCGGCTGCGGCAAGCGCAAGCACCGTCTCCGGCGCGCCCGTAATCGGCTGCAATTCGGCGGTCCGCTCAATATAAGCCTCTACAATCTCCGAAAGCCAAGTATGGGGGCCAAGTCCGGGTGGATAGAGCGGCGCGAGCACCGTCCAGACATCACTCATCGCCATCCCGATGAAACGCGTATCGTTTGCGGCGATGTTGACGCCATAACGCTTCGAGACGGCCATCAACGCCTTATGATGAACCGGTTCGCTGTCGATCAGCGTCCCGTCGACATCCCAGGCGATTGCCTTGATCATGGCTGGCCTCCATGCGCGAAGAAGGGTTTCAGCGACCGATAGAGATCGCGGTAGTCGGCATAAATCCGGTCGCCGGCGGCAACGCCTTCCGGCGAAGGCTGAAGCACCGCGCCAAAACGCACGGAAGCCGCGGCATCGTCCCACGCCGCAATGCCGGAGCCTGCCGCCGCCACCCAGGCCGCGCCAATCGACGAGC
The DNA here is from genome assembly GCF_057784395.1 of Martinezella sp. CNPSo 3957. Classification (NCBI taxonomy): domain Bacteria; kingdom Pseudomonadati; phylum Pseudomonadota; class Alphaproteobacteria; order Hyphomicrobiales; family Rhizobiaceae; genus Martinezella; species Martinezella sp. CNPSo 3957. The sequence goes on from NZ_JBXSOU010000004.1 coordinate 453,625, forward strand.
CGAAGGCGTCAGACAAGACATGAACCGGCTGGCCGCAGATATCGGCGACGATCTGCATCCAGACATGGCTTCGGCTTCCGCCGTCGGAGGCGATCAGCCGGCTTGCGGGGCGCCCCGTTTCCGAAAGCACATCGAGATGATGGCGGAAGCCGCAGGCAATCGCCTCCAGCACCGCGCGCCACATATGGCCGCGCGTGTGACCGAGACTGAGACCGGTGATCGTACCACGCGCCAACGGGTCATGAATCGGTGTCTTCTCGCCGAGAAAATAAGGCAATGCGCGCACGCCGTCCGCGCCAGCAGGCACGGTCGCCGCTTCCTGGTCGAGCTGCTTTAAAACATCGTCGCCTTCCGAGCCGCCGATGATGGCGGCAAGCCATCTGAGAAGCGAGCCTGAGGAAGCCATGCAGCCGTTCGGCGCATAAAGGCCGGGAACGAGATGGTAATCGAGGAAAAGCCGGCGGTCGGGCTCCGGCTTGCCGGCAATGGCGATGATGTCGCCTGCCCCGCCAAATTTCAGGAGGACATCCCCGGCCTGCGTCAGGCCGGCCGCTAGCGCAGAGGCGATATGGTCGGCGGCCCCACCGAAGACAGGTAGGCCTTCCGGCAGGCCGGTCAGGCCCGCCGCTTCCGCCGTCACCGCGCCGATAACCTCATGCGAGGCGACCAGCTCCGGCAGGACGCCGGAGCGAAGTCCCGACAGCGCCACGAGGTCATCAGCAATCCGGTGATCGCCAAGATCGATGAAGCCCGCTTCAAGCGCCCAGTTACGCTCGACCGTCAGGCGGCCGGTCAGATGCATGTTAATGAAATCATAGGAGCCGAAGACATGGGCGATCCGGCCAAAGACATCCGGCTCATGCGCCCTCAGCCATTGCAGTTTCGGGGCAACCAATTGCTGGGTCAGGCCCTGGCCGGTGCGGCTGAGGAAACGCTCCTCGTCCAACGCCGCTTTCATGGCTTCGACTTCCGTCCCGCAACGCGCATCGCTTTGCTGGATGCTCGGGCGCAGTACGCGGCGTTCGCGATCGAGCAGCACCACAGCCGGAAGCATGCCGGTGACGCAGACGCCGGCGAGTTCGCATCCTTCAGGCAGGCGTGTGATCATGTCCCGCACCACGACCTGCGTGTTCGCCCACCATTGCCCGGGATCGGCCTCGGCAAAGCCGGGATGCGGCGAGGACAAGCGCGAGGGACGCGAGGCCGAGGCCAGGGGTTCGCCGGCCTCCGACATCGCTACCGCGATCGTCGAGGTCGTACCGATATCGATGCCGATGAATACGGGCATGGCGGAAGAACCTTTCAGTCGCGGATCGCGTTTTCGGTCTCGGCGTCGAAGAAATGCAGTTCTGCGGGATTGACCGACAGGGATAGCGTCTCGCCGAGGCGAAGCGGATACGTCGCGGGAACAGAGGCGCGCAATCGAGGGCCGGAAAGCGAAACCTCATCGGCTTCCGCCGTTACCTCCTCCAGCTCGCCGGCCCCGCCGATATCGAGATGGACAAGTTTCGTGGCACCGAAATCCTCAATGAAGGCGATCGTTCCTTCAATGCGCCCGAGACCGGGATCAACGGCGTCTGTGGCGCTCAATGCCTCGGCACGCACACCGACAATGATCTCCTTGCCGACATGACGCGCAAGCGCCGGACGCGCGGCAACGACAGGCTCGGGTACCGGCAGGCTGAACCTGCCGGCGGCGGCAGCCAGACTGCCCTCGCTGCGCGCCAGGGTGGCTTTCAGGAAATTCATCGACGGCGTGCCGATGAACCCGGCAACGAACAGATTGGCGGGAGTGTCGTAAAGCGCGCGCGGCGTGCCGAGCTGCTGCAAAGCGCCGGCGCGCATCACGGCCACGCGATCACCCATGGTCATGGCCTCGATCTGGTCATGCGTGACATAGACGGTGGTAATACCGCTCAACTTCTGCAGCCGGGCGATTTCAGCCCGCATCTGGCCTCGCAGCCGCGCGTCGAGATTGCTTAAAGGTTCGTCCATCAGAAACGCCTTCGGCGCGCGCACCAGTGCCCGGCCCATCGCCACGCGCTGTCGCTGACCGCCGGAAAGCTGCCCCGGCTTGCGGCCGAGATAGGCATCGAGTTCGAGAAGCTTGGCCGTTTCCCTGACCTTGCGGTCGATCTCGGTCTTGTCGACGCCGCGTACGGACAGGCCGAAGCCGATATTCTCGGCGACCGTCATATGCGGATAAAGCGCGTAGGACTGGAAGACCATCGCAATGTCGCGATCGCGGGGGGCAAGGCCGTTGGCAACGGTATCGCCAACCAACAATCGGCCGCCGGTGATATCCTCAAGACCGGCAATCATTCGGAGTGCGGTGGACTTACCGCAGCCGCTCGGGCCGACTAGAACCAGAAACTCACCATCCTCGATGGTGAGATCGAGGTGCTGGATTGCCGCATATCCGTCCGGATAACGTTTTTCCACTCCCTCAAAGACGATGGATGCCATGATCTCTCCGATATGATGCGGCTTGGGCGGCCGGCTGGCCCGTCAGGTCATATAGACGCCGCCGGTGACATTGACGCCTTGGCCGGTCATGAAACGGGCGGAATCTGAGCAGAGGAAAACGACGACATCGGCGACGTCCTCGGGCGTCTCCAGCCGTCCGAGCGGCGTCTGGGCGATGTAGTCTTCAACGACACGTTCAGGACTGACGCCGCGCAGTTTGGCTTCCCAGTCGATCTCGCGCTCCTGCATGCCGGTCTTGACGAAACCCGGGCAGACGGCATTGACGCGGATGCCTTTCGAGGCCAATTCGCGGGCAAGCGCCTGTGTCCAGCCGAGAACGGCGAACTTGCTGGCAGAGTAATGGGCCAGAAGCGGCGCGCCGACTTTTGCGGCGAGCGAGGCCGTGTTGACAATCACCCCCTGGCCCTGCGCCACGAAGCGGCGCGCCGCGATCTGGTTCGTCAGGAAGATGCCGCGCGTATTGACGTCGAAGTTAAAGTCCCACTCCTCGTCGGTGATCTCCAGCGCATGCTGCATGGTGGAGACGCCCGCATTGGCAATCAGTATATCGTGGCCGCCCATGATATCGGCGGCTTGCTCGAATGTCTTTTCCACGGAGGAACGTGAACGAACATCGATCTCCAGAGCGTGGCCGGAAATCGATTGTGCGACTGTGTTCGCCGCGTCCAGATTGATGTCGCAAATAGTGATCTTGACGCCTTGTTTCGCCAGCGCCTGCGCGATTGCGCGGCCTATTCCACTGCCTCCGCCGGTAACGATCGCCTTTAATCCCTCGAGCTCCGCGAATTTAGGATGTCCCACGAACCATATCTCCGACCTAAACAACATCGCGATCATATAGCAACAAAAACTTACAAATCAATCGAAATTTATGTTTGAATTTGTTCACTTTCTGAGTTAATCACTGATTACGTAATAGGAGGCCGGGCTTCGGAGGTATGCGTATGCAAACACCAACCGACCTTATCTAAATGAAAGACAGACCAATGATCACAGGCCATGACGCTGAAACGCTGACAATCGAAAAGACGAAAGTTCTGGCGCGCACGCGCCGAGCTTTCATCTTGGATGCGCTGGCCGAAACGGGCGCTGTATCCGTCTCGGAAATCGCTGCGCAACTCGGCGTGTCCGAAATGACTGTGCGGCGCGACCTGACGGAACTGGAAAAGGAAGGTCGGCTTGCCCGCACCCATGGCGGAGCAGTGAGCACCGACCTTACCGCAATTGCCGAACCCAGCCTTTCTGCAACCATCTCGCGCCTCAACGAGCCGACCTTTCAGGCTCGTCTTGCCAAGAACGCATTGCCGAAGCGGTTGATTGCGGAAGCGGCGGCACAGGTTGCCGCTGGGCTTCGCACCATTGCGCTCGATGTCGGCACGACAACATTCCTGCTTGCCCGGTTGCTCGCCGGCCAGCAGCATGTGAAATTCTTCACCAACAGCGTGCGCAACGCCACCCAGCTTGGGGAAGGCCTGGCGGAAGTTTACCTGCCGGGTGGACGTATGAGAAACGATGAGTTGTCGATCTCCAATGCGACGGCGATTTCCCAGTTCGAAGCACTTTGGTTTGACATCGCCTTTGTCGGCGTTTCCGGGCTGACGTCCGATGGTATTTATGACTATTCCTTCGATGATACGGAGATGAAGCGCGTCTATCTCCGCCGCTCGACAAAGAAGGTCGTTCTCTGCGACGCATCGAAATTCGATTGCATGTCGCTCGTCCACATCGCACCGCTTTCACAATTCGACATGCTGATCACCAACGCATCGCCGCCGCCCGAACTGGCCGAAGCGCTGGAGGCTGCCAAGGTCGAAGTGATGGTCGCGGGCTCGCCCTCCTGAAACATCCGGTCTGTGAAAACCCGCTTTCTCTAACGCCCAATTTCGGAGCTTTCGATGGTTTTTGAATTTTTTGGTGACAAGAAGAAGGTCATCATTGCCATGGCGCATATCGGCGCCCTGCCGGGTTCGCCGAATTATGATCCGAAGGGCGGCGTCTCAAAGCTCATCGACGACGTGATGGAAGATATTCGCGCGCTGCAGGAAGGCGGCGTCGATGCCATCATGTTCGGCAACGAGAATGACCGGCCTTACGAGTTGAAAGCGCCTCCGGAAGGTATTGCCGCGATGACGGCGATCGTCCAGGCTGCAAAGGCAGAACTCAAGATTCCCTTCGGCGTCAACTATCTCTGGGATCCGACAGCCAGCGTCGCCATCGGTGCCGCCACCGGTGCAAGCTTCGTACGCGAGATCTTCACCGGCGTCTTCGCCTCCGACATGGGTATCTGGGCGCCGGATTGCGCTACGCCGGCACGGCTGCGCGCCAAGCTCGGCCGTACCGACATGAAGATGCTGTTCAACATCAATGCGGAATTCGCCCATTCGCTCGACCAGCGCCCGATCGAACTCCGCGCAAAGAGCGCCGTCTTCTCCTCGCTGGCCGATGCCATCCTTGTATCCGGCCCGCTGACCGGTCAGCCAGTCGACCAGTCCGGCCTGCGCAAGGTCTGCGAAGCCGTGACGGATGTTCCCGTTTTCGCCAATACAGGCGTTAACAAGGATAATGTCACCGACATCCTCTCCTGCGCCAGCGGCGTCGTCATCGGCACGCATTTCAAATACGAGGGCAATACCTGGAACAAGGTCGAGCCCGCCCGCGTCAAGCGCTTCATGGATGTCGTCAGCACTATCCGCTGACGACGCTCTGGCTCAAAAGTCTCCATCTCATAAAGTCATGAGTGGAGTGACGATGTGGATGCCTCCACAGCAGCGACGGAGTCCACATAGGGGAGTACCCGAGGAGGAAGCTTGGAAAATCATCATAGTTCCAATCTCTTCGCGGGCTCGGCGGTTTCTGAGAGTGGCGTCCGCGCGGATACACGGCCGACCCTATTTATCATCATGACGCAATCCCGATTTCCACCAGAGCTTGCCTCTTATTCGCCATGACCTGCTCGATCCCGCTTCCAGCGAACAGGCCGACAATCTCTATCAGCAGCCGTCCGGTTGCTGGCCGCGGCGGGTATCGAACGTTATTTCTCCTGCCGAAATACAAGCTTGCATGATACGGGGTATCATCTTTGAAACTCAGGAAAATCGGCGCTGCGGGTCACGTCGCTCCACTCGTCGAAATTCTTCCGAAGTGTTTCAAGGCGCTTGTAGGCCAGATCCAGAGCAGAGCCTCCCAAGAGAAGCCGCAGGGGAGGCTCTTTCGATTCAACCGCCATCTGGATAGCCGCTGCGGCGCGGGCGGGATCGCCCGGCTGATTGCCGGAAACCGCCTTCGTCGATATCCGACGCTTTCCTGCCGTCTCGGCATAATCATCAATAACGATGGGGGATTCCGCCATCGAGCTTCCAGCCCAGTTGGTGCGAAATGCGCCGGGTTCGACAATGGTTACCTTGATGCCGAGCGGAGCGACCTCCTGGGCGAGAGACTCTGAAACGGCCTCGACTGCAAATTTTGTGGCATGATAGTAACCGGTCGCCGCGAATGCCATGAGCCCGCCAAGCGAAGAGATGTTTACAATATGACCGCTTCTGCGCGCCCGCATGGCAGGCAAGGCTTCTTTCGTAACATCGATGAGCCCGAAGAGGTTGGTGTCGAACTGGCTGCGAACACCTTCCTCGTCCCCCTCTTCGATCGCTGCGAGATAGCCGTAGCCGGCATTGTTGACGAGAACGTCCATCTGACCGAACGTCGAGAGCGTTTCGGCAACAGCGCTCCTGATCGTCGAGCGATCGGTGACATCGACTTTCAGCGCGAGCGCTTGCTCCTTGAACTGGTTGGCGAGCCCGGCCAGTTGCGCGGGATTCCTTGCCGTCAGGACCACCCGGTAACCGAGACCGAGCACGTGTTTTGCGATCTCGAAGCCGAGGCCATTCGAGGCGCCGGTAATGAACCATACGGGTTTATTCGTCATTTTTCGATCATCCTTCTGATTTGCTAACGACCATGGCTGCAGAGCCGGTGTCGGGACCTGCCGCCTTTAACGAAAGATACGAACCGGAAAACGGGCGCGTTATGGCGAAACACCCAATCTTTCGTACGATCCTACCAAATCTCCTGGCACTGCCTATATTGGAGGCTCTGCCGGGAAATCGTGGAGAAACGGGTGAGTATCAAGGAAGAGCTTGTCGCGATCATTGATCGACACGCTGCCGCGCCGAAACAAAAAACCCCAGTCGCTGGTCTTTCGATCTTCAAGGTCGAAGCGCCGACCCTTCCTGTTGAGAGCATTTACACTCCCCGCCTCTGCGTTGTGATCCAGGGCCGAAAGGAAATTTTGCTGGGCGGTCGCGCGTTCGAAGTTGATGACACGCAATACTTCATCGCTTCAGTGAATTTGCCGGTTTCGGCCCGGATAACCGCTGCTTCAAGCGACCACCCGCATTATGCACTCTCATTTGAACTTAACCGGCAGGACCTGGCCGAACTGCTTCCGAATGTCGCGGTCCGCCCTGCTGCGGCGCACAGAGAGGGTCTGTCGCTAGGGCGGCAGACAGAAGACATCTTGGGCGCACTTCATCGCCTCATACTGCTTCTCAACCACCCGGAGGATCTGCCCGCGCTTCTCAAGCCAGCAACGACTGAACTCTATTACCGGCTTCTCCGGAGTGAGCATGGTGCAACATTAAGAGACTACGCCACAATGGACACGAAGATCGCCCAGATTGGGAGGGTCACCTCGTGGATAAAGGAGCATTACAATAAGCCTATGACGATCGGCCTGCTTGCCGACCTCGCAGGCATGAGTGCGACATCACTTCATCGCCATTTCAAGGCGACAACACTGATGACCCCGCTTGAATATAGGACGCATGTCAGGCTTCAGGAGGCGCGCAAACGCTTGCTGACTGGCGGATCGAGTGCCCGAACAGTCGGCTTCGAGGTCGGCTATGACAGCCAGACGCAGTTCACGCGCGAGTACAGACGCTTGTTCGGCCGACCACCCGCCCGGGACGCCGCCTATCTGAAGGGCATCGGACCGTCTAACCCTGCCCGACAAGGCGTGACGGAAACGCCAGTGGAGCTCCCGTTAAAGATCTGAGCGAGTGGAGTCTTTTAACGATGAGATCTAAGCTTCAATTGACGCGTTCTGCAGCTGGACTGACGCTTGACCGATGCTCCTCCGTTGGAATGGGCGGCGCGGCCCTGGCAAGCCATGCATGGGCGATACCCCGCTCGCCTCTGAATCCGCGCACTCTGATCACGCCGCGTCAGACAACCCACTTCATCGAATGCGGACCTACGGAGGGTCCGCTGATGATCTTTCTCCACGGCTGGCCGAGCATCGGTTTGATGTGGCGCGCCCAGATGGATGCTTTCGCCGCCGAGGGATGGCACTGCGTTGCTCCTGACCTGCGCGGCTACGGCGGGTCTTTCGCACCTGCAGCCAACGACGCTTACACAATCAAGCAAGTCGCTTTGGACATGTCGGAACTCCATGATCATCTGGGCGGCAGGCCGGCGATCTGGGTTGGCCACGACTGGGGCAGCGTCGTGGCCGGCGCGTTGGTCGCCCATGAGCCCAATCGCAGTCGTGGCGTCGTGCTGACCTCGCTTGCCTATCAACCAGGCGGCCACGCCCTACGCACGATCGTTCCGTTGGTCGACAGGACAATTTATCCCGCCGACCAATATCCGGATGGCCAATGGGATTACCACCGCTACTACACAACTCATTTCGACGCCGCGGTGGCCGACCTCGATGCCGACAAACGGGCCTCGCTGGCATCGATCTTTCGCTCAGGCAGCCCGGAAGGCATCGGCAAGGTTTCGCCGAACGCTGTAATCACCCGAAACGGTGGCCGTTTCGGTGCTGCTCACAAGGCTCCGCCGATCCAACCCGACCCCGCTTTGTGGCCCGCCCTGGATTTCGAGGTCTTGGTGAGGGCGTTCGAGACTCACGGCTTCCGCCCCGCCTGCGCCTGGTACATGAATGACGACGCCAACATTGCCTATGCTCGCGAGGCCTCCGATGGCGGCCGCCTGTCGCAGCCGGTCCTGTTTATCAACGGTGACTTCGATCAGATCTGCACCATCAACGGAAATCACCAGGGCGATCCGATGCGCGGCGCTTGCCCTGACCTCACCGTGACGAGTGTGGCCGGCGGCCATTGGCTGCCACTGGAGCGCAAGACTGAACTCGTCGAGATCATCCGCACATGGCTGCAGAACGAAAAACTTTAATGGCGAAGGGACGAGCATCAGAACGGATTTGAAAGGCATGAGCAGCAAAGTGCATAACACGCTCGTCGATGCGCCAAAGCAGTCCGTTACCAAAGGCCCCGCCTTTCAAACCGGCAGGGCGCAAGAGCATTTACCGAGGCAAGGCGCGAAAATGTGACCTGATATCCGCGACCAGCTCGCCGGGCTTTTCCATCGCCGCGAAATGGCCGCCCGCCGCATGCTCGCTCCAACGGACAACGTTGTAGACCCGTTCAACCCAAGACCGAGGCGGCTGCGGCAGTTCCTTGGCAAAGTGCGAGATGGCGACAGGGGGAAGAATCCGCTGCCCTTTTTCGAATGACAGCGGATGCGCACGGCTCTCCTTGTAGAGCCTGAATGAGGCGTCGAGAGAGCCGCTGAACCAATAGAGGCTGATTTCGGTCAGCAGAGTATCCATGCTGAAGACGTCAAGGACATTGCCATCGCAATCGCTCCACGACCGGAATTTCTCAACGATCCAGGCAGCCAATCCGACGGGTGAATCGGACAATCCATAGGCCAGCGTCTGCGGCTTGGTGCCTTGGACATGTGCATAGGCGCCCTCTTTGTCCGCCCATTCCGCTGCAACTTTCTTAAACTCCGCTTCCTGAGGGGTAAGAGGCGGCAGACCATCGCCGATGGGTGGGCGGAAGCTGCCGGGAATGTAGTTCAGGTGAATGCCGACCACGTCCTTTGGAAAGCGGAAGGCAAGCCAGCTGGAAACCGCCGCGCCGATATCGCCGCCCTGCGCACCGAAATTTGTGTATCCTAATCCAAGCATGAGCTTATGCCAGAGGCCAGCGATCTCAAATGGGCTGATGCCCGCTTTGGGTGGCGCCGACGAAAAGGCGTAGCCGGGAAGCGCAGGAACAATGAGGTCGAATGCATCCTCAGGATCGCCGCCATGTGCGCCAGGATCCGTCAATAGCGGGATGACGCGCTCCATCTCCAGGAAAGACCCCGGCCAGCCATGTGTCATGATCAGTGGGGTTGGTGACGGTCCCCGGCCTTTGACATGGATGTAATGGATTTTGAAACCATCGATCTCGGCAACGAAGTGCGGCAACAGGTTCAGGCGGCCTTCTTGAGCCCGCCAATCGAATTCGCCCTGCCAATAGTCAACGAGCTTACGCATGAAGCGCAGGCTGCTTCCGTCATCCCAACCCTCTGGGTCGATGGAGGCAGGCCATTTGGTTTGAGTGACGCGACGGCGCAAATCGTCAAGGGCATCATCGCCGATATCGATTCGAAACTCTATGGTTTGCATTCGGGCCTCCAAAATGCCGTCAGGCAATTGGGATTTGCAGGTGAAGGGATACGAACCAACGGCATGTTGACCAGTCTGGATAAGCCTCTGATTAGCATGCAATTTTTGGCGCGATCTTTATGGTCGACTGCGGACTCTGTAGGCGATCACACCGCACGCAAGAATGCCATCTGAGGCCTGATCGCATAAGATCTTTCGGAGGATGGTCTAGCCTGAGGACTCGCGTAGCAGCAGGCGGGAGCCAACTTCCACGATGGACCTGATCGCGGGGAGGAGTTCCTTTCCCAATTCGGTCAATTCATAGTCCACTGTCGGCGGCGATGTCGGCATCACGTTGCGGGTGAGCACGCCGCGCTGTTCGAGATCGCGGAGCCGGCTCGTCATCACCTTCGCCGAGATGAAGGGATTGTCACGCCGCAGTTCGGAGAACCGGCGCGGACCTTCGCTTAAGGACCAGAGCACCTCTGGCGTCCAGCAGCCGCCGAGCAGATCCATGCACTTCGACATGGGGCAGCCGGGGAGTGCCATCACCTTCTTTCGCACCTTGAGAACCATTGTACATCCTTGGGCCCATCCTTGGCGGGCAGTTTCCAGTTGGTTACCGGAAAATTGCGGTAACCGCAAGATACCTGGTTTCCGAAGGTAACGACGGCCGCTATGTAGAGGCTCTCGAAATCATCCCCAACCACGAAATGGACTGAACGATGTACGCAGTAACCGGAGCAACAGGACAACTCGGCCGCCTCGTGATCGAGGCGCTGCTGAAGACCATTCCCGCCAACAGGATCGTTGCGGCAGCTCGCAATCCCGCCAAGGCCGGCGATCTGGCGGAGCGCGGCGTGATCGTGCGCGAGGCTGACTATAGCCGCCCCGAGACGCTTAGCCCGGCGCTGGTCGACGTGGAGAAGCTGCTGCTGATTTCCTCGACCGAAGTCAGTGGCCGCCTGCCGCGGCACAGGGCCGTGATCGACGCGGCCAAGCAAGCCGGGGTTTCGCTGATCGCCTATACGAGCATGCTGCATGCCGGCTCGTCACCCGCGACGCTCGCGGTCGAGCATCGCCAGACGGAGGAGGTCATCGCGGCTTCTAGCCTACCCGCCGTGATCCTGCGCAATGGCTGGTACGCCGAGAACCATCTCATGGCGCTACCGGCAGCGCTTGAGCACGGCGCCTTCGTCGGCGCTGCGAAAGACGGACGCTTTTCGTCCGCGGCGCGGCAGGACTATGCCGAGGCGGCCGCTGTGGTGCTGGCGACCGATGGACATGTCGGGAAGACCTATGAGCTTGCAGCCGACCAGGCCTTTACCCTTGCCGAGCTTGCCGCGGAGGTCTCGCGGCAGTCGGGCAAGACGATCGTCTACAACGATCTTTCCGAGGCCGCCTATCGCGATGTGCTGACGGGCGCCGGCCTGCCGGCCGATCTCGCTGCCCTTCTGGCCGATGCCGACGCCGCAGCCTCGCATGGAGCGTTGTTCGACGACGGAGGCGCCCTTGGTCGGCTGATCGGTCGTCCAACCACATCGATGCAGAGCCTCGTCGCGACGACTTTACGCGGCTAACGACATAGGGACGTTGCTCGCTCACCTTGACCGGCCTCGGACCGATTGATCCGCAGGTTTTCAAGGTGATCGAGTCGGCCGCCGAGACACCACCAGCTCCAGGTTTCCGAACAAGTTGGTCCGTATCTTGAGAGAACCTTTGAAGGAGACGATGAAGCAGCCTTCGCGGAGAAGACAAGCCAATCCCGGGTCGGTTCTCCGCGCAAATCAGCAGCGCCGGCCGATGGTGGGGAAGTCATGCATCACTTCGCACCCGATGACGGCGGCGGCTCGACAAGCATCGCGGCCTGCCGAAAACCTTCTCTTCCACAGCCTCTGTTGCCAATATTTCAATTCAACCTATATAAGGTCTATCGACCATTGCTTGCGACGTCGTCGAGGAGCCTCTGCGCCCTCGCCGGATTTCCTCTCAAATAATCGATCTAATCCCGCAAGGTATCGCGGGGCAAACAACGATTGCTATGAAAGGAAATCGTTATGAACACTGGTACAGTTAAGTGGTTTAACTCCACCAAGGGCTTCGGCTTCATTCAGCCTGATGATGGCAGCACGGACGTTTTCGTCCATATCTCCGCAGTAGAGCGCGCCGGCATGCGTTCGCTCAACGATGGTCAGAAGATCACTTACGACATCGTGCAGGATCGCAGATCCGGCAAGAGCTCGGCTGACAATCTTCGGGCCGCATAAGTTTGTCACGGCTTCGCGCGACCACGGATGTACTGGCGCGCTGAAACCATGACCGAGGAAGGTCGGGATACGTCCCGGCCTTTTGTTTTTCATTTCGAACGGAGAACGACATGGCAAATGGTCGTTACCGGCCAGGCGACAGCATCGTCCTGAAGTCTGGAATTTTCGGAAACGCCCAGCCGGCCGGCCGCATCGTGTCTGTGCTGCCTGTGTCACAGGGCGTTGTCCATTATCGCGTCCGCTTCCAAAGTGAGAGTTTCGAGCGGAGCGTCCGTCAGGACGATATCGATGCCGGGGCTTCACCATCGTCGCTTTCACCGGCGCAAGCCGAGATATCGCAAACATCGAAATCGAGCTGGATCAACTCGAATTCAATCCGCACCAAGAAATAAACCCAGCGCGAGCTGAGAAGGAGAAGTTTTGCAGGTTCTGGTCAGAGACAACAATGTCGATCAAGCGCTCCGCGTTCTGAAAAAGAAATTGCAGCGCGAAGGCGTATTTCGGGAAATGAAGGCACGCAGCGCCTATGAAAAGCCGTCCGAAAAGCGCGCTCGCGAAAAGGGCGAGGCGGTCCGCCGCGCGCGGAAGCTTGCCCGTAAGCAGGCACAGCGCGAAGGCTTGCTGCCGGCGCCGAAGAAGAAAGTCATTGCGCGAGCTCGCTGACGTCCAGCGTCTTTTGGAACGCACCTGCTGAAATGGAGGAAGCATGACAAAGACGAAAGACAACCTGTTCAAGCCTGAAAAGTTGTCAGCGCAGACTAAGTCCGAACAGACGACGTCGATTGCCAAGGATATCTTGGCCGATGAGGCCTCTGCTCGACAGAAGAAGACGGACAGGCTTCGCGCGCTTCGTTTGGCGCAGGAGCCTGCGCCTGCGCCAGCGCCGAAAGCAAAGAAGAAAGACAGGAAGGGATAGCGGGTTGTCTGGCGGTTCTTCGCCAGACAATCGCTCGCTTTCCCGCGGCGGAGCACTATGTGAGGATTGGGGCAATGTCGTTGTCCGGCGGCACGAGGCCCAACAGTTGGGCCGGCCTCATCAGGTCTGGTCAAGCGTCGCGCTCGTACCAACCGCGCGACAACACCTAAGCAATGTCTCCATTTCCTCCAAGCATCATCACCTTTTAGACGATGCACTTCGCTCGCACTGAGGCTGCGGTCACGAGCGCCCTGCCGGCCTACTTCGATGTTGACGCCAGATCCAGCGCGCTCTTGTCGTCAAAGATGTACAGTCATGTCTTTCGACATTAAGATTTGGACCCGCTCTTACAAACGCCTCGACAGCCCGAACAGCCATGTTCGATTCCCGGGAATGGACGCATGGCTGGGCTGAAGCGCCGGATTTCGTGAAGTCTTCGCTAACCTGCGGCATTGCTTCAACTATCGCCGTGCAAAATTCTTCTCTCCATCTCTTCAATATTTTCATCATTGCATCGTGCACGGGAACAAAGCAGCGTATTATTCCCTGGTGCAGCAGACCAATAGATTTTTGTATTTCTTCGAACCGTTACTTATTGCCGGAGATGCAGGGCAAAGGGGCTGACACCATAATGGTGACGCGTGCGCAGCAAATTGGCGTCGTTATCGGCCTGGCTTTCGTCACGGCATTGACGACCCTGCGGGCAAGCGATCCTCCGTTGCTAAGGCTCGCCCGCGATTTGACATTCGACCAGTATCAGCGCCTGGTGCCCCGGACGTTCGAGAACCAGCCTGTCCGGGTCGTCGACATAGACGAGGCGTCGCTGCGGGAGTTCGGTCAATGGCCCTGGCCAAGAAACCGGATTGCCGCGCTCGTCGACAGGCTTTCCGATCTGGGCGCGGCCGCCATCGCTTTCGATATCCTCTTCGCCGAGCCGGACCGTCTGTCGCCACGCAACGTCGTTCGCGATGTCATTGGCATCGATCCGTCACTGCTTGGCAAACTGCCTGACAATGATGAGATTTTTTCCCAATCGCTGTCGGGAAGGCCGGTGGTTCTGGGCTTCGGCCTCTCCAACGAAGGAAACTATCTGCCGCCGGTCAAGGCAGGGTTTGCCTATACCGGCGAAACTCCCTTCGGTGCGCCGCCGGCGATCAAGGCCGCGACGCCGTTGCAGCCGCAATTGCAAGCCAATGCTGCGGGACTCGGCCATATCAGCCTCAATCCGGGCGCTTCATCGGCGGTGGTGCGTGCGGTTCCGCTTTTTCTCAGCGACGGCAAGCAGCTTTATCCCAATCTCGCGCTTGAGGCGCTTCGCGTCGCACAGGGAGCCTCCACCTATGTGCTTGACGCTGCGCCGCACACGCCCAATACGCTCACCCGGGTCAAGATCGGCAATTTCGTCGTGCCGGTAACGGCCGCGGGCGAGCTGTGGCTCTATGTCAGCCGCGATACCGCGGCGCGCTATATTTCGGCAAGCAAGATACTCGCGACCGAAGGCGCCTCCGCTGATATGAGAGCCGCCATCGAAGGCAGTATCGTTTTCGTCGGAACCTCCGCTTCCGGGCTCCAGGATGTTCGCACGACGGCCCTTGACGAGAATGTGCCGGGTGTCTCCATCCACGCGCAGATCGTCGAGCAGATCCTGTCAGGCCGCTTCCTGTCCCGACCGGATTGGGCAGACGGACTGGAAATTCTGTCCATCGCCGTCCTGGGCAGCCTTTTGGTGATCGTCACCACCTTCGTCAATCCGGCCGCGGCCCTCGCCTGCGGCCTGCTGATTACCTTTTTTGCCCTTGTGGCCTCCTGGGTCGCCTTTCTTTATGGGGGGCTTCTCTTCGACCCACTGGCACCGATCGTCTCGGGATCGATCACACACTTCGCTGCAACGGCATTCCGCTTTCTCGTGACGGATCGGGAGCGGCGCGACGTGCGGCGGGCTTTCGGCCATTACCTCTCGCCATCGCTGCTCCATCGCATCGAGCATACACGCAATGCACTACGCCTCGGGGGAGATGAACGCGAGCTGACGGTCATGTTCGTCGACGTGCGAAACTTTACCCAGATTAGCGAGGAGATGAGCCCGAGCGCCGTCGTCGCGTTTTTGAACACGCTGCTCGATGCGCTCAGCCACCATGTCATCGCCAATGAAGGCACGCTCGACAAGTTCATCGGAGACTCGATCATGGCCTTCTGGAATGCCCCCGTCGATGTCTCCGATCATGCCGGCAAGGCCGTGCGGGCGGCTCTCGGCATGCGCGAAACACTCGCCCGCCTCAATGGCGACGATGCCTTCGGTTTCGGAGACACGCGACGGGTCGGGATAGGCATCGGCATCCATACGGGGCTCGCCTGCGTCGGCAATATGGGGGCCGAGACCCGTTTCAATTACACGGCAGTTGGCGATGCCGTTAACATTGCCGCGCGTATCGAATCCGCCTGCAAGGACATCAATTTCGACATTCTGGTATCCGAGCCGACGGCGGGCTTGCTGCCCGACTGCGCCCTGCTCGAAGCGGGAGCGCTGACGCTGAAGGGTAAGAGTATGCGAACCAAGCTCTTTGCGGTGGTCGGCGACGAACCCGTGGCGAGATCCGCTGGATTTGTCGAATTGCAGGCTACACACAGGCAGCTTGTTAATGCCCTGCGAACTCGGTCAGCGAGCAGCCGCAAACTCATCAGCGCCGCCAAACTTAAGGCGCAAGCCGCGGCAACAGGACTGTTGCAGGACTTTTACAGCCACATTTCGCGACGAGGCGGACACTTCGCCGACGAGGCTGCGGAGAACAAGGCAGCCGACATCTAGAGCAGTTCCAGCAAAAGTGCCGAGCGGTTTTGCGTCCGGAACTGCGTGAAAACAAGAAGATAGAGCGTTTTCGCGATTCGAAGAAAAGCAGAAATGCTCTATCTGATTTGAAAGCCATCCTGCGCAACTCACGGCGCTATCGCTGGTGATGCCCGCCACCGTGATCGCCATGGTTGCCGCCATCGCCCTGGCTATCCTGGTCGTCTCCTTGATGATCACCCGATGCGTGATCGCCTCTGCCATGATGGTCGTGATGTTCATGGTGATCGTGATGCTCGCCTTCGTCGCCATCACGCTCGTCCGGTTTGCCTGACTTGTCGGGCGCACTTGGCGGGCTTGAGACATCCGGCGTGCTGGGAGTTTCGTGTGGTGCGGCAGGCGCCTCGGCGTGTGGCGATTCCTGGGGGCTGGGTGCGCTCGGCGTATCGTGCGGTGCCGGTGCAGGACTATTCGCCGGAGCGCTGCGCGGAGAGATCCCGTTAGGCTGGTCCCTCATCGCCGTCGACAGACCGCAACCACCGCTCCCGACAAAACCCATTCGCCCTGAAAGTTGCTGGCTCCCGGACAGAAAAGGCAGAGCCCGCTGATTGCCCAGCGTTTTGAGAACGTCGCGATTGACCCGGCGAGGTTCGCTGATCTGACCGTTGCGCTTCGCAACGACACAATCACATTGCTGTTTCAGTTGCCTGCAGCCGCCAGCGCCGCAGAATTGCGCAGCGCCGTTCAGCAGCACGACCGCTGTCGTGCCGTTCGCCCCGACATAAAAATCAAACGCGGTTCCGCGCACGCCGATCGTTCCGGCGGGCGTCACGATCTGATAGGCTGAGTGGTTCGAATTTCCGCTCATCCAGCGAAAGCTGCCCTTTGCTGCATTTATGGTCAGCTTTTTCACTGCGCCCGAGTCATCGAACACGAACTTGTCGATGGTAACGGACGATCCGGCTCCGACAGCCAGTCTCGTGCCGTCCCGAAATGTGAACTGTCCGAGGCCCGAAATCGAGGTGCGAATTTGCTCGTCCCGATGAACGGGATCGTCGACCGCGAGCGGACCACCAGCACCCGTAACTTCGGTTTTAATCAGCACCGCCTGGCCGACCTTCTCGGCGGCTTTCGAAGACAATGGTGCGAGCAGCATGCAGCCCAACACAACGGTCACGGCGTGACGCAAATAAAACACCGCACCCTCCCAATATTATTTATATATTATCATAATATTTTTATAAATACAAATTGTAATTCATGATTACAAATGTGTATATTTTTATACTTTCGAATTAAAATTCGCCAAGTCGCGCGTATATTCCGCTGAATATGTTTTTAAACATATTATGGAAGAAAATTTATACAGTAGTTACAATAATATGCCCGGCGGCAGCGCTTGCGGATAGCTCGAAAAAAAGGTGCTATTCAAGGCTGCTGAGCTCGAAGAATTTGAGGCAGGCTCCTTGAACAACGCGTATGAATATCGGCTAGCAGAGGCCCTCGAAAGAGTTGGCTTTGGTCGCGCGCAATGTAGACTGGCGAACTGTTCCGGATGTTGTCATACAAGTATAGACCGATACGGGGTTCACATCATGGCGATCAGCGATGCTCGGTGGGAGCAAACATACCCAACACTTTCAGCTCTTCAAATCGGTGCGGCGCGACGCTTCGCGAGCGGTGAGCCGCACCGCTTCGGCCCAGGTGATGTGCTCTACGAGATTGGCACTCGCAACGTCCCTGCCTGGCTAGTTCTGGAAGGCTCGGCCGATGCAATTCAGCGTGGCGCGACTGGGAGATCATCCGTGATCGGCACCTACGGTCCTGGCCAGTTCACCGGCGAGACCAATCAATTGTCTGGCCACGCAACCCTCGCATCGGTCGTCGCGGGCGATAAGGGCGTATTGGCTATACCTTTCGATGCGCCGCATCTGCGTGCACTGGTGATCGGGTCAGCGGATGTGGGTGAAGCGATCATGCGCGCCTTTATACTCCGTCGCGTTGCGCTGATCGAAGAAGGGCGGATCGGAGGTGCGGGGTCTATTCTGGTCGGACGCCGGGATGCTCCCGACATCGTAAGGTTATCTGGATTTCTCACCCGGAATGGCTATCCCCACGCCCTTATCGCCGCGTGCGAGGTCGAGGGGCGCGAGCTGGTCGAACGGCTCGGCATCGCACCGGAAGATCTGCCATTGATGATCTGCCCAAACGGGACGCTGCTCAGAAATCCGAGCGACGCGGATGCCGCGTCTTGTCTCGGCATTATGCCGGATCTCGATCCGAAGAATGTCTATGACGTGGCAGTTGTCGGTGCAGGACCGGCTGGGCTGGCCACTGCCGTCTATGGGGCTTCCGAGGGGCTTTCTGTTCTCGTTGTCGATTCCCGGGCCTTCGGCGGCCAGGCGGGCGCATCCGCCCGGATCGAAAATTATCTTGGCTTTCCGACCGGTATCTCGGGGCAGGCTCTTGCAGGTCGGGCCTTTAATCAGGCGGCGAAATTCGGCGCCGAGCTTGCGATCCCGCTGACCGTCGGAAAGCTTTGCTGCCATGGAACCGATTCGGCGGCTCCATTCTCCCTTGAACTTAGCAACGGATATACTGCACGGGCGCGTTCCATCGTGATCGCGTCAGGAGCGCGCTACCGTCGGCCCGATATTGCCAATGTCGAAGAACTGGAGGGCGCCGGCGTCTCCTACTGGGCATCCCCGATTGAGGCTCGCCTTTGCGCCGGAGAGGAAATCACTCTGGTGGGCGGCGGAAACTCAGCCGGCCAGGCCGTTGCTTACCTCGCACCGCAGGTAAGCCGCCTGCACCTCGTGGTCCGGCGGCCGCTCGAGCAAACCATGTCCCAATATCTGATCGACCGGATAGCGGCATTGCCCAATGTCGAACTCCATGTGGGTATCGAGATTGTGGACTTGCATGGTGATCGAGAGACAGGTCTGACCGGTGCCACCTTCCGTGACGTTCGCACCGGAGAGACCGAGGAATGTGCCTCGCGCCACCTCTTTCTGTTCATCGGCGCCGATCCCTACACCGGATGGCTGGACGGCTGTGTCGCGACTGATGGAAAGGGCTTCGTTCTCACAGGAGACCGCATCAGTGATGGCGAGCGACTGCCGCTGGAGACGAGTTGCCCAGGCATTTTTGCTGTCGGAGACGTGCGCGCCGGCTCCACCAAGCGGGTCGCCGCCGCCGTCGGTGAGGGTGCGGCCGTCATCGCTCAGATCCATTCCTTTCTGGCGCGAAATGTCGGAGGTCAAAACAGGCACTAGCCGACCACGGGTCAACACCGGCTGGCTATTGTCGGCATCCCCACTTTTTTCACGCTTGGCTGCATGCCTAGAGCATTTCCGCTTTTCTTCGAATCGCGAAACGCTCTATCTCCTTGTTTTTACGCAGTTCCGGACGCAAAACCGCTTCGCACTTTTGCTGGAGCTGCTCTCGGATCATTTTCTGGGGAGAACACGTAATGGACTCTACTGCCATCTGCCTTTAGACCCGCATGAGGATGCGGCCTGACGCGCAACGGATGACACATAAGCAGCTTCCCTATGAGACTTGATGCAATTGACCTTCGGATACTGGATGCGATTCAACGGGATGGTCGCATTACCAAGCTCGCGCTTGCCGAGAAAGTTGGTCTGTCGCCGACGCCATGCTGGCTACGCCTTCGCAAGCTTGAAAAGGCCGGGATCATTACGGGCTACCACGCCCGTCTGGCGCTGCGTCGCCTCGCGCCGGTCGCAAGCGTCATGGTGGAGCTGACACTGGCAAATCATCGGCAGAGCGACTTCGAGCGCTTCGAGCGGGCGGTGGCGGCCACTCCCGAAATCGTAGCCTGCTGGGCTGTCGGCGGCGGCGTCGATTATATCTTGAAGATCATGGCGGCCAATATCGATGCCTATCAGCGCCTGATCGACAATCTCCTCAATCGCGATCTCGGCATCGAACGCTATTTCACCTACATCGTGACCAAGACCGTGAAGGAGGAGACGGTGCTTCCCGTCATCGACCTGCTCTCTCCTGGCACACCAGGCGGTGAATAGAGAGTCTCTCTAGCGAGGCTAGTCACTTTAGATCCTTTCTCTCTTCCAACTGCCAGCAATGGACAATCTCTCGCGGCGTTCCGTGACAGCATCGGGTATCTGGAAAGAGAGGCCCGACCATGACTGCGCTCCACGCCCGCGCCACCTATCATGAAGCCCTTTCACGGCTGAACGACCGTCATCTGCTGCGAGACCTCTCCTATGTCGCCGGCCGTTGGGCCGCCGGCAAAGCCAATCAGAGTTTCGCGGTCACCGACCCCGCATCCTCTGCAACGCTTGCCTGGGTTGCCAGCCTCGACCAGCGAGATGCCTTCGAGGCTATCGACGCTGCATCTGGCGCCTTTACCGCCTGGCGTTCACTGCTGCCGCAGCAGCGGTCATCGATCCTGCGCAGATGGCATGATTTGATGATCGAGGCGCGCGAGGATCTAGCGCTGATCATGACGCTGGAACAAGGTAAGCCCTTGGCCGAATCCCGTGGCGAGATCGATTATGCCGCAGGCTTCATCGAGTGGTATGCCCAGGAATCAAAGCGCATCAATGCGGAGAGTGTGACCAGCCACCTGGCCGATGCTGAAATGATCGTGCGCAGGGAAGCGCTTGGCGTCACCGCCATCGTCACGCCCTGGAACTTTCCTTCCGCCATGATCACGCGCAAGGCCGCTGCCGCACTTGCCGCCGGCTGCACCGTCGTCGCCCACCCGTCGTCCGAAACCCCGCTATCGGCACTGGCGCTCGCCGAACTCGGCGAACGCGCCGGGCTCCCCGCCGGGGTCTTCAACGTGGTGACCGGCGATGCCGCAACCATCGTCGGCGCCTTCTGCGACGATCCGCGGATCAGAGCATTGAGCTTCACCGGCTCGACGGAGATCGGCAAGCTGATCGCCGGCCAGTGTGCGGGGACAATGAAGCGTCTTGTGATGGAACTTGGCGGTCATGCGCCGCTTATCGTCTTCGACGATGCCGACCTCAATCGCGCCGTCGATATCGCCATCAATGCCAAATTCGCGACCTCCGGCCAGGATTGCCTCGCCGCCAACCGCATCTTCGTGCAGCGCCCGATCATGGACGCTTTCGTTGCGGCGTTCGCCAAGCGCATCGCCGCCTTGAAGGTTGGAAGCGGACTGGACGGTGCCGTCGATATCGGACCTCTCATGCACGAACGCGCTATTGCCAAAGTCGAGGAGCATGTTGCCGACGCATTGAAACACGGCGCAAGGCTTGTCACCGGCGGTAAACGGCATGCGGCCGGCTCTCTCTTCTTCCAGCCGACCCTGCTCGTCGAGCCCTCGCCGGATGCATTGATCATGCACGAGGAAACCTTCGGACCGGTCGCAGCCGTTAGCGTCTTCGACAGCGAGGACGAGGTCATCGCCCGGGCCAACGACACCGAGTATGGCCTGGTCGCCTACGTTGTCACGGCCAACGGTGCGCGCCAGATGCGGCTCGGCCGGGCGCTCGAATACGGCATGGTCGCCATCAATCGCGTGAAGATCACCGGCGGCCCGATCCCGTTTGGCGGCTGGAAGCAATCGGGCCTTGGACGCGAAGGCTCCCGTCACGGCATCGAAGCCTTCACCGAGCTCAAATATCTCTGCGTCGACACGACAGCCTGACGCGCCCGATACGAAAGAAGGAACCATAACATGTTGGACAAGCGCAACGAACTGAACGCCTGGGACCGGGATCACTTTTTCCATCCTTCGACGCATATGGGCATGCACGCCCGCGGCGAGACGCCGACGCGCGTCATCTCGTCGGGCGAAGGCGCCTACATCACCGATACCAACGGCCGCACCAGCCTAGATGCCTTCGCAGGTCTCTACTGCGTCAATGTCGGCTACGGCCGCCAGAAGATCGCCGATGCGATCGCCGAGCAGGCAAAGAACCTCGCCTATTATCACGCCTATGTCGGCCACGGCACGGAAGCCTCGATCACGCTTTCGAAGATGATCATCGATCGCGCGCCGGAAGGCATGAGCCGCGTCTATTTCGGCCTTTCCGGCTCCGATGCCAATGAGACCAACATCAAGCTCATCTGGTACTACAACAATATTCTTGGCCGGCCTGAAAAGAAGAAGATCATCTCTCGCTGGCGCGGCTATCATGGCTCCGGCGTCATGACGGGCAGTCTCACCGGCCTCGAACTGTTCCACAAGGCCTTCGACCTTCCGCGCGCGCCGATCCTGCATACAGAAGCGCCCTATTTCTTCCGCCGCGCCGACCGCTCGATGAACGAGGAACAGTTCGCGCAGCATTGCGCCGACAGGCTGGAGGAGATGATTCTGGCGGAAGGTCCGGAAACGGTCGCAGCCTTTATCGGCGAGCCGATCCTCGGCACTGGCGGCATCGTTCCGCCGCCGAAGACCTACTGGCAGAAGATCCAGGCCGTTCTCGACAAATACGACGTCCTGCTCGTCGCCGACGAGGTCGTCACCGGCTTCGGCCGTCTCGGCACGATGTTCGGTTCCGATCATTACGGCATGAAGCCGGACCTGATCACCATCGCCAAGGGCCTGACATCTGCCTATGCGCCGCTTTCAGGCAGCATCGTTTCCGACAAGATGTGGCAGGTGCTCGTCCAGGGTTCCGATCAGATGGGCGCCATCGGCCATGGGTGGACCTATTCCGCCCACCCGATCTGCGCGGCTGCCGGCATCGCCAATCTCGAGCTCGTCGATGAACTCGGCATCGTCGAAAATGCGGGTTCCACCGGCGCCTATTTCCGCTCCGAACTTGCGAAAGCCGTCGGCGACCACAAGCATGTCGGCGAGGTTCGTGGCGATGGGCTGATGGCTGCCATCGAATTCGTCGAGGACAAGGATGACCGCAAATTCTTCGATCCCGCGCAGAAGATCGGTCCACAGGTGGCGGCGGCGCTACTCGATCGCGGTGTCATCGGCCGTGCCATGCCGCAGGGAGACATCCTCGGCTTTGCACCGCCGCTGTGCCTGACTCGCGAGGAAGCCGATATCGTCGTCAAGGCGGCGGCCGGCGCGATCGAAAGCGTGCTTTCGAACCGCTGATCTGGCACCTGACGGGAAAAATTCCGCTCCACTTTGCGAGATAATCACCCGGCCCGTTGTGAACAATGGGCCGGCCGGCCCCATTCGCTCATCGCCATCCAGCATTGGATAGTGTACATGGATCTCGATAATTGTACCGGATCAATCCATGTACCGTCATGATTCCAAAGACCAGGACAATGGCGCCTGGAAGCCCGTCCTTCAGCATCGCAAGGGTGCGACTAAGCACAAGCTGCTTACCGACAAGATTATATCCGACATCGATGACGGCATCCTGCCGGTGCACGCGCAGATGCCGACCCATCGCGATCTCGCCCATGCGCTTGGCATTTCGGTCCAGACCGTGAGCCTGAGCTACAAGGAAGCGGAGCGTCGCGGCTATCTGCGCGGGGAAGTCGGACGCGGTACCTTCGTGCGCAGCCGCGTCACCGAACGCGCAGACAGCTTCATGCTTGATCGCGATCCGAGCGGCAGCGCCGATCTTTCCATCATCCGTGCCGTTTATACCGAGGCGCATGAGCGATCGGCCCGTGAACTGATGCAGGCGCTTGCCGAAAGCGACAATAGCAGCTTCATGCGGCCCTGCCGTCCGATCGCCGGCCTCGACGCCCATCGCGCGGCAGCACAGGTCTGGCTCGCCGGCTTGTCGGTCACAACCGATCCGGATCGCATCCTCATCACAAATGGCGCCGCTCACGGCCTCTTTCTTGCCGTCGCCTCGGTCGTTCGACCGGGCGAAGTGGTTTTGACCGAGAACCTGACCGATCACGGCATCATCGGCCTTGCCAACGTCCTGGGCTTCACGCTGCGTGGCCTTCCGACCGATCGCGAGGGTATCCTGCCTGACGCATTTGAGGCGGCCTGCGCCATCGGCGATGTAACGGCGCTTGTCATCGTTTCCTCGCTCGGCAATCCCACCAGTCACGTGATGGGGGCCGAGCGCCGGCGCGCAATCGCCGATATCGCTCGTCGGCACAATATCTTCGTCATCGAGGATGAGGTCTACAAACCGATGCTGCGGGATCCCCTTCCCTCGATGGCGGATCTCATACCCGAGCTCGGCTTCTTCGTGACCAGCTTCACCAAATCCGTCATGACGGGATTGCGCATCGGTTATCTCGTCGTGCCCGCCCACTACTCGATCCGCGCCGCTTCGATCCTACGCGTCACCGGATGGAGCGCCACCAACGTCGTTGCCGAAATGGCGTCGCGCTGGGTTCTGGATGGGACGGCGCAAGCCCTGCTTGCCGTCCAGCGAAGCGAGGCCGAGGCGCGGCAGGCAATCGTCTCCGATGTACTGGCGCCGTTCGTCGCCGGCAGCCATCCGCTGTCACTTTGCGCCTGGTTGTCCGTTCCGGAACGTTGGACCGAGGAAGGGCTCGTGCGGGCACTTGCCCGCAAGGGTGTCGCGGTCACGCCATCCGACCCCTTCGTCGCAGGTGGGGAGCGGCCGGTCGGCGGCATCCGCATCTGTCTCGGCGGCCGTCTGTCTCACTCCGCCCTCCGCTCGGCACTCGAAACCGTTCGCGGCACCTTCGAACAAATGCCGCCCGTTTTCGATGTGGGATCGATCGTTTAATCGCAACGGAAGGCGTCGATTTCAATCGCTGCACCCGATCAAAGAATGGAGTGCAGAAACTCCTTGGTGCGGTCTTCCTTTGGCGCGCTGAAGATCTCTTCCGGCTTGCCTTGCTCGCAGATACGGCCCTTATCGAAGAAGCAGACCCGGTCGGAGACTTCGCGGGCAAAGCGCATTTCGTGCGTAACCAGCAGCATGGTCAGATCGTGCTCATGGGCGAGATCGCGGATGACGCCGAGCACCTCGCCGACAAGCTGCGGATCGAGCGCCGATGTCGGCTCGTCAAACAGCAGCACGCGTGGTCGCATGGCAAGCGCGCGGGCGATCGCCACGCGCTGCTGCTGGCCGCCGGAAAGCTGGCTCGGATAGTGATCCTTCTTCTCCGAAAGTCCGACCATGCGCAAAAGCTCGACGGCGCGGCACTCGGCCTCCGCCCGGCCAAGCCCGAGCACGCGTGTCGGCGCTTCGACGACGTTGCGCAGCACGGTCATGTGTGGAAACAGATTGAAGCTCTGGAAGACCATGCCGACATGCGTGCGGATCTGGCGCAGATGCGCCTCGCTGGCGAGGAAACGACCACGGCCGTTGTCCTGATGATAGGACATGCCGGCCAGATGCAGAGTTCCCTCCTGGAAAGGCTCGAGCGTCATCAGGATACGCAGGACCGTCGATTTTCCGGAGCCGGAAGGGCCGATCAGCGTCACCTTCTCGCCGGGCGTGACGTCGAAGCAGAAATTGTCGAGGACGGTCAGGTGGCCGTAGCGCTTGGTCACATCTTGAAAGCGGATCAATGGTTGCGTCATTTGAGAGCGATTCCGTTTTTCGGCAACGCCTTTTCGAGCCAATGAATGGCCGCCGAGCAGACGAGCGTGAGGATGAGAAAGATCAGGCCGACAAGGGAAAGCGGCACCAGATACTCGAACGTCCGATCCCCGATGAGATTGGCGAGATTGAGCATGTCCACCACCGTGACGACCGAAAGCACCGGCGTTTCCTTCAGCATGGAGACGAGATAATTGCCCATGGCCGGAACGATGCGAGGAATAGCCTGCGGGATGATGATATCCCAATAGGCGCGGCCACGGCTGAGATTGAGCGCGGTCGCGGCTTCCCATTGCCCGAGCGGCACGGCATCCAAGCCGCCGCGATAGACCTCCGACGTATAGGCCGAATACTGCAGCCCCAGCGCCAGCGCGCCGGTCAGGAAGGCAGGCAGGACGATGCCGTAGATCGGCAGCACGTAATAGAGGAAGAAGAGCTGGACGAGCAGCGGCGTATCGCGCAGGAACTCAATGACGAAGGCCGTCGGCCAGGAGATCGCGACAAAGCGGCTGCGCCTGAGCAAGGCGAAGACCAGGCCGAGAACGAGCGCGATCGCAAAGCCGGCGGCTGCCGCCTCCAGCGTGACGATCAGGCCGATGCCGAGGATCGGCAGGATCGACAGTGCGAAGGACAGCGTCGTCGTCGTATCCCAGGTGAAACCATACATCATGCCGGCGCCCTCCCTGGGAAAGCGACGCCACGACGAAGGATCATCTCCAGCCAGCGCATGAAGGCAACCAGAATGAGCGCCATGATGAAATAACCAATCAGCGTCAGCGAGTAGATCGTCACGCTGTCGAGTGTGATGTTGCGCAATTGCTGCGCCTGGAAGGTCAGATCACTGATCGAGATCAATGAGACCAGTGCCGTATCCTTCAGGTTCTGGACGGCAAGATTGCCGAAAGCCGGCATCATTTCGACAACGGCCTGCGGCAGGACGATATGGAAGAGCGCCTGGCCCTGCTTGAAATTCAGGGCGAGAGCCGCCTCATGCTGCGTGTCGGGAACCGCCTGCAGCGCGCCGCGCACCACCTCTGCGCCATAGGCGCCGATGTTGAGCGCCAGGCCGGCAATGCCCGTGGTGATGGGATCGAAGGAGATCCCGATCAGCGGCAGCGCGTAATAGAGCCAGAAGAGCTGCACCAGAAGCGACGTGCCGCGAAAGATCTCGATATAGACGATCGCGATTCCGGAGAGTAATCGCCCTCCGGCAAAGCGTGCAAGGCCGGCCGCAAAGGCGAAGATCGCCCCAAGAAACATAGAGGCGATGGCGATGAGCGCCGTCACCTCAGCGCCCTTCAGCAATGCGGGCAGATAATGTGTCCAACTCATTCTTAGGTCACCTCCGTTTCAGGATGGGAGGGGCCGAGCGACCTGGCGATTGTCCGCAGACCACCGCCAGATCGTTCCCGATTATCACTAGGCTCACTTGCCCGCGCACAGGTCTTCGGTGCTCTTCGTCCGTGCGGCCTCGACGCTTTCGGCGCTCAGACCATAGGACATGAGGATCTTCTTGTAGTCGTCGGTCTTCTTGAAGGCCTCGAGAGCGATATTGAAAGCCTTGTAGAGCTCCTTGTCCTCGGGCCGGAAATCAAAGCCGCCATAGCTTCTGACCGACTTTCCGTTGATGACCGGATCGGTAAACGGCTCCGCGTGCTCGACATTCGTGCTGCCCTGAACGAGCTTGGCGACGGTCAACTCGGTTGCCGCATAAGCGTCGGCGCGGCCGGTCTGGATTGTCGACAGCGCATCCGCATTCGCCTGGATCATGACGATCTGGGACTCCGGAATGCCGAGACCATGGAAGAAGTCCAGTTGATCGGCACCCGATACGATCGCGACCTTGAGCGAGGGATCCTTCTTGATATCCTCATAGGAATGCAGCTTCTTCGGATTGCCCTTCGGCACCAATAGTCCCTCGCCATAGCTGGAGTTCGGCGTCGTGAACTGAACCTGCTTGCAGCGTTCGGGCAGGATGTTCTGCTCGGCGGCAACGAAGTCGAAGCGCTTGGCCTTCAGGCCGGGGATCAGCGAGCCGAAAGGCGTCACGGTCCAGTCGACTTCCTTGACGCCCATCGACTTCAGAACGGCAGCGGCAACATCTGGGCCAATGCCCTTGGCGGCACCGCTCTCGTCCATATAGCTATAGGGAACCTCGTTGGCGCTGGCGCCGCGGATGTAGCCATCCTTCTTGATCTGCTCGAGGCTGGCCGCATGGGCTGAAACGGCGAGACCAATGGTCAGGCCCATGGCGGCGAGGCTGCGGTAGAAATTCGATCTCATGGTTCACTCCTCTGTGGTTGAAATTCGTCATCGGCTGTCCGGTTTTCCGGATCTTTGCCCATAACGGGGTGGTGACCCGTGCCGCTCTGTCACGGCACGGGAATTCAAGGCGCCTCCGTCAAAGTTGCGACGACGGCCAGGCAATCCCCGGTCTTGATGAGCCCGGGGAAATGACGTGCGGCGAGAACACCGTCCAGCGCCGCCCGATAATCAAAGGGCTCGGATCCGGTGCGGCCGATCGGATGGATGCGGGCGATGATCTCGCCCCGGATAATCGTGTCGCCAAGATCCTTCAGCGGCTCGAAAAGCCCCTCAGCCTCGGCGAAGACGAAGCAATCGGAGGACGGCATATCAAGCCATTGCGTCGCTTCGACCTCCGGGGCGCCTGCAACGATGCCCGCGTGCTTCAGCACATTCAGAACGCCGCGCTTGGCAATGGAAGCCGTACGCGCCGATATGGTTCCACCGCCCGAAAGCTCCGTGGTCACAAAGACCTTGCCCATTTCCTCGGCCGTTGTGTCGTACATGCCGACGGCATCGATCTCGATCATCCGCATGGAATAGGGGGCGGAGAACGCGGCAACGCCCTCGAAGCAGGCCTTTTCCTGCCCCTTGTCCGGCAACTCGTGGGCCGCGGCATAGGGCAGGAAATCAAGCGTACGGCCGCCCGAATGAAAATCGAGCACGATATCGGCAAGCGGCAGCAGGTAACGGGTAAAATAGTCGGCAATCTTCTCGGTTACGCTGCCATCAGGCCGGCCGGGGAAACTTCGGTTGAGGTTGCCCTTGTCGATCGGCGAGGTACGAGTAGCCGCTCGGAAAGCAGGGTAATTCATCGCGGGAACGATGATGATCCGCCCCTTGATCTCCTCCGGCTTCAGCGTGCGGGCGAGATCGAAGAGGGCAACAGGCCCCTCATATTCATCGCCATGATTGGCCCCGGTCAAAAGCGCCGTCGGTCCCTCGCCGTTCTTGATGACGCAGATTGGGATCATGATCGAACCCCAGGCAGAATCGTCGCGCGACCAGGGAAGGCGCAGATGCCCGTGCTGGATGCCGTCGCGATCGAAATCGACTGTCGGCGTGATCGGCGATGGACGTTTGGATATGCTCATGCTGTTCATCTCACGCGATCACTTCACGACAAGCCGCCGGGGAACGTTCGAGAGGCACTCGACGCCGCTCTCGGTGATGACGATGCTTTCGGTGATTTCCATGCCCATGTCCTCCAGCCAGAGCCCGGTCATGAAATGGAAGGTCATGCCCGGTAACAATTCGGTGCGATCGCCGGGGCGCAGGCTCATGGTCCGCTCACCCCAATCCGGCGGATAGGAAAGGCCGATCGGGTAGCCCGTGCGGTTGTCCTTGACGATCCCGTATTTCTTCAGAACCGCAAAAAAGGCGTTGGCGATATTCTCGCAGACGTTACCCGGCTTGGCGGCGGCAAGGCCGGCCTCCATGCCCTCGAGCGTCGCCTTCTCCGCGTCGAGAAAGGCCTGCGTCGGCTTGCCGAGAAAGACGGTACGCGACAGCGGGCAATGATAGCGGCGATAGCAGCCGGCGATCTCGAAGAAGGTACCCTCGCCGCTTTTCATCGGCTTGTCGTCCCAGGTCAGATGCGGGGCGGAGGCATCGGCGCCCGACGGCAGCAGAGGAACGATCGCGGCATAGTCTCCACCAAAGCCATCGACGCCACGAATGCCGGCATCGTAGATTTCGGCGACCAGATCGGATTTGCGAATGCCCGGCTCGACTTTCTCGACGATCCGCTGGTGCATGGCTTCGACGATACGACCTGCCTTGCGCATATAGTCGAGCTCGGTCGGGCTTTTGACCGCGCGCTGCCAATTGACGAGCCCTCTCGCATCCGTGAAACGAGCATTCGGCAGATGCTTGACGAGCGAAGCGTAGGCTGCGGCTGTGAACCAGTAATTATCCATCTCGACGGCGATCGAGGCATTGGCCCAGCCGCGCTCCTCGATAATCTTCGAGAGCAGGTCCATCGGATGGCGCTCATTGGACTGCACGTAGTGATCCGGATAGCCGATGATATTGTCATGGGCGAGATAGGCCGTGCGCTTGGCGCCATTGGCATCCTGGCCGCGGCCGTACCAGATCGGCTCGCCGGAGCCTGGCACCAGGACGCATTGATGCACGTAAAAGGACCAGCCGTCATAACCCGTAAGCCAGTGCATATTCGACGGATCCGTCACGATGACGAGATCGACACCGGCTTTTTCCATGGCGCGGCGCGTCTTTTCGAGCCGCGCGGCATATTCGGCGCGGGTGAAATTGAGGGTCGGTTCGCTCACGCTTGATCTCCTGATGCTTTGGTCGTTTCGATTGCTTGGCCCACGCCCGCCGAGACGGCGCGGCGATGGGCAAGCGTGGCAATGGCGGTATCCTGGACGCCGGTCCCGGTGAGATCGCAAAGCGTGATCGCCTCGCGCGACCGGCGGCCGGTAATCTGACCCGAGACGATGGCCCCGAGTTCGGGAAAATCGTTGATCTCGCTCACAAGCCCAGCGGCGATCGCATGATGAAGTTCGCCCAGCCGCCGCGTTTGCTTCAGGCTGTCGGCTACATAAAGGGAGACTTTCAGAATGGCGGCTGGATCGATTTCGTTCTTGTGTTCGGCGTCGGAACCCATTGCGGTGACGTGCTGACCCGGCTGCAGCCAGGCGGCTTTGAGGATCGGCTTATCGGAGGGCGTGGTGGTGACGATGATGTCAGCGCCACGGCAGGCCTCTTCGGCATCCACCTCCGCCGTAACGGGAAAGCCGAGTTCTGCCGTCAATTTCCGAGCGAGCCTTTCGGCCTTCACCAGATCGCGCGCCCAAATCCGTGCCGCCTCGATCGGCCGAACCAGCGTGAGCGCAAGCAATTGCAGGCGGGCCTGCATGCCGGCTCCGAAAATTGCGGCAATCCGTGCGTCAGGACGGGCTAGATGCCGTGCTGCCACGGCACCCGCAGCGGCGGTACGCACGTCCGTCAAATAGCCGTTATCGAGCAGGAGCGCCTCGACCAGACCGGTGCGCGCCGACAGGAGCATCATCAGCCCGTTGGTGCTTGGCAACCCAAGTGATGGATTATCGAAAAAGCCGGGGCTGACCTTGATCGCGAAACCATCGAGATCGGGAACATAGGCCGTCTTCACATCGACCTCGCCACGATGGGCGGGAATATCGAGCCGCATGATCGGCGGCATTTCCACGGCCTTTGTCGCCAGTGCCGCAAAAGCCTGCTCAACGCAATTGACGGCATCGCTATCGAGCTGAACAATCTTGCGAAGATCTGTTTCCGTCAGGATCAGCACACGGGTCATGGCGCCACTCCCCCATCGAGACCACTGACGATTGCCCGATGGGTCGCCGGATCGATATTGCCTCCGGACACGATAACAACCGTCGGACCATGGGGCTTGATCTTGCCGGCGAGCAGGGCCGCTATCCCGACAGCGCCCGCCCCTTCGACGGTCAATCCCTCAATCAAGGCAGCGTGGCGAATGCCGGCGGCGATCTCTTCCTCACTGAGGAGGATCACATCATCGAGAAGCGAACGGCACATCGGAAAAGTCAGCCGGTTGTTGAGCCCGATACCGCCGCCCAGCGAATCCGCCAGGGTCTCGACCTCTTGCACATCGATCGGCCGCCCTGCCGCAAGGCTCGCCGCCATCGCAGCCCCCTGTTCCATGGACACGCCGACGACCTTGGCGCCCGCCAGGCGCCCCTTGATCGCGGCTGCGACACCCGAGGCCAGCCCGCCTCCCGACAGTGGTACGAGAACAAGCGTCGTCTCAGGCAGATCGTCGGCGACCTCGAGCCCCACCGTACCTTGGCCAGCAATGACGGCGGCGTCATCGAAGGGCGGCACGAAACACATTCCCTCTGCGTTGGTCAGACGCTCGACCTCTTGCATGGCATCATCCTGTGAATATCCGACAATGCGCACATCCGCTCCAAGGCTTCGGATAGCTTCGACTTTGTTGGCGGGAACAAGTGCGGAAAGGCATACGGTCGCGCGGGCACCCATAGATTTAGCGGCATGGGCTACGGCCCGGCCGTGATTGCCGGTGGAGGCCGTCACCAGGCCGCGGGCGCGAGCCTCCTCGGTTAGCCCAAGAAGCGCGTTGGTCGCACCGCGCAGCTTGAAACTGCCCGTTTGTTGATGATTTTCGAGCTTCAGATGGACCGGAACGTTCAGTCGTAGAGAGAGAGCTTGCGAGAGCCGCAACGGCGTATGCAACACATATGGCGCAATGCGCCGCCGCGCTGCCTCTACGTCCGGCATGGCCACCATCATTGCCATGACGCGCACCAGTGCCTTGCCGATGCCCCAGCCGGCGCCATCATGATTTCCATTCCTTTCTTGCGCTTGATGTTCATGACATCAGCGTGAAAGAGACAATGGATCATGTCAATCTGTATATTGTTCCATTACAATTATAGATATCCTTACCGCTATTAAGCGCGCGCCGAACCCTGAAACTGTCAGGAAGACGCTACGGTGTCATTCCATTTTGGGGGCCGGCGGCGCCATTTCCCGCTGTCACAGATTTATCTAAGCAAGGCGCGAACTTGGGTTGACTGGCATGGCTACGCGGAGGCTACATGTCACTCGCCGCATCAGCCTGGTTGGCGCTGGCTCGCGAATTTCATTCGTGAGAGAGACCTCGGAACATCAGGCCTCCTCTTCAGTCCTTATCGCCTTGCCACTAACACCAGAGAGCCCGAAGCCGAAAAGACGTTAGGATCTCCGTCTGGTTCGAGCGGCAGGATCACGACCTCGGCGTCAACATCTCGAACCAATCCCGGATCGTGCAGCAGGTGTCGCCACCGAGCTGGGCGATCGCGTCGATGCCGGCCGGATCCACATGAAGGTCATCATCGACAACGCCATCCTGATAATGCGCAAACAGGATTTCGCCCATGATGATCTGACGCGACTTTCCGAGTTCAAGCGTGATGTGGCGGCGGCATTCGAAAGCCGCCGGGGCTTCCTTGATGTAGGGAGCGGCGATCTTCGTTCCCGGCATGGCCGTCAGCCCGGCTTCCTTCAGTTCGTCGACCCCGCGCGGATATTTCGCAGCACATTGATGCGTCGCCTCGGCGATGGCGAAGGACACGATATTGACCGTGAAGACTTCGGTCATGCGGATATCGTGGCTGGTGTCCTTAAACGACATGTCGGGATTGGTCTCGACGCCAAGAGCAAGAATTGGCGGGTCGGCAGACAGGCAGTTGAAGAAGCTGAACGGTGCTGCATTGATGCGGTCACCCTCATCGGGCCAGCCCAATCTCGTTGAGATCGTGATCGGAACATCCTGATAATGCGTGGCCAACGGAGGCATCATTCTACGCCAGCAACTAGCACTAATTTCTCGACGAAAGTTGACGATGAAGCCGACAAGCGCCCGGAAAACTATCTCGCAGGCCTCAAACTCCTCGCGGCAAGCATCTAGTGCCAGAGTTTATGAGTCTATGGCCTAGCAGAGCCGATAACGGCATTACGTCCGGGCGGTAATGATAACGAATGATCGTGGCGACCGTGCATGAAAGATACCCAAAACGTTTTGGCTTGACTCCCAAAACGTTTTGGAGAATCCTTTGTGCCATTCGGGAGGACGATCTTGGCAAATCTCAAGCAGCTCGCGCAGTCACTCGGACTGTCGATTACCACGGTTTCCCGCGCACTCGACGGTTACGACGATGTCTCTGCAGCAACCCGGAAGCGGGTGAGAGAGGCTGCAGACATGGTGGGCTACCGCCCGAACGCATCGGCGCGCAGGCTCAGAAAACAACGTGCGGAACTGGTTGCCATCACGCTGCCGAGCGACCCCGGCCATATCGGTCCGCCGCATTTCCTCGACATGCTCTCCAGCTGTGCCGAGCATCTTGCGAGTGCCGGCCTCAATCTGGTCATCGCGCCTGTGCCACGCGGTGAAAGCGAGCTCGACATCTGCCGTCGTTTCGTTGATGGCCGCCGCGTCGATGCCATGCTTCTTGTGCGCACCAGGCGGCAGGACGAACGCGTCGAATTTCTCCAGTCGCGCGGCATTCCCTTCGTCACCAACGGACGCACCGAAAGCCTCGTCCCGCATCCCTTTATCGACGGCGACGGTTTTGCCGGGTTCCACGCGGCAACGATCCGTTTTCAAGCCGCCGGCCACCGCCGCATCGGCCATATTGCCGGGCCGCAGGACTATTACTTCGCGCATGTGCGCTGCACGGGCTGGAAGGCCGCGATGGACGAGGCAGGTCTGGATGCGGATCTCTGCGCCGAAGGCGCGCCCACGGAACAGGGCGGTTATCTCGCCGCACTGGAATTGCTCCGGCAGCCTTCGCGTCCCACCGCGCTCGTCTGCTCCACGGACGAAATGGCGATCGGAGCGCTCAGAGCGCTACGCGAGATCGACGGCGGCGACGCGATCAGCATTGTCGGTCACGACGACCTGCCGACGGGCGCTTTCACCAGCCCTTCCCTCTCGACCATGCGCATGACCGGCGAAAACCTCGGCGCGAGCTTCGCCTCGCTGCTGTTGCGGGCAATCGCCGGCGAGCCTGCGGAGGAACTGCAGGAGCTTCACGCGATCGAATTCATCGATCGCGACAGCCATCGCCGTCCGATGAAGGCGGCATGATCCGACACAGTGCATCACAGATAAAAACAATGAAGGAGGAGAGAATATGAAACGCATCACGTCATTCGGAATTCTGGCTTCCACCGTGCTGGCCTTCGCTTCGCCGGTGCTTGCCCAGACGGTTTTCGTATCCACCCAGCTTCGCCCGATCGAAGAGGCGACCGTCGTGCGGCAGGACCTGCTGAAGGATGCCGGCAAGGTGGATTATGTAGTCGAAGAACCGCCGCAGTTCGCCGTGCGCATGGAAGCAGAGACCAAGGCCGGCAAGCACACCGTCAGCCTGATCGGCGCGCTGCATGGTGAGCTTTCGCCACTTGCCGACAAGGATCAGCTCGAACCGCTTGATGATCTCGCTAAGAAGCTCGCTGCCGGCGGCATGCCGCAATCGCTTCTCGACCTCGGCAAGCTCGGCAAATCCACCCAGCAATACATTCCGTGGATGCAGGCAACCTATGTCATGGCCGCCAAGAAGGAAGCCCTGCAATACCTGCCGAAGGGCGCCGATATCAACGCCATCACCTACGATCAGCTGATCGAGTGGGGCAAGAACATGCAGCAGGCGACGGGCCAGCCGCAGATCGGCTTCCCGGCGGGTCCCAAGGGCCTGATGGCACGTTACTTCCAGGGTTATTTCTACCCGTCCTTCACCGGCGGCGTAGTGCGCACCTTCAAGAACGCCGATGCCGCGGCAGGCTGGGAGAAACTCAAAGCCCTCTGGGCCTATGTAAACCCCAACTCGACCAATTACGACTTCATGCAGGAGCCGCTGGCCGCGGGTGAAGTCATGGTCGCCTGGGATCATGTCGCCCGACTGAAAAATGCCATTTCCGCCTCGCCGGACGACTATGTCGTATTTCCGTCTCCGGCCGGCCCCAAGGGCCGCGGATACATGCCCGTTCTCGCGGGCCTTTCGATCCCGAAGGGTGCCCCGGATGCGGCGGGCGCGATGAAGATCATCGAAACACTGACGACCCAGAAGATCCAGCTGCTCACCGCGTCCAAGGTCGGCTTCTTCCCGACGCTGAACGTCCAGCTGCCGCCGGATCTCGACAAGGGCGTCGCACTTCTCGCCGGTGCCGTCACCAAGACCCAGGCGGCCAAGGATGCAGTGATCTCGCTTCTCCCAGTCGGCCTCGGCGACAAGGGCGGCGAGTTCAACAAGGTCTATATGGACAGCTTCCAGCTGATCGTGCTGCAAAACCAGCCCGTCGGCGACGTGCTGGCCAAGCAGGGCGCCGTCATGACCAAGCTGATGACCGATACCAAGGCTCCCTGCTGGGCACCGGATGCCAAGAGTGATGGCGCCTGTCCGGTTCAATAATCCCCCCTGGAGTGCCTGGGCGCGAATGTCCGGTCATTCTTTCCGC
Source organism: Martinezella sp. CNPSo 3957 (assembly GCF_057784395.1). NCBI lineage: Bacteria > Pseudomonadati > Pseudomonadota > Alphaproteobacteria > Hyphomicrobiales > Rhizobiaceae > Martinezella > Martinezella sp. CNPSo 3957. The sequence continues at coordinate 489,302 of NZ_JBXSOU010000004.1, forward strand.
AACCCTGCTTTTCGAGGCGGGAGTCCATGACCCAAAACCGACCCTGGATCCCCTATCTCCTGATCCTGCCATCCGTCGTTTTCCTCGGCCTGCTTTTCATCGTGCCGCTGGTGCAGACGATCTGGCTGGCGGTCTCGGATGACGGCATGCCGTCGCTTGCAAACATGCAGCGCATGGTGACGGACATCAATTTCATGCAATCGGTGCGCAACACGTTCCTGCTGACGATCGTGGTCGTACCGGTCCAGATCGCCATCGCGCTCACCATGGGCACGATGGTCGCCAAGATCGGTCGCGGGCGGGAGACGATTCTGTGGATTTGGACGATCCCGCTCGGCATTTCCGATCTCGCCGCCGGCCTCGTCTGGCTGTCGATCCTTCAGAATACCGGTTATTTCAACTCGCTGCTCTTCAGCCTCGGCGTGATCAGCCGCCAGGCGAGTTGGCTCTCCTACCAGACGCCGGTTGCGCTTTTCATCGCCATCGCGGTGGCGGAGATCTGGCGCGGCACGGCGATCGTCATGGTCATCATCGTCGCCGGCCTCAACCAGGTGCCGAAGGAGTTCAAGGAAGCCGCCGAAATCTTCGGGGCCGGTCCCTGGACGCGCTTCAGGAAAATAACCCTGCCGTTGATCCGTCCGGCGCTGCAATCGGCCCTTATCCTGCGCACCGTGCTCGCCTTCGAGGTCTTCGCTGTCGTCTATGCACTGGGCGGCCGTAATTTTCCGGTTCTCGTGGGCGAAGCCTACAACTGGCAGAACCAGAACCAGAATTACAGCGTCGCGGCCGCCTATGCGGTTCTGATCATGGTCATCTCGCTCGCCGCAACCCTCGTCTATCTCAAGGCCTTCAAGGTCGATCCGGAGCGCCTGCCATGAACATGCAAGCCATCCGTTCCGAAGCAGCCGCCACCGCCAATCCCGCAAGCTTCGTTTCATCGCGCCGCTGGTTGCTCTGGAGCGGTATCGCCGCGCTCTGCGCCTGGGTTCTGGTGCCGATCTATCTCGTGGCGCTAGGCGCATTTGGCGGGCGACAGGGCGTCTACATCTGGCCGAAGACCGGCCTGCCGACCGGCATCTCGCTCGAACCCTTCATCCTCTTCCTGCAGACGGAAGGGGTCGTCCGCTCCTTCCTCAATTCGCTGGGCGCCGCAGGCATCACGGTAGCCCTCTCCATCCTGCTCGGGGCGCCCGCGGGCTATGCACTCGCCCGCTATAATTTTCCGGGCAAGGACAGCTACCGGCTGCTGGTCCTGCTGACGCGCGCCTTCCCGTTGGCGATCCTAGCGCTGCCGCTCACCGTCTCCTTCATCCGGCTCGGCCTTTACGATACGATCGTCGGCGTCGGCCTGATCCATACGGTCCTGGCGCTCCCCTTCGCGGCTCTAGTGACCCAGGGCATTTTCCTCGGCGTCCCGAAAGAGCTGGAAGAAGCCGCATGGGTTTTCGGCTGCACCCGCATCCAGGCCTTTTTCAAGGTCGTTGCGCCGCTCGCCTTGCCAGGCATCGTCGCAACGGCCGTCTTTGCGTTCGTCATCTCGTGGAACGAAGTCTTCGCCGCCTCGGTGCTGACGGTGCGCAACCGCACACTGACGGCCTATCTGCTGACGGTGCTTTCCGAAAGCCCGATGCATTATCGCTTCGCCGGCGGCCTGATGCTCATCCTTCCCTCGGTTGTCTTCATCTTCGCGGTCAGGCGCTACCTTTTCGCGATCTGGGGCATCTCCTCCAAATAACGGGACCAATTCCATGGCCAATATTGTCATCGACCGTGTCGGCAAGAGTTTCGGGGCATTCCAGGCCCTAAAAGAGGTCTCGCTGACGATCAACGACGGTGAATTCGTCTCGCTTCTCGGCCCGTCCGGCTGCGGCAAGACCACGCTCCTGCGTATCATCGCGGGTCTCGAAACCGCATCCGGCGGCGATGTCCGCATCGGCGACAAGTCGGCCCTCGGGCTCGCTCCCAAGGATCGCGGGCTCGCGATGGTCTTCCAAAACTATGCGATCTTCCCGCATATGACGGTCTACGAAAACGTTGCCTTCGGGCTGCGCATGCAGAAGGCAGACGAGGCGCGCATCAAGGCGCAGGTCGAAAAGGCCGCCGGCCTGCTGCATATCGAACAGTATCTCGACCGTTATCCGAACAAGCTTTCGGGCGGCCAGCGCCAGCGCGTCGCCGTTGCCCGCGCGCTTGCCGTCGAGCCCAAGGTCCTCCTCATGGACGAACCGCTCTCCAACCTCGATGCGCTGCTTCGCCTCGAAATGCGCACCGAACTCAAGACGGTGCTGCAATCGGCCGGCACGACGACGATCTACGTCACGCATGACCAGACGGAGGCGATGGGCCTTTCCGACCGCATCGCCGTCATGCATGGAGGGATCGTCGAGCAGGTTGGCTCGCCGGTCGATGTCTACAATCATCCCGCAACGCGCTTCGTCGGCGGGTTCATCGGCAATCCGCCGATGAACTTCATCAAGGTACCCGTCCTGAACGGCCAGGTCTCCGCCGGTATCGAGCAACTGAACGCACCGCAGGAAGCCGGCAGGGAGATCATCCTCGGCCTGCGCGGCGAGGCGGTCGAGCTTGCGGGCCTGCCCGAGGGCCTCGAAATGAAAGTGCGGGTCGCCGAACCGATGGGCTCGCACCTGCTCCTGACCGGCTCGATCCACGATCAGCCCGTGCGCGTCATCCTGCCTGCCTCCGAAACCGTTGGGAGCGGCGATACGATCGGCCTGAAGCTCGATCGCAAGCGCATCACCTGGCTTTCCCCCGAAAGCGGCAAATCCTTTCCGGCCGTAACGGCCTAGGGGCGTCCCTCCCCGATACCGGAGTACCGACATGAACCGGCACATCGATCAAGCCAAGCGTATTCTCGTCGCCAACGACCGCGGCGGCTATACGGTGCCGACGGACCGGCTCTACCCCTTCCAGTGGAACTGGGATTCCGCCTTCGTCGCTATGGGCTTCGCGCTCTACGATACGGACCGCGCCTATCGCGAACTGGAGCGGCTGGTCGAGGGCCAGTGGGCGGACGGAATGATCCCGCATATCGTCTTCCACCAGCCGAGCGATACCTATTTTCCGGGCCCGAACGTCTGGCGCACCCGCCATACGATCCCGACCTCCGGCATCACCCAGCCGCCCGTTTTCGCCATCGCGCTCCGCAAGCTGCACGAAGCCACCGGCGACAAGACCCGCACCCTGCCGCTCTATGAAGCGGCCCTGAAATGGCATCGCTGGTGGTATGCGGCTCGCGACCCTGAAGGGACCGGCCTCGTTGCCCTGCTTCATCCCTGGGAAAGCGGCAGCGACAATTCTCCCGCATGGGACGTCGCGCTCGCCCGCGTCCCCACCACCACCGACACGCCGGTCGTGCGCAAGGATACCGGCCACGTGAACGCTTTGATGCGTCCCCGCAACGAGGACTATCAGCGCTTCATCCACCTGGTTGATACGTATGCCGCCTGCGACTGGGAGCCGGCCAGACAGTGGGCGAAGGCCCCCTTCAAGGTCGCCGAGATCCAGACCACCGCGATCCTGCTCAAGGCCGGCGAAGACCTCCAAGCGCTCGCCCACGAATTCGGCCGCATGAAAGACGCATCCGAGATCGCCGCGCTCAATGAAAAAACTCGTAACGCGACCCTCGCCCAGTGGCGACCCGATCTATCGCGTTTCGTATCCCGCGATCTCGTTTCGGGCAGGGATATCGAGGCACCGACACAAGCAGGCTTCATCCCGCTTCTGTCGCTCGATCTCGACAAGGCGGTCGTCGGCGCTCTCGTCGATGAAATGAAGGCATGGTCCAAGGGGATGAAAGTCGCCTTCCCGACAGTAAAGCCCGGCGCCGCCAGCTGGGAGCCGAAACGCTACTGGCGCGGCCCCGCCTGGGCGATCATCAACTGGCTGCTGATCGACGGCCTGAAGCGCAATGGCCGCGTCGACGATGCCGAGAAGCTGCGCAAGTCGACCATCTCGGCGATCGAGGCGGAAGGTTTTGCCGAATATTTCGACCCGGTCACCGGGGAAGGCTGCGGCGGCCTTGGCTTCTCCTGGACGGCTGCAGCTTATATGTGGCTCGTCGCATCATAAATTTAGGTGCCGGTCACGCGACGCATAAATCTTAGATTGTGCAAGCAAATCAAGGTAGTAGAAGCAGAGACGCTCGCCGGTAAGCGGAACTCAAGCCACCACCGGCAGACTTGGCGAAGCCCGCAAGCGGGCTATGTCGCGCGCCGGCGGTTCTCCAAAGTGGCGGCGATATTCGCGAGTGAACTGCGACGGGCTTTCGTAACCCACGCGGAAGGCGGCGGTCGTAGCGTCGATGTCCTGGACCAGCATCAGGCTGCGCGCGTCCTGGAGCCTTAGCTGCTTCTGGAATTGCAACGGCGTCATCGCCGTCACGGCACGAAAATGCTCGTGCAGGCTCGACGGGCTCATGCCAACTTCCGCGGCAAGCCGCTCGATGCTGAACGGTTCCCGGAAGTTCTGCCCGATCCACGCAATGGCGCGGCCGACTTGGGCCACCCGTCCCTGGCTGGAGGTGATCTGGCGCATCCTCGCGCCGTCCGGGCCGGCGAGCAGGCGATAGAGAATTTCCTGCTCAGTAAGCGGTCCGAGTATCGGCAACGCTGCCGGATCGTCGAGCAGCAGCAACAGGCGCAGCACCGGATCGAGCAGACTGGCGCCGGCGTCAGACACTGTCTTGCCTATGGGCCGAGAAGGCACCCCCGGCGACGGCGGCACGTGCAACGCCAACTGTCCCAACATGACCGGATCGAAATCGAGGTACAGGCATAGATAGGGCTTGTCAGGCGTCGCCTCGACCACCTGGCCCGTGACCGGCAGGTCGTAGGTCACGACCCCGTAACGGCCCGGTGCATATCTGAACACGCGCTCGCCCAGCGTAACCTCCTTTTGCCCTTGTGCGACAAGGCATAGTTGCGGCCGGTATACGTTCGGCATCGGCATCGTCACTGTGGAGGATCGAGCAAGCGTCACACGTTCGAGTGAGGTGGCGTGGAAGCCATCCTTCGAGACGTGCCGAGCAATTATCGCAGAGATTTCGGTCAGTATTTCCATGAAGCGGACCATCGCACGCGTGCGGGAGGGCAGCAAGGCGGATCGGCGCGGCTTCTGGAGGATTGGGCAGTAAATGCGGCGCATCGGGCTAACGGTTCGGCTTCGCCACCCATCATAGCGTCTGCAGCGCCTGAGTCACAGCGAACCTGGCCGCAGAACAAGTATGGAGCAAACATGACAATCGATAATCTGAAGACCCCCGCGGTCGCACTAGGCACCTGGGCCTGGGGCGACAGCGGCGAGGCTGGCGACGGCTACTTCGGCAGCCGCCCCACTCAGGCTGACCTGGAAGAGGTCGCGGAAAAGGCGCATGCGGCCGGCTTTACCCTGTGGGATACTGCCATGGTATACGGCATGGGCCGTTCAGAGACCACGCTCGGAAAGATACTGGAGCGCTACGCTCGCAGCGACTACCAGCTCTCCACGAAGTTCACCCCGCAAGCGGCAGAGACCAGTGATGATCCGGTGGCGGACATGCTGGAACAGAGCCTGGCGCGCCTCGGCACCGACTACATCGACCTCTACTGGATTCACAATCCAGCCGATGTGGCGCGGTGGACTCCGCGCCTGATACCGTTGCTGAAGAGTGGAAAGGTCAAACATGTCGGTGTTTCGAATCACAACCTGAGCGAAATCGAGCTCGCCAACCGGATCCTCGGGGAAGCCGGGTTCCAGGTCGATGCCATTCAGAATCACTACAGTCTCCTCTACCGCAGCTCCGAGCAAGCCGGCATTCTGGATTACTGCCGCAACCGAGGTATCCCGTTCTTCGCCTACATGGTGCTTGAGCAGGGCGCCCTGACAGGCAAGTACAGTCCGGAGAACCAGCTGCCTAAAGGAAGCCGACGGGCGGAGGCTTACAATGGCATGCTGCCTCAGTTAAAGGCGCTGACGGACAAGCTCGCATCGATCGGAGAGAAGCAGGGTGCGGCAGCGCCCGATGTCGCGACGGCATGGGCCATCGCCAAGGGCACGACGCCGATCATCGGCGTCACCAAACCCCATTATATCGATGGTCTTGTCCGAGCCGGCAGCATCACCCTTACCGACGCCGACATCGCAGAGCTGGAGGCTCTCGCAGGCGCCACTGACGTGGACACCCGCGGCTGGTGGGAAAAAGAGATGTAAGCTCGTAGCTCCGCTATCCTAAGATCTCGGAGCCGTTCTGAAGGTGCACTTCGCTCGCGCTGAAGAAGCCTTGGCGCGAGCGGCCTATATAGGCCGCTGCAATCGGTGGCAGCAAAATCTATTCAGCCGCCACCACATGCCTGCTCTTCAGCACCGCGATCGAAAGGAGAAGCACGATGGCCGAGCAGATAGCGATGACGACCACCATCGGTCTCGCCGTACCGTCCATAAACATACCACCGATGCCAACCACCAGCGCCGATGTCATGAACTGGACCGTCCCCATCATCGCCGAGGCCGTGCCAGCGATGCGGCCATGGTGTTCAAGCGCCAGCACCGCCGCATTCGGCACGATCATTCCAAGGAAAGCGTAGCCCGCAAACAGGAAGGCCGCCATAATGTCGAGGCGATCGACTCCACCGACCATCACGACAGCCAGCGCCAACATCGTCAGCGCATAACCCGAAACCGCACCGCGAATGACCTTGCGCAAACCGATCCGGCGGGCAAGCCAGCCGTTCATCTGCGACATGCCGATGAAGCCAACGGCATTCACCGAAAACACGACGCTGTAAAAGCTCGGAGAGAGCCCATAATGGCCGATGAGCACGAAGGAGGAGTTGGCGACATAGATCATGTAGCTCGACATGCCGAAGGAGGCCATCAGCACCAGACCGAGATAGTACGGGTCCTTAAGGAGTGTTCCGTAGGCCTTCAATGCCCCGCCAAGGCTGCTTTCACTGCGCGCCGCAACCGGCCGGGTTTCCTCAAGGAAAAAGCGGCCCGCGACGAAGCCGACAACGCCGGCGAAGACCATGACCCAAAAGATCAGTCGCCAGTTCCCGAACATTGTCACGATGCTGCCCGCGAGTGGCGCCAGAATGGGTGAGATACTGAAGACCAGCATAAGCCGCGACATCAGTTGCGCGGCTGCCGCCCCGGTATGCAGGTCGCGCACGATGGCGCGAGCAATCACGACGCCGGCACAGGCGCCTGTACCCTGAATGAAACGGAAGGCGACCAGCCAGCCAATATCGGTCGAAAGCGCGCAACCGATCGCGCCGATGACATAGAGCACCAGACCGACATACAGAGGCCGCTTGCGGCCAAACATGTCCGACAGTGGACCATAGACAATCTGCGACACGGCCATGGCGGCGAAGAAAGAGATCAGGCTTGCCTGAACTGCATGGGTGTCAGCGCGAAGATCCAGGCTGATCGTCGGCAACGCGGGTAGATACATGTCGAGGGCAAAGAGACCCACGGCTGAAAGAATGCCAAGGACGATGGCATGGTGGGAGCCACCGGCCCCGAGGGATGAAACGGAATCCTTGCTCTGCACGGAAGAAACCTTTCCCGCACACCATTCCCCGGACGAAACAAAGTCTCATACAAAAAGCATGTGACGGGGATTGAGTGGGCGATTATAGATGGGACAGCGGAAAGACGGAGATGGTTCCAACGCATGACCCGTCATTCCTGTAAAATATTTTGGACAGTATTGTCCAATTGGTCAAGTCCTATATGATGGTGTCATGAAAACTTCGCCCGCAGCGGTTTCTTCCGAGACAGAGAGTCCACCCGCCACCAGCAAACGTCAGGCAATCCTGACCGCGGCCGCAGACGTTTTTGCCGAGGAGGGGTTTGCGGCGGCGAGCATCGATGCTATCGCGGCAAGAGCCGGCGTGTCCCGTCAGACGGTGTACAATCAACTCGGCGATAAGGATAATCTGTTCAAAGTTGTGGTTGCGGAGATCACCGAGAAGTCGAGTGCCGGCTTCTTTCGGGTGTTGGACACATTTCCCGTTGCGCCTATCGATCTCGAAAAGGAACTGACTGAATTTTCGGCGCTGCTCCTGCGCAAGGCGGTCTGCGATCCGAATGGTCTCTGGCTACGCAAGCTCATCGAGACGGAGGGCGGCAGATTTCCCGAACTGTTCGAGACCTGGAAGGAATACGGACCGGGCAAGAAATACCCCGCCATCGCGGCTCGCCTGGCGCAGCTCGCGCTCGCTGGTCATCTCGACATAGAGGATCCGGCACTTGCCGCGCGCCAGTATATGGCGCTGCTCGCAACAGATCTGCGGATCAACCAACAGATCGGCCGTCAAACTCCAGAGGAAGAAGTCGACCGCATGGCAAGAGAGGCAACGAAGACCTTTTTGCGCGCATTCGCCAAGCGCTAAGCACCGGGTGTTGGCTCCGCCCCTGTGACTAACGCCGAGTAGTTTTCGAAGGCTCTTGAAGGGAATAGACCGGCGACGCTGTTGTTGCAAAAGCCCTCCGCTCGAGTTTCCTCAATATCGGCGCATTGATACCGTCGACGGGTAACATGGCAGCGTCGGTTTTTGGAAAAGAGCCACTGCGGGCTTTTCGACCGAATGGGGACGCATTGCTGCCCTCGGATACCGATCTAATTTAAGTCATTCCCTTCTTGCCATCAGCGCCAGGCCGACTTGTCAGGATGGCGCTTGTAATAAGGTTGACAAGATGGTCCGCCCGTGGCGCGAATGAGGGTTGATCGGCCGCCCAGCCGAGAGCCGTTATCAGAGCGAAAAGGTCGTCCCCATTCATATCGGCGCGCGCTGTTCCCTCGCCCTGAGCACGGAGCAATAGTCGCGCGCCTGCCGAGTGCACCGCTGCGCACGAAGCATAAAGAGCGGAGTCGGGGTTCGTGTGGGCGGCCGCCATCATGGCGACAACGCCCCTAGAGCTTTGGGTGAATTCCACCAATTCTCGAAACCAGGAGAGAAGCGCTTCGTCGGCCGAAGTCGACCGTTCGAGTTCGGCTGCCCTCCGCGTCAGTGCATCCAGATGGGTACACAGCAGCGCTTCGAACAACGCCTCTCGCGTCGGGAAATGACGGAGCAGCGTAGCCAACCCGACGCCGGCCCGGCGGGCAATGTCACGCATCGACGCGTCCACACCATGCTCGGCGACAACGTTACGTGCGACGGTGAGAATTTGACTGCGATTTTTTTCTGCGTCGGCTCGCATGGACTACCTTGTTATATGGATCAGTGATCCATATATGTGGATCGGCGATCCGGTTATGAAACGGATCAATGATCCACTGAGGTAGCGTCCGTCTGCGCAGATGGCAACAGGCGCTCTCCGACGCGACAAAGGAAAAGTCATGGGAAAGCTTGAGGGTAAGACCGCCGTGATCACAGGCGGCGCGACCGGCATCGGCCTTGCCGCAGCAAAGCGCTTCATCGAGGAAGGTGCCTTCGTGTTCATTTTCGGCCGCCGGCAGGAAGCACTCGATGCGGCTGTGGCCGAGCTTGGAGCCAACGCCCGCGCGGTGAAGGGATCGGTTTCCGATGAAGCCGATCTGGATCGGCTCTACGCGGCAGTGAAAGCCGAGCGCGGAAGCCTCGACATCGTCTTCGCCAATGCCGGGGCGGGCAGCCCGCTTCCTCTCGGCCAGATCACCGCCAAGCACATCAACGAAACTTTCGACACCAATGTGAAAGGCACGATCTTCACGGTCCAGAAGGCGCTACCGCTGATGAGCGACAGCGGTTCGATCATCCTGACCGGATCGAGCGCCGGCACCACGGGCGCCCCGGCATTCAGCGCCTACAGCGCGAGCAAGGCAGCGGTGCGCAATCTCGCGCGGACCTGGGCCGAGGACCTGAAGGGCACGGGCATCCGGGTCAACGTGCTGTCGCCCGGGGCGACGGCGACCGAGCTTGCGAAAGAGGCGCTCGGAGAGGAGGGCCAGAAGGCCTTCGCCGCA